>CAZCOO010000056.1:5492-15223 GCA_964500395.1 uncultured Verrucomicrobiota bacterium
TGGAGTTGAAGTTTCCCTTCGGCCTCGGCGACACCCGCCTGTCTCCCGAAACGGCTGACGGCGTCTGGGAGGCGACGAAAGAAACACTCGCCCGGCCGGAATTCCGCGCACGCGGCCTGCTCGCGCAGTACAAGGTCCGCCTCATCTGCACCACGGACGACCCCTGTGATTCCCTGGAGCCCCATCGCCGCCTGGCGGAGGATCCCGAGGCGGAGGTCTGCATGCTCCCCGCCTGGAGGCCGGATAAAGGCATGAAGATCCAGGATGCCCGGGCGTTCAATGCCTGGGTGGATCGCCTGGCCGAGGCGGCCGGCGCCGATATCCGCACCTACGAGGAATTCCTCGGGGCCCTGGATACCCGGCACGCGTTTTTTCACAGCATGGGGTGCCGGCTGTCCGACCACGGGCTGGACGAAATTCCCGCCGCCCCGTTCACACTCGAGGACGTCGCCTCCATTTTTGCCCGGGTACGCGGGGGCGAGACCTGCAATCCGCGGGACGTCCGCACGTTTCAATCCGCCCTGCTCCTGGAATTCGGGCGGATGGACCACCGCCGGGGCTGGACCCAGCAGTACCATATCGGAGCGCTGCGAAACGCCAACACCCGGATGCTGCGGACCTGCGGCCCGGATTCGGGGTTCGATTCGATTGACGATCCGCTGCTGGCGCGTCCGCTGGCCAATTTCCTGGACTGCCTGGACGCCGATGACCAGCTCGCCCCCACGATCCTGTACAACCTCAACCCGCGGGACAATGCCGTGATGGCCACCATGGCCGGCAACTTCCAGGACGGCAGCAAGCGCGGCAAAATGCAGTTCGGAAGCGGGTGGTGGTTTCTCGACCAGAAAGACGGGATGGTAGACCAGCTCACCACGCTGAGCAACATGGGGCTGCTGAGCTGCTTCGTGGGCATGCTCACCGACAGCCGCTCCTTCCTCTCCTTCTCCCGCCACGAGTATTTCCGGCGGATCCTCTGCGGGTGGCTGGGCGGAAAGATGGACAACGGCGAGCTGCCCCGGGACCTGAAGCTGGTGGGCCGCATGGTGCGGGATATCTGCTACCGAAACGCCGTGGACTACTTCAACTTTCCCGTGGAAGGCCTGATGGAGGATGTTCCGCGCGACTGAAGATCGATCGCAGCCAGAGCAGGAAAAAAGACCCCAACACCCTACGGAGACCGAACGGATGGAATTCAAACCCGATTGCAAAACCGCCCTTCTCGTGCCTTCCAGCATGGGGGTACGGCTCACGCCTCAGAACGGACAGCCTTTTCACGCGGGATCCACCCTGGAGATCCAGGTGACCAGCGCGGAGACGAATGTGGCGAGCGTGTCCTCCTACCTGGGGCTGCCCGTGACGGTGCTCACCACCTTCGTCAAAGACAGTCCGGTATCGCGACTGATCCGCGACAACCTGGCCGCCCGGCACATGACGGTCGAAGGTCCGGAGGTGGAGCAGGGTTCGCCCTGGGGGTACCGCCACCAGTTCAACCTGGCCGACAGCGGATACGGATCGCGCGGCCCGCGGGTGCAGAATGACCGGGCGGGGGAAGTGGGCCGGCTGCTGGATGCGTCGGCCTTCGATCTGGACCGGATGTTCGGGGAGGACGGGGTCCAGGCGGTTCATCTATCCGGCTTGATTGCCGCGCTGTCCGAACAGACCAGCGCGTTCTGCCTGGATCTTGCCCGCATCGCGAAAGAGTGCGGCAGCCGGATCTCCTTTGACCTCAATCACCGGGCCTCGTTCTGGAAAGGCCGGGAGGCGGAGCTTCGCCGTACGTTTCTGGAGATCGCGTCCCTGTCCGACATTCTGGTCGGCAACGAAGAGGATTTTCAGCTCTGCCTCGGGCTGGAGGGCCCCGAACCGGGGGGCAAGGACCTCCAGGCGCAAATCGACGGTTTCAACGGGATGATCGACCGGGCGCGGGATGCCTTTCCCGTTGTCGAGATATTCGCCACCACGCTGCGCGAGGTGGTGCACGCCAACCACCACCGCTGGGGGTGCATCGTCTCGGGCGGGGAGGACCGGCACATTGTGGAGCCCCGGGACATCCACGTGCACGATCGGATCGGAGGCGGAGACGGCTTTGTCGGCGGTCTGCTCTACGGTCTGTTGCGCGGGTGGACCCTCGAGCAGGCGACCCAGTTCGGCTGGGCCTCGGGCGCCCTGGCCGCGACGCTGCTGACCGACTACGCCCAGCCCGCCGATGAAAAGCAGATCTGGAGCATTTGGTCCGGCAACGCCCGCGTGGTCCGGTAGTCGACCGTCGCCGTGCGCCGGTCCCGGACAATGGCGACCGGCCCGGTGACCACGGCTGCACCCGCCCGGCATCGCCGGGGGCGTTGGACCGACGAAGGGCCGGATCAGGTATCGTCCAGGCATTCCCGCACCCGCTCGATGGAGCGGGCCTGCCCGGTCGCCGGATTGACCTCGAGAAGCACGCCTTCGAGCTGGGGCGGGGAATCGCTGTCGATATTGAATTTCTGAGGCATGCCGGAAATGAACCGCTTGACCACGGAATGGCGGTCGCGGCCGAGGACGGAATCGCGGGGGCCGGTCATGCCGAGGTCGGTGATATAGGCCGTGCCGCCGGGCAGGATCCGGTTGTCGGAGGTCTGGACATGGGTGTGGGTCCCCACGACGGCGGCGACCCGGCCGGCGAGATGCCAGCCCATGGCGATTTTTTCCGAAGTGGCTTCGGCGTGCATGTCGACGAGGATGGGGCCGTGATCGGCCGGCAGGTCCTCCAGAATGGCGTCCGCCGCCCGGAAGGGGCAGTCGTGCGGGGCCATGAAGACCCGGCCCATGAGATTGATGACGGTCAGCGGGCCGGCGTCGGTGGCGACCGTGGTCCAGCCCCGACCGGGCGAGCCGGGGGGGAAGGTCGCGGGCCGGATGACGGTGCGGGTGCCGCGGAGGTAGTCGGCCAGCTCCCGCTGGTCCCAGGTGTGATCGCCCATGGAGAGGACATCGGCGCCCGCGGCGAGGAGTTCCTCGGCCAGCCTGGGGGTGAGCCCGCGGCCGCCCGCGGCATTTTCCGCGTTGGCGACGACGGCCTCCACCCGGCCCTCGCGGCGGTAGCGCCCCGCGATCTCCGCGAACGCGCGGCGGCCGGGGGACCCCGTAATGTCGCCTGCAACCAGTATGCGCATGTCGAAATCCCTCCCGTTATCGCGCGTATTCCACGCAGCGCGTTTCCCGCACGACAGTGATCTTGATCTGGCCGGGGTACTGGAGCTGTTCCTCGACCTGGTGGCTGATGTTCCGGGCCATCTGCATGGCGTCCTCGTCGTTGATCTTGCTGGGTTCGACGATCACGCGCACCTCCCGGCCGGCCTGGATGGCATAGCACTTTTCGACGCCGCGGAAGCCGGTGGCAATTTCCTCCAGCTTCTGGAGCCGCTTGATGTAGATCTCGGTGGTTTCCGAGCGGGCACCGGGCCGCGCCGCGGTGATGGAATCGGCGGCCTTTACCAGGACGGCGTAGAGGCTCTCCATCTCGACGTCGTTGTGATGGGCCGCCACGGCATTGATGACGACGGCCTCTTCGCCGTGGCGCTTCAACAGGTCCGCCCCGATGAGGGCGTGGCTGCCCTCCACCTCGTGGGTCAGCGCCTTGCCGAGGTCGTGAAAGAGCCCCGCGCGCTTGGCGATATCCACATCGAGCCCGAGCTCGTTGGCCATCATGCCCATGATGTGAGCCATTTCGATGGAATGCTTGAGGATGTTCTGGGAATAGCTGTGCCGGTATTTCAGGCGCCCCAGGGTCCGGACCAGCTCCGGGGCGACCCCGCGGATGTTGAGTTCGTAGATGGCTTCTTCGCCGGCGAGGCGGATGGTCTCGTCGATCTCCTCCTGGACCTCGGCCACGACTTCCTCGATGCGGGCCGGGTGAATGCGGCCGTCGGTGATCAGCCGTTCCAGGGAGATGCGGGCGACTTCGCGGCGGAGGGGGTCGAACCCGGAGATCACGACCACCTCCGGGGTTTCGTCGATCAGGATATTGACCCCGGTGAGGCTTTCCAGGGACCGGATATTCCGGCCCTCCCGGCCGATGATGCGGCCCTTCATTTCGTCGCTGGGCAGGTGTACGCTGCAGGTGGTGACTTCGTTGACCTGGTCGGCGGCATAGCGTTCGATGGCGTTGGTGATGATGTCGCGGGCCTTGCGCTCGGCGATTTCCTTCGTCTCCTCCTGGCTCTTCCGAATCAGGGTTTCGGATTCCATCTTCAGGTCTTCCTGCAGGCGCTGCAGGAGGATCTCCCGGGCCTGCTCCTCCGACATGTGGCCGATTTCCTGCAGGCCCTGGCGTTGGGCGGTGAGGACCTCGTCCAGCTCGTCCTGCTTCTGGCGCAGGAGTTCCCGTTCCCGATCCACCGCGGCGATTTTCTCGTCGATGCCGAGTTCTTTGCGGTCGACCAGGTCGACCTTGCGCTGGAGGTTGTTCTCCCGCTGGTCCAGCCGTTCGGACAGTGCCTTCAGTTCCCGGCGGGTGGCTTTGCTTTCGGCCTCGAACTCTTCCCGGGCCTTGAGGATGACATCCTTGGCCTGCAGGTTGGCATCCTTTATGATGGATTCGGACTCATTCTTCGCTTCCTTCACGAGGATGTCGGCTTTGGTGCGGGCATTGGACATGCGGACCCGGTCGAGTACGGCATGGATGAAATAGCCCGCGCCGATGCAGCCGAGGCCGGCCGCGAGCCAGATCCAGAAGGGTGGATTCATGATGGTGTCCTCCTCGCCGCCGCGCCACCCTGTGAGCGCGGTGACGGTTGTTGGGTGTGGGTTGATTCGGGTGACAAAAGGGTTGGGTCCTCGATCCGCTCGCCGGCGACGTAGCAGGTTTCCTCCGTCACCACCACATCGACGGCTTCATCGTGGTCGCGCACGGGGATGGCGGGGAGGATCTGTGCCTCGAGGGCGAGGCCGATGCGGGGGCAGCGCAGGGGGGCGAGCAGGCGGTCGAAGTGGCCGCCGCCGTGGCCCAGCCGGTCGCCCGCGGGACTGAAGGCGACGGCGGGCACGATGGCCAGATCGATGTCGCCGGGGGGGACCGCCACACCGTCCCGCGGTTCCAGGATGTCGTACGGCCCGCACTGGAACCGGGACTGGGGCGTGATTTCCAGCCAGCGGTAGGTCGTGTGCTCCGGGGACCAGGCCGGCGCGCAGAGACGGGCGCTCTGCGCCTGGAGGGCGCGGATGGCGCACTCAATCTGAATCTCGCGCCGCGTCGAGAGGTACAGGGCACAGCAGGTTGCCTGTTGGAAGGCGGGCAGGGCCAGCAGCCGGCGGCAAACCTTCTCGCTCGCGCGATTCAACGTCCGGGGCGGGATGTCGCCCAGGCGGCGGCGGACCCGGTCGCGCAGTGCGGTCTTTTCGCTCATGCCTCTCCTCCTTCCCGGTGTTTCTGCTCGGCCCAGGCGGCCATTCGCTTTGCGATGGTGCCTTCGTAGCCCTGGTCGGTCGGTTCGTAATACACCGTGGCGTCGGGCATGTATTCCTGGGCGACGTAGTGGCCTTTGCCGTCGTGGGCGTACTGGTAGCCGCCGTGGCCGAGGCGGTCCGCCCCGGCGTAGCTCGTCCCCCGCAGGTGGAGCGGCACCTCCCGGGTGCGGTTCTCTTTCACGTCGGAGAGGGCGCTGTCGACCGCGAGGTAGGCGGCGTTGCTCTTGGGGGCGGTGGCCAGGTAGGTGGTGACCTGGGAAAGCGTGATGCGGGCCTCGGGCATGCCGATGAAATCGACCGCCTGGAGCGCGGAGGTGGCCATCAGCAGGCCGCGGGGGTCGGCGTTTCCGATGTCTTCGGAGGCGAGGATGACCAGCCGCCGGGCGATAAAACGCGGATCCTCCCCGGCGTAGAGCATCTTGGCCAGCCAGTAGACCGCGGCGTGCGGGTCGGATCCCCGGACGCTTTTGATGAAGGCGGAGATGGTGTCGTAGTGGCCGTCTTCGTCGCGGTCGTAGCGGACCGCCTTTTTCTGGATGGAATCCTCGGCTACCGCCAGGGTGATGTGAGCCGCGCCCTGGTCTTCACCGGGGGTGGTGAGGGCGGCGATTTCCAGGGCATTGAGGGCTCGGCGGGCGTCGCCCTCGCTGATCCGCGCGAGATGTCGGATGGCCTCCGCATCGGCCCGGATCCCCCGCCCCCCCAGGCCGTGCTCGACGCGGAGGGCCCGGTTCAGCAGGTCCTCGAGGGCGTCGGTATCGAGCGGCTGCAGCTCGAAGATCTGCGAGCGGGAGGTGAGGGGACTGTTGATAAAGAAGAACGGGTTGTGGGTCGTGGCCCCGATGAGCGTGATGGTGCCTTCCTCCACGTGGGGGAGGAGAACATCCTGTTGGGCCTTGTTGAACCGATGGATCTCATCGATGAAGAGAATGGTTTCGGTCTGGTTGAGCCGCTTGAGGCGTTCGGCATTCTTCAGGAGTTCGCGGAGTGTCGCCACATTGGCCAGGACCCCGCTGGTCCGCTCGAACCGGCGCTGCGTGGCCCGGGCGATGACCTCGGCGAGGGAGGGTTTGCCGCAGCCCGGCGGGCCGTAGAGGATGATGCTGCCCAGCCGGTCGGCTTCGATGGCCCGGCGGAGGAGTTTGCCGGGCCCCAGGACATGGTCCTGCCCGACGATCTCATCGAGACCGCCGGGCCTCATGCGGGCGGCCAGGGGTTGGCCGCCCGCCGTCGGGCTGGTCGCGGGCGCCTCTGCCTCGAACAGGTCCGCTCGCTCTTCTCGTCTACTCATAAAATACCCCGCCATTGCCGCTGGAGGGCTGAATCTCTTGACCTCGACAATTCGAGGTGGGTGCTCTGCCGGCCGGGTTCCAAGTCCCCCGCGGTGCAGGGGCCTGAGGGCGCCGGCCGGACCCGAACTCCCGTCCATAACGGATACTGGGTCAGAGACGATTAGCCCGATTGCGAACAAGGCAGGGTAAAACGATTCCGCCTCCCATCAGGTCTTGCGGACCGGAAGGAAGTCGCTTTGCCCTTGTAGCAAAGAACAGCTCACGTGCGGCCACGGAGCGGCGCGCCCCCACCGGGAGCGGACCGCACAGCTCCGCACCGGCAGCGGCCGGCGCAGGGCGACCGGCACAAATCCAGGTTCCGGCCAGTGACCCGTGCGCACGGCCGCCGCGCGGCGAGCCCCTTCTCCGAGGAGAAAGGCCGCGAGGAGGCGCGCCCACTGGTTCATCCGGCAGAACAAAGTCATCATCTGCATTCCTTATTCAAAGTTTCAGGCAGCCCGGTCTATCCCTCTCGAAGCTCCACTCCGCTCATGGCCCGAAGGGCCGCAACGACCTGTTCGTGCAGCGAATTGGCCTCTTCGTCGGTCAGGCTGCGATCCGCCGCCCGATACGTAAGGGAATAGGCCAGGCTCTTCTGATCCGTATCCTTTTTCGCGAATATATCAAACAATGAAATGTTTTCCAACTCTTTTGGTGCGGCCCGCCGGATGACCTCCTCAATTTCGCCGTGCCGGATGCGGCTGCGGCAGAAGAGGGAGATGTCCCGGCTGACGGGCGGATACGGGGCCACCGAGGCGACCCGGCGCACGGCCCCGAATGTCTGCACGAGGGGCGCCACGGCCAGTTCGGCGACCGGCAGCGGGGTCTCGATGCGCAACGATTCCCGCAGGCCCCGGCGCACCAGGCCCATGCGGCCGATCGGCCGGTCCTGCGCCCGAATCTCGACTGCGCGGCCCGGCTCAAACAGCGGGCTGTCCAGGGCGGTGAGGGCGGGGCGCCGGATGTCGGCGCGTGCCAGGAGGGCCTCGATCAGGCCCTTGAGCCAGGCAAACGCCTCCTCCTCGCGGACGGGGTCCCGGCCCGCCAGGGGGGGGCGTCCCGCCGGACCGAGCAGGCCGAGGGCGAGCCGCTGCTCCTCCGCGGCGCCGTCCCCCTGCCGGGAAAACACCGTGCCCAGCTCGAACAGGCGGGCCGTCGGCACCTGGTGCGCCCGGTTGCGCCCGAGGGTCTCGACCATCTGCGGGAGCAGACTCGTGCGGAGGATGGACTGATCGGCGCTGATGGGATTGGGGAGTTCGACCCGGCGGTCGGCGTTGTCCGGGTCGAAGGAGTCCAACAGCTCCCCCGAGACCAGGCTGTAGTTGACGATCTCCTGCAACCCGAGCCCCACGAGGTCCCGCCGGAGGTCCGAGCGGGCCCGCATGGGCGTATCGTCGGCATCCGGGACAATGCGGGCCCGCGGCGCGGGCACCGGGATGTGCTGGAGACCGTGGAGCCGGGCAAATTCTTCGACGAGATCGATTTCGCGGGTGAGGTCGCCCCGCCAGGAGGGGATTTCAAAGGTGGCGGCGCGTTCCGCCTCGTCGACCGGGGTCAGGCCGATGGCCTCCAGGCGGGCGCGGATCTCGCGGTCGGGGGCATCCACCCCGACGACATCGCGCACATGGGACCAACGGCAGGGGACGCGGACGGGCGGGGCCGGGTCGGGGTAGGCATCGATCACCCCCGGGGCCACGGCGCCCCCGGCGTGTTCGGCCATGAGGGCGGCGGCCCGCCGGGAGGCCCAATCGACACATCCGATATCCACCCCGCGTTCGAAGCGGTAGGACGAATCCGTGGAGAGGCCCGCGGCGCGGGCGGTGCGCCGGATGAGGCCCGGATCAAAAAAGGCGCTTTCGAGCAGCACATCCCGGGTGGCCTCCCCGATCTCGCTGCCGGCGCCGCCCATCACGCCCGCGAGCGCGACGGGGCCCTCGGCATCCGCGATCACCAGCATATCGGGGTCCAGCGGGCGCTCGACGTCGTCCAGCGTGTGCATGCGTTCGCCGCGGTGCGCGCGGCGGACCACGATCCGCCCCTCCCGGAGGCGGTCCCGGTCGAATGCATGCAGCGGCTGGCCGCACTCCAGCAGGACGAAGTTGGTGATGTCGACGAGGTTGTTGATCGGCCGGATGCCGCACCACTGGAGGCGCTTCTGCATCCAGTCCGGCGAGGGGGCCACCTCGACGCCCCGGACGATACGGGCCGTGTAGCGCGGGCAGCCGGCCGGGTCCTCCAGGTCCACCCGCGTCAGGGTCTCCACCGCGTCGCCGGACTCCGGCAGCGCAAAGGCCGGGATCCGCAGGTCGCGCCCGTAGAGGGCGGCCACTTCCCGGGCCAGGCCGATGATGCTGAGGCAATCGGGGCGGTTGGGGGTGATCTCCAGGTCCAATACCGTCTCCGGCCCGCCGAGCAGCTCGGCCAGCGGGGTGCCGGGCTCCGTATCCGCCGGCAGTTCGATGATGCCTTCGTGGTCGTCGGAGAGGCCGAGTTCATCTTCCGCGCACAGCATGCCCCGGGAGACCTCGCCGCGGATCTTTGCCTTTTTCAGCTTCATGCCGTTGGCCAGCACGCTGCCCACCGGGGCGAAGGCCGCCCGCATGCCGGGGCGCACATTGGGCGCTCCGCAGACCACCGGCAGGCGCTGCTCCCCGTCAAATGCCGTGCACAGCGTCAGGCGATCGGCGTTGGGGTGGGGGCGGACATCCTCCACCGCGGCGGCAACCATCCCGGTGAGGTCCGTGCCGCAGGTCTCAATCCCTTCGACTTCAACCCCGGAAAACGTCAGGGCGTCGGATAGTTCCTGAACGGATGCGCCGCAGTCGACATAGTCGCGCAACCAGGTGAGGGGCAATTTCATAAAACGTCTCCAATCGGGCGATGGGCCTAAAACTGGGCGAGGTATCGAACGTCGTTTTCGTATAGCATGCGGATTAATTCTATGCCGAATAGGAA
>CAZCOO010000057.1:0-597 GCA_964500395.1 uncultured Verrucomicrobiota bacterium
CCCCAACACGGAGCATACAACAAGCATATCGTATGCCTTCCCGTTCAGAATCATCTGTCCTGCACTCGCGCACAGGAATCCGAGTATGGCCGCATTGAATACCTTTTCCTCCGGAGGTCCGCGCTGGCTGCGAACGTAAAATACAAACTGCCACGTCAAACGAAGGAATCCCGCCAAAAACAAGAGAGCGGCCGGCAGGCCTGCAAAGACGGCAATGGACAGAAGCGCATTATGGTAATTGCCCGTCATGGCGGCAAGGCCCTTGAATGTCTCGATCCCGCCACCAACTGCATAGTACTGTTCGAAAAGATCGGACAAATCGAACGCGAATCCTCTGCCGACAATCGGACTCTCTTTTATATTCTGCCATCCCACTTTGTACAGTGTCGCCCGGAAATCGGAAGTCCATCCTGTTTCATACGAGAAGCCGTGTTGGATCGCCACCCGGTGGAAGTTATCCTGCTGAAGGGGCATGATTGTAGACAGTGAACGCCTGACACTCACTGGGATCGCATCCGCGAAAAAGGTCGTCACGACGCCCAGCCCCATCACGCCGATAATACCCAGGATAATAATCGTCCGGCGGCTGTACCCGTA
>CAZCOO010000057.1:607-1113 GCA_964500395.1 uncultured Verrucomicrobiota bacterium
GGATAGAATGGAAACCCCCAGGATTCCCAGAATCACGAGGTACACCGGCCAATCAGCCCGTATCGTCCGTTGCGACCGCATCATGAATACCCCGGAAAGCACTATCGGGGCCAGAAGCCATGCGGGTCGGTGATACAGCATGTACACCATGGCGCGGATGCTCCCCCCTTGCCGAGCCATAATCAGAAAGAAGCCGACAAGCCCCAGTACAAACACAACCCGCAAATTAAGACGGATCTTGTCACAGGAAGCGGTTACCACGGCAAATGCGGCAAAAGACATGAATGATAACAGATACACAAACGCCTCTCCGCCCCCGCCTGTCCCCCCCAGACGCGCTGACCCAGGCCGATCATACAGAATCCGCAATAAAACAATGGCGCCTGCGGCCAGGATCACTTTCAAGGACCAATCATTGAACTGAAATCGCTTGTTTTTCCGCATCGCAATCTGAGCGAGGACAAATACCACCAGCAATCCGGCGAACAGGCCATTCAGTCCGAGAC
>CAZCOO010000057.1:1123-5029 GCA_964500395.1 uncultured Verrucomicrobiota bacterium
CGATGGGGATCGGAATTGGAAGGGATATCACCATGGACGCCACACCGATCCCCAGCCATATCGGGTGCATTGCGGCAAACAGGATAAGTATGATGGGTAGCAGAATGCCGCCCACTTTAACCGCGGAGAAAAAATCCACTCCCGTCAGCACCTGGACCAAGGCATACAGCAGAATGCCGAGGATCAGAAATACGAATGCCAATATTTCCAAGCGTTTATCCATCATGTATCACTCTATATACCGATACTCGGGCTTCCCTTACACTGATAACAGTGCTTTTTCATGTTTTGCACTCGCTCGTATATCTGCTGGTACTCTGTCAGAACCCGGTCGGGATGGCTCAGCTCGAGCGCCCGTGCGTACGCCGCCCGGAGTTGATCTTCATCCTGCTTTACCAGGGTCTGTTCCACTCCGCGCGCGATGGACTCCACGGAAAGGCCGGAAACCAGCACGCCGCATCGGCCCTGGTCGAGTACGTAACGGGCCCCCCCGGCCTCCACGGCAGCGACAACCGGTCGTTGGAGAGCCATGCCTTCAAGAATGGACATGGGAAACGCTTCTTCCAGGGATGGGTGCAGCAGAACCCGTGAATCTTCCATAAGTTCGAGCATCTCCGGATAGGACAGACACCCCAGGAAACGAACGCCCGAGTCCAGATTCTCCTTTCGCGCCCATCTCGCAATGTCTTCGTCCTCTCCGAGTCCGGAACCGGCAATGCAGTATTCGGCGTCGGGAAAGCGGGATCGGACAAGGGCAAACGCCTGAAGAGCGCGTCGGGAATTCTTCAATTCGGATGCATTAATGGCGCTGACCACGCGCCGGCAGGACGGTTGCGGTTTTTTCCGCCGGTTCAACACAGTCGTACCGAGAACATTCGGGACCACAACCACGGGAGCCCTGCCGACGTGCCGTTTCACGTAGTTTTCAACGTATGGGGAGACCGCCGTAAAAAAGTCCCCTTTACGAAATACCATATGCGTCATGGCAAACAGAGCCAGATAACGCCACCCCTGATGTCGGCGACAATGTCCCGCGTGATCGCGAACCGTGACAAGGGCAGGCTTTTGGTTTTGGGTCACCGCCGCCAGACCGTATTCATACGTCCAATTGGCATGACAGACGCTCGCATCCGAACGTTTGATGATGTCGTGAATCAGTTTCCGTTCCTTCCGAAATCCGTCTCGAAGAACCTTGCGGGGCCGCCTTTTCGCAACCCATAACCGGAGCCGCGGCCCTTCCCAGCACCGGATCGGCTCATCGAGATGGGCATCCAGGGTTAAGACTTCGGTAAACAGGCCGGCCGCCAGCCGGGCCTCCACAAGATTGATAATACTCGCTCCTCCATAGCCGGGCGGCAACTCGAGGGGATCCGCATCCAGATGCCCCGCGACCATCGGCGGCTGAAATTCTCCCAGAATAAGCGGGTGACTCATGATCTTTGTTCGCTAAGGAGTTGACGGTAAAACGAGATATATCGCCGCGTGACCACGTCCAGTGCGAAATGATCACAGGCGCGTCGCCTGGCCGCTTCCCCCATACGGTTCCTCAAGGCCGGGTTCATGATGAGCCGGCGACTATGCTCCACAAACTCGTTGATATCATTTCCCGGTACCCGGATGCCACAGCGGTCATCCGGAAATATATCGGAAGATACCCCCGGCAAGTCATTCACAATACAAGGCAGTCCGCACGCCATCGCTTCCGCCTGGACCGTCCCGAATCCTTCCTTCCGGGACGGAAACAGAAACAGATCGGAAGCCTGATAATACCGTTCCATATCATCTACCCGCCCCACTTGTAAAATCCGATCCGAAGTGACCAATGACGAATCCACGCCGTACTCGTTTGCAACAGCCCGCCACTCCTCTCTCGTCAGCCGGCCCGAATAATTCCCGACCAGAAGGAGTTGGACCGGCTGCTCCTCACGGAGAAGGCGCTCCAGAACCGCAAGCAGAATATCCATGCCTTTTCGCTTACTTAACAGTCCGGCATAACACAATGTGAATCGATCTTCCTGCAATCCCAGGTCCCGTTTCCGCTCAGTCTTCTCTGAAGGCGGGATCGGATGGAAGCGGTCCACATCGACACTGTTCGGGATAATGGCAGTATGCCCCGAGAACCCGAATTCTCGGCACTTTGCCCGCTGGCCGGAAGACATTGCCACCACGCCGTCCAGCGAGCGATAAAAGAACGCCATCAGCCGACCATACCGACGGGCGCAGACATCTTCCGGCGTGTCCCATCCATCGGATGTAATCTTCAGCAGGGTCGGCTTCCCCAGCAGGCGTTTTACCCATCACCCGAGAAAGATGCTGACGTAATCGCCGCCGTGAACATGGTATATATCGAAGGATCCGCGGTTGCGAATCAGGTAGGCCGTAAAGCGCACCAGGGTGAGCGCCTTTCCCAGCTTCCCCGACTTCGTGAAGGGGAACGATCGTACATATACACCTTCATGGCGTCCGCCGCGTTTCCAGTGCCCCCCGCGGTCGTCCACGACATACGAAGACTCCACCCCCTCCCTCTCCAGGCTCTTCACCAGGCGAAAGGAGGAATACGCAGCCCCCGTGGGCTCCGGGAAAAAGGCGGCAATGTAGTGCAACACTTTCATTGGGGGTGCCCGCCCCCCGAAGGCGGCAGGAAGGAAAACACCTCCTCCGCCGGACGATTCCCCCAGTAAAAACGGGACGCCCATGCGCGGCCCTGCCGGGACATGCGCTCGAGCAGGTCGTCGTCGGTGAGCAGAGAGCCGAGTCGAGCAGCGACGTCGTCTGCATCTTCCGGGTCGACGAGAAACCCGTTGTAGTCGTGGCACACCGCATCCGGCACCCCCCCGGATCGGCCGGCGACCACCGGGCAGCCCGCGGCGGCGGCTTCGACAAAGACAATCCCGAAGCCCTCGACATCCCCGTCGGCCAGGAGGCGCGGCAGTTGGCAGAACACACGGTGCGTGGCCAGGGCCTCGTCGATGGCCCGGCGGGAAACCGAGCCCGTAAAGGTCACAGCATCCTGAACCCCGAGTTCCGCGGCCAATCCCTCCAGGGACGCCCGTTCCGGCCCGTCTCCCATGATCGTCACATGAAGCTCCGGCATCTTTTTACACACCCGGGCCGCGGCGTGGAGCAATACATCAAAACCCTTCCGCTTGACCAATCGTCCGACCGATAGAATACCCGTGCGCGGTCGGTTGGAGACCGGCGGAATTTGTGAAATACGCGGCGGAACAATAGCGCGGACGGATACGCCGGGAAGCCGTCGGTGTATAATGCGCCGGGTGCTTCGGCTGATGGTAACCACATCGGCATAGCGAGTCAGCGCACGCCACTGACGAAAGCGGTTTCGGACCCCTCTCAGCTGCAGAATATCCGCCCCGTACGCATGCACGAATACGGGAGGCCCCAGTTTCGCCAGTGCCGCCCCCAGCTCCGGCGGGTAGAGAAGGAAATGATTGAACAATACCGCGTCCGGACGTTCTCGCGCCACATCCTCCAGCAGGTCCTGACGTCGATCTTCGGGATCGGCTGCTCGATGGTCGCGGACTTCGACCCGCCTGGAGACACGGGCCGGCGGGGGGCCGTGGTCTGGACGGCCCCACAGGTACAGGGTGACATCCCGTATCTCGGCGGCCTTGCAGACGAGATCCCGACTGTACACGGCGATTCCTCCGTGGACAGGGGCAAACTCCCCGCAGACATAGAACACCTTTGAATTCACCGTTCTTTCAATTCCCGTGGGCGTCCAGCGTATACCCCGCCCGCTCCATGGTCTCCCCGCACATGCTGCGGAAGGTTGAACGCCACGCCTCGGGCCACTCCGGCCAGGCCGGGGTCCGGTCAACCTGCTTGCGCTTCCTCCTGCCCCCCAGTGAACGAAGGAAGTCCACAGAGGTATTGCGGGGTTTGTTC
>CAZCOO010000057.1:5039-10202 GCA_964500395.1 uncultured Verrucomicrobiota bacterium
GCTCCATACTTCATGAGAGATGTGGAGCCCAATCGGATCTGTTACCTCTTCCTTGAACGCCCGGTAATCAGCAATGATATCTTCAAATCGAATCAGCGGTACTTCCTCATCCATCAGGCTTCGATTGGTCTGATCCCAATACCAGCATATCTTCTGGAACCGAGTCCATTGGGCCCAGCTTTCACTGGCAGGATCCTGCCGTCTCGGGAGGATCGGCACATGGCGCTCAAATGGCGTATATGTCCATCGCGAATATATCGATCTCACGACGTCCCGTCCGTCGCGGATGAGGTGGAAGATGGAAGGGGCATAGTGGGCCCTCAGCCACGGGACCTCGTACCTGAGATAGGAATTGACCTCTCCGTATGTAGAGCACGGAGGCTGGTTGGCGAGAACTCGTTCGAACCTTTGTTCGATGAGCTGGTCCACAACTTCGTCCCGGACCCCGTAGTATCGAAGGGGTAAATTTTTCGGATCCGCCGGGTCCGGCTCATGCAGAACAACCGCATCTTCTGCTCTACTGAGCAAGTCGGCTAAAAAGTTCGTGCCCGATCTCCCGAGGGCCAGAATAAAGAACATTCTTTCAGGCATACCTATGTGCGATCCGGTTTTATTTCCAGCTTGTGGGGGCCTATACGTGTGGCCGGAAGGGCGGGATCCCGCCCGCTCTCCCCGTACACGGCCGACTGAATGTCCTGCTCCGCTGTTTCCCACCCGGGATTGTCTTCGCAATAGGGACAAGCTGGGGACGGGGACACCAGGGAGCGCACCGAGGAGGAGGGAACGGGCAACCCCGCCCACTTGCAGGATGCCGTCAGAATCGCGTCCGGGTCTCTGCACAGATCTTCATACCGGATGACGCTTGTATTCTCCTTCGGCATACTGTCAAAAAAGTGTGACACCCTGTCCACCGCATCATAACACGCAACCAGGAGTTGGATATACAGAGGGGCCTCCGCGAATTGCGCATACCGGGGATTCTGCTGAATCAGAATTCGGGCGGCATCTCCCTGGCTCCAGGGGTTGCCGCTCCGGCGCCGGCGGGGGCGTGGGGAAGCGGGTCGTTTCTGAAGGGGGCGGCGTCGCCACGCCCTCCCCACTGCGCCCCGGATCCCTTTGCGGCCTGCCTCCGTCTGCTGACCGGGAGGGGGCCCGAAGGGGAACTGTTCCGGTTTGTATTGAAGCAGTGAACTTACGACACCACGCGGATTTCTCAATACCCAGATAAACCGCATGCCTGGGTCAACCCTGCTCAGGGACGCGAGATGATAATTGACACGGACGGGTTGGAGGAGAGTAGCCGGGCTGGAGTCCAACAGGTACCGGATGTAATCTGAGTGTCGTTCCGACCAGTACGCGGCATTCAACTCCTGCTGGACAGGGTACACCGGAGCCCCAAGCGGCGCATACCGGTCCTGAAATTGCCGGCGATCCAGCAGGCAATATTCATCCATCACCTGTTTTGCATCTGTTTCAATCAACTCGGGGCCGCTCCAGTCCGTATGCCGAATCAACCATGGATGGAGAGGTTCATAGTAGCAACGAAGGGACTTCACTTCCCGGAACAGCTTAAAGGCAATGGTCGTCCCACTGCGTCGTTGGCCGAAGAGAATGATGGGTACAGGGTCTTGGTCCATGGTTAATGAGGCTTTCGAAAAAATGCCTGATGCCGGCGTCTTCGGCTGTCTGACATTTTGCAAACGTCCGGATGGTCGCCGGGCCCGGAGATGATTGTTCTCAACCGCGGCGGAGTCGTCCTAAGGCAAACTCTTCGACACGCTTCAAGGTCCAAAGTCGAAATCGTATACACACGGCTCCCATGTATATCACCCCGCAGAAAAAGGCCGTCACGAACATTCTATCCAGGCCGGGCGCCATCATGGAATGCACGGCGACAGAAACCGGTACCATGCAGAGGCACAGGGATAAGGCTTCCACAATACTCAGCATAGCTCGAGGCAGTATAACCCCGATCTTCTTCCGGACTACACTGAACAGAAGAATCTGCATGAGAATATGCTTCATGGCCAGGGCGCCGATAATGCCGTACAACCCCCACAGATAACCGAAGATCAGTAACCCCGCCAACAGGACCCCATTGGCTATGCAACTGAGGTAGAACACGAGGTCCGGGCGCCCGATCGCCTTGATCATGGGACTGGTTACCGCATTTAAAAGGCGAATCATGGCGACCGCCGCCAGCCATCGCAGGGGCGTCAATGCAGGCAGCCACTCCGAACCCAACACATGCGTAACGAAATCCTCTGAAATGATGAATAAACCGATGCAGGCCGGAAAGACCAACAGCGACATGCGCAGCAGCATTTGTTGGTACGCAGCCGCGAGTGCGGGCACATCCGAACGCTTTTTGCAGAACGCAGTGAAAAAGACCGGCTGCACCGCCGAACTCGACATGATCACCAACATGAGGGGCCATTTTTGTGCCTGGTAGTAAATCCCCAGGGTCTCAAGATCCAAAATCTTTCCGGTAAGGAGTTTGTCGAGGTGCTGGCCAAAGAAGAGTAATACCGAGTGGAGAAAGAAGAATTTTCCAAACCCGATCAGGTCTTTTGCCATGGGAGGCGAAAACCGCAGGGACGGCCGGTATCGGGTTTTTATCCAGAGCACGGCTAACCACACCCCGGCGCCCACCAATTGACCGTATACGATCGCCCAGTAATTCCTCCAGAGCACGGCAAACAGGACACTGGCCAGCGTTGTCACCGCAGCGCGCACAAACAGGGACGCATTGATGAGCCCGAATCTCATGTGTCCCTGGCTGGTAACCAGGGGCAAAAAGCCGAACAACTGAATGATCAGCACAACGCTGCTCAACTGCACCACATGCAGGATTTTCGGTTCGTTGTACCATTGAGCCCACCCGGGCGCAATCACGGTGCATATGAGAACAACCAGAACAACACTGACAATCAATTGAATGCAGAATGCTGTATTAAGCCGTTCTTCATTATCAACCCCTCTTTGCACGATTGCAGGCCGCAGGCCGAGGGTTTGAATCATTTTTCCGAATTCGATGACGATGAGCGCCACAGCGACAACGCCGAAATCGGAGGGGGCAAGGAGATGGGCGAGAGCTATGCCTCCGCCGATTTTGAACACGGCTATGCCGACCTGAGTCGCTACGCCATATGCCGCTCCCCCCAGTACGCTTGCTCGGAGACTCATAAATTGGATTCTTCAGGAGTGAGGAGACGCAGCCGGCGCCACTATGCTCACGGCACCTGTGTCTCTATTCGATAAAACAGGCTCTGGTTTGTAGCAGCGGAGCTTTTACGCCAAGTCGTGTTGTTGCTCTCCCCCCAGAATCCGCTCCCTGTTTCCGGCTTCCAAAGCAGGCCTGTTGCAACCAGGCTTGGCGTGGACTGAACAGCATATTTCCGCATAGGGCTGGAAACAAAGGAAAGAGAAACTGTTTCAGAGGAGCCCGGGAAATCGATATCGGTTATCTCGAAATAATTCATCGGGTTCTGGGGGTCCGTATCCGCCAGATATTCAGATCGATTATCCGCCTTATCCCCGTCGGGGTTGTCACCGCCGGCGTAGTTTGTCAGGGAGGCGAAGTTTTCCCACTCCCACCAATCCGGTAAATTATCGCCATCTGTGTCGCGTGTAATTCGTAAAACCTGATCGGATGACTGTGCCACCGCCCCGGCTGTATCGTATGCTCGCGCGAACAGACTCAACGCTCCCGGCCCGTAGTTGGTCGTCGCCAGCGTGAAGGACCCACTCGACGCAGTCGCCTCTTCCACCGCCTTTCCTTCCGCCATAAGCACAATCGAAGTAACCGTCGCTCCCGACACCGCGGACACATCGACCGTCACGATCTGCCCCATGGAAACGAGGTGGTAGCGTGGAGGGGAGGTTATGGAAACCGACAGACTGGTGTTCGACACAATCAGTGGGATCTGTTGTCTCGTTTCTGTCCGAACGGCCGTCCCCTCATAGGCAATCCAGGTCAATTCATGGGGTCCATCAGCATAATTTGTTGTGTCCAGGAAGGCATTGGCGACCAAATGTGTCGTTCCCACGGTAAAAAAGGCCGTGGCGCGTGCGGACAGAACATCCTTGTTCCAATCGAATTGCGAGCTGAATGAGGTATCGTTCAGTCCTGTCCCCGTGACATCGAAATCCACATGCAGGTTGTATCCCTCCCATCCGTTGGTGCGGGCGACGAGATACGCCTCGCCTCGATTGTTGAACGGATATCGTTGCGCGTAATCGTATTCCCGGATTTGACAGCCGTTCGCCGCTTGGAGCAGGGGGTCGGAGTTCACGGCCGCCATGAGATTCGTCATGAGGCTCTTTGTCGTGGTGTTGGAACTGGCTACAACCTCATTCGTAACCCGGACCCCGTCCAGCCGGGTCACAACGGCACGAACGGTATCGCCGCTGGCTGCGGCTCCTGTCAGGAGAAGAAATTCTTTTGCAAAATACACACTTTGCAGGAACCCGGTGTGCGCCACACGGACATCAAGATAAGGCGGAGCCGAGCTGTTCGTCGTCATCGCAGACACGGACCAGTTCGATGCGGATTGTCCCAGCGCCTCCTGCCGAAGCTGAAGCCTGTCCGCGCGGGCGGTTGCCTCGACGCCCAGGTTGGATGAATTCACAGCGTCCGCGATCCGCTCGACGGCACCGTAAAGACCGTCTCCCGATTGCACCTCTGCGGTGACATGGGTTCCATTGAGGGTAATTTTTATCTCCGTGCCGGCGCGAGGCGTCAAATTCGTCACCGTTCGGTCTTTGATCCCGTCCACGTATAAATCAACGCGCGACAAGGGGTGTTCTGCCGAACTGGCCCTTCCCGTAACGGAAAGGCCAATGCTTCCGCTGACCGGGAAGCCGGGTTGCATGGATGCGGTCAGTTCTGCCGGAACCGCGTAGGGAGCACACAGCGGATCCCCGACAAAGATGCCCATGTAGGGCGCCTGGACGGACGCCCAAAAACTCTCACCGGCGGAAAAGCCCCTTGCGTACCAGTAGTGAAGACGGGCCTGGGGAAATTTATTCGTATAATTGCAAGGTTCAACAACTGTCCCGTGCGTCGCCACCGCACCTGCTTGGATCCAGTCCAGAGCGGACATCTGCGACGGATTATCAAAAAGAAATCCGCCGAAAGACGTCAAGTGTTCCGCAATGGCC
>CAZCOO010000057.1:10212-14315 GCA_964500395.1 uncultured Verrucomicrobiota bacterium
GCAATGGCCCCTTCAATGTACCCATTCCCCTGTATAGGGCCGGACTGATTCCCGCGGCCGATTGATTGCCCCACAATGTTGCTCTGGTTATTCAGGGCCCAGAGTACAGGCCGTTTCCAGTCCTGGGTTGTTGTCAGGAATTGTTGGAGGAAGTCCGCATCTTCAAACTGAGGCCACTGGACATTACGGAAAGGATCGGTTGAATGAACCAGAAACACCTGCCCGGTGGGGCGGGAGTAATCGGCACCCACGCTTCGATCCACCAGAGTTCGGGCTTGATCCTGATTATATGCTGTTAACAGTGAACTCAAATAGTACCGGTTGCTGCTCGGCGCCCCGGCATGCCGGAAAGCGCGCTCGGCTTGGAAGTAATCGTGAAAGGTATCCGCCGGCAGGGTGCAGGTGGGTGAGTCGGGATAGTCCTTCACCCCGTAAAACATCGCCGCGGTCAGGCTGTTGTCATTGGTGATCGGCGGGCTGAGCGGCGGAAACGTCGTGCGCACATGCCGAACCCGGTACGGAATATCGCGACTGAACACGATGGTGTCGATCTGATTGCTGAGGCCCTGGTCCTGAATGTGCGCAAGGACGGGCGCGCGTACATCGTTGCTGAACACCGCGGAGGACATGGTGTAGTTCGTGGAGACCCGGATGCGCACAATGTTTCTCTCCGGGATCCCGCGTCGCTGCTGGTAATACTGCCCCAGCTCCTGGGAATCGACACTGTTGTCGTTCACCACCACCAGGGTGTGGAGGGGGCCGCCGCCGGCCAGAAGGCCAACGGCGCTCGCCAGCAGGCAGACTACTGTGTACCGCAGATTCACAAGGGTAATGTATGGAAAAGGGCGGGAATTGTTTATGCCTCAAAGCACGTATTCATCGTGCAGGCCGAGGATATTGTCCGCCCGGAGGTAGCTTACCAATTGCCGGGTGCACTCGTCCACCGTCCGGCCATCGGTCGAAATGGAGGCCGCGGGATGGTCCGGCGGCTCATAGGGCGCCGACACCCCGGTAAAGCCTTCGATCTCCCCCGAGCGGGCCTTCTTGTACATTCCCTTGGGATCCCGCTGCTCGCAGGTCTCGAGATCCGTGGCAATGTAGATTTCCCGAAAGCGATCCGGCCCGATGATGTCGGCGGCCTGCTGCCGAATCGACCGGTACGGGGAGATGAACGCCGTGATGCAGATGATCCCGCAGTCGGCAAAGAGCTTGGCCACTTCGGCAATGCGGCGGAGGTTCTCATTGCGGTCTTCCGGGGAAAACCCGAGATCGCTGTTCAGGCCGTGCCGGATGTTGTCCCCGTCCAGAACATAGGCGGCGTGCCCGAGATGGACCAGACCGTGTTCCAGGGCGTGGGCAATGGTAGACTTCCCGGAGCCGGACAACCCCGTAAACCAGAGCACACAGCCCTGCTGCTTCAACAGGGCCCGCCGATCGACCGGCGTAGTGGACGACTGGTGCCAGACTATATTTCGTTCCTTCGCATCCATGGCAACTTCCTCGGTTATTGATAAAAGGTCCGGATCGCGTCCACCACCTCCACCGCCTGCTCATCCGTCAGCTCCGGGAAAACCGGAAGCGCCAGGGTCTCCCGGGCCGCCCGCTCACTCTCGGGGAAATCCCCCTCCCCATACCCGAGGCCGGCAAAACAGGCCTGCAGATGAAGGGGAATGGGATAGTAGACGTCGTGGCCGATGCCCCGCCCATTCAGGTGATCCCGCAGGGCATCCCGATCCGGAACCCGGATCACGTACTGGTTGAAAATGTGACGGCAGGCCTCGCGGTCCTCCGCTCGCGGCGGCCCCTCCTTGTGGGGGTGGTCGGGCAGATGGACAGGGTCGTCCGCCAACCCCGCCTCGGAAACGAGGCGATCGTACCGCCGGGCGTTCTCGATGCGTCCGGCCGTCCACCCCTCCAGGTGGCGCAGCTTGACCCGCACCACGGCTGCCTGGAGCGCATCGAGGCGGAAATTCCCGCCGATCATGTCATGCACATACTTTGGATGCATCCCGTGGTTTCTCAACTTGGCCAACTTTGCCGCCCGTTCGGGGTCCTGCGTCACCACCATGCCCCCGTCCCCGGCCCCGCCCAGGTTCTTGGAGGGAAAGAAAGAAAAGCATCCGTAGTCCCCCAGCGAACCCGCCCGACGGCCGCAACACTGGGCCCCGATCGCCTGGGCGGCATCCTCGATCACGACGAGGCCGAATTCGCGGGCGAGGGAGAGCATGGGGTCGAGATTCGCCATCCAGCCGAAGAGGTGGACGGGAATGATGGCGCGCGTCCGGGGCGTGATGGCCCCCCGAATCTGTTCGGGATCGATATTGAAGGTCCGGGGATTGATGTCCACAAACACCGGGCGGGCACCGGTGCGCGCAATCGAGCCCGCTGTGGCAAAAAAGGTGTAGGGCGTGGTGATGACCTCGTCCCCGGGCCCGATGTCTTCCGCCATGAGGGAAATCAGAAGCGCATCGGTTCCGCTGGAGACCCCCACCCCGTGAGACGCACCGCTGTAGGCCGCGATTTCCCGCTCGCAGGCCTCGACCTCTTGGCCGAGAATGAACCGTTGAGAGGCAAACAGCGAGGCGACGGCCTCATCGATTTCCGGCTTGATAGCCCGGTACTGCGCAACGAGATCTAATAATGGAACACTCATGGAACACCTCGTTCCCGAGAACAGGGTTCAGTCGGCCTGTGACGGGATTGTGTAAAATCCGGCACCATCCCCTCCTTCCCTCACTTCTTCACAAGTAATCGGATGATGGATTTATCCCATATCCACCGGGCCCGATCACGGAACTTTTTCAGGGTTTGCAGCCGGCGGCGAACAAACTTCACTTCCGCCTGCTCCGCTTTGGATCGACCGTTCAGGGAGCGAAGGGTTTCTTCTGCCTCCCCCAGAAACTGGCCGGCTTCCTGCACCCGGCTCTCCACCAGGTCGAGCAGAGCCCGCCGGACAAACCGGCCGAAATCTTCCGACGCTTCGTAGTAATCCCGCCGCTCTCCCTTGACCCAGACCCGGTGCAGCGCCCCCCACTGCTCCAACTGCCGCACAGTCATGCTGGCACTGCCCTTGCTCACCCCCAGGTCCCGCGTCATGTCGTCCAGCGCTCGGGGCGCCGGACTCAGGTACACGTAGGCAAAGATCTGCCCCAGGATTCGGCCGCTGCCGATGGACTGGGTCGTGTTGCCGGCAGTTTCGATAAACTGCCGGCGGATTTCTTCCACGGAAGCGTTCATGGAGATATGAAAGCGAGCGGAATGGGCCTGATCAGCCGCTGTGTCGATATGGGAAGGCGGGCTTCGCCCCCGTCACGTCCCGGCCCCGGGGTGACCCGCACATCCAGGATGGATTCTGGTACGTTCAATATGGATTGAACATATTGAATTCCGGGGGGCCCGTCAAGAGGGGATTGCAGGCGGTTTAAAGGATGGCTGCCGACCCTCGGGAGCCGCCCCCGGCGCTCGGGGTACGCAGCGGCTGATCCCGGCAGCGGTCGCCTCAATAATACGGGTTATTGCTGTCCGGGGTTGGAGCATTGGACATCACCATATCGGCGTGCCCGTCGAGGAATCCGACGACGCCGCCCTCGCCGGTGGAGTACCACTGGTCCTGCTTGTCGCTCTGGTCCGTAGCCATGGGCGCTTCGAACACCGCCACCTTTTTGCTGGTATTGGTGTAGGTGTAAATCTTGGCTCCGGGGGTGAGGCCGCGGATCCCGCGGTAATCCGAGGCGGCGTACCCGTAGCTGGTGCCATGCTGAATAAAGCAGTGATCGCCCGAGAGAGGCCCCCACGTGGTTCCCTTGTCCGACGGACTTCGAAATACCCGGGGATCTTTGATGTATTCGTAGAGGACCTGGTTTTCATTGATGGGCCCGCCGTCTTCATCCCCGCCGCTGCTGATGCGCAGGTCTGTGGGGGCTCCCCAATCCGGGAGTTTGTTCCGGTGATCGGTCGCGTACATATAGATCGCTTTCACGATCTGCCCGGCGTTGGCGATGCTGCTCATCTGGCGCCCCTTTTCCTTCGACCGGCCCAGGGTGGGCAGGAGCAGCCAGGCCGCGACCGTGAGGATGCCGAAGATCTTCGCCATGCTCAGCGGC
>CAZCOO010000058.1:0-14310 GCA_964500395.1 uncultured Verrucomicrobiota bacterium
CCCGTAAGGGCGTGGAGGTTCGAATCCTCTCGGGTGCACCAAGACTGTCCCCCCTTTGACGATGACCGGCTCCGATCCCGGGTGCGGGTGCTGCTGCATGAGTGTTGACTTTCCGGAATCCGAGCGCGCCGCCCGCTTCAGGCGGCGGTATTTCCCCGACGCGACCGCCGCCCAGTGGGCGGATTGGCGGTGGCAATTGCGAAACCGGGTGCGGGATCAGGCCGGGGTGGAACGTATCTTCTCCCTCACGGAGACGGAGCGCGAGGGGTTCGCCCGGGGCGGCCGGTCGCTGCCCGTGGGGATGCCGCCGTACTACGTGTCCGTGGTGGCGGACGGGGATCCGGGAGGCGCTCTGCGCAAAACGATGATCCCGCGCGCCGCGGAATTCGAGGTCCATCCGGGCGAACGGGCCGATCCGCTGGGGGAGGACGATCATCGACCGGTGCCCGGCATCGTTCACACCTATCCGGATAAGGTCCTCTTCCTGGTGACGGATTTCTGTGCCACCTACTGCCGCTACTGCACCCGGGGGCGCATGGTGGGAGCCGGAGAGTACGTTCCCGACCGGCAGGTGTGGGACGAGGCCATTGCCTACATTGAGGGCGACACCCGCATACGGGATGTCCTGTTCTCGGGCGGCGATCCGTTCATCTTGTCCGATGAACGACTGGGCGGATTGCTCGACCGGGTGCGGGCCATTCCGCACGTGGAGATCCTGCGCATCGGCACCAAGATCCCGGCGGTTCTGCCGCAGCGCATCACGCACGGGCTGGTCGAGCGGTTGCGGCGGGTGCATCCCCTGTGGCTCAGCATCCACGTCACCCACCCCGCGGAATGCACGGACGAAGTGGGCGAGGCCTGTGCCCGCCTGGCCGACGGCGGCATCCCGCTGATGGCCCAGACCGTCCTGCTGAAAGACGTGAACAACGATGCGGAGGTGTTGCGCCGGCTCTTCACCACCCTGCTGCGCTTTCGGGTCAAACCCTACTACCTGCATCAGTGCGACCCGATCCTGGGATCCGGCCATTTCAAGACCGCGGTGGAGGAGGGGAAGGCGCTCATCCGCAGCCTGCACGGGCACACCACGGGATATGCCGTCCCGCACTTCATGATCGACGCCCCCGGCGGCGGGGGAAAAGTCGCCATCGGCCCTGACAGCGTCGCAGGCCGGGAGGACGGCGATCTGCTGCTCCGGGGCTATCAGGGATCGATCTACCGGTATCCGGACCGGACGGAGTAGGCCGGGCACCCGGGGGAGGGGTGCTCGCCGCGGGCCGTTTGCGGCCGCCGAAGCGGAGGAGGCCCCGCTCTCCAATCCTTGCCATAGGCCCGGTTTGAGCATAAGGTGCGTGCTTTCTGTCCAAGCCTCTTGAACATTCAATCAGGAACCAATTTTTATGCAGTGGTTGTTACAGAAAATCGTCGGGACCAAGAATGCCCGGGATATCCGGAAGATGCGCCCCATGGTGGCGCACATCAACGA
The DNA here is from genome assembly GCA_964500395.1 of uncultured Verrucomicrobiota bacterium. Classification (GTDB taxonomy): domain Bacteria; phylum Verrucomicrobiota; class Kiritimatiellia; order CAZCOO01; family CAZCOO01; genus CAZCOO01. Next base: position 1,484 of record CAZCOO010000058.1, read on the forward strand.
GCTCGAAGAGGCCTACCAGGAACTCTCCGAAGACGAGCTGAAGGCCAAGACGGACGAGTTCCGGACCCGCTTGAAGGAGGGGGAGACGGTCGATGACCTCATGCCCGAGGCGTTTGCGGTGGTCAAGAATGCCTGTCGCCGGTTATGCGGGACGACCATCGAGGTCTCCGGCAGCGAGGTGACGTGGGACATGGTCCCGTACGACGTACAGGTCATCGGGGGGATTGTCCTCCACCAGGGGAAGATTGCCGAGATGGCCACGGGCGAGGGGAAAACCCTCGTCGCGACGATGCCGGTCTATCTCAATGCGCTCAGCGGAGAAGGGGTCCACCTGGTCACGGTCAACGATTACCTCGCCATGCGCGATTCCGAGTGGATGGGGGCGGTCTACCGCTATCTCGGGCTTACGGTGGGCTGCATTCAGAACATGATGGAGCCGGCCGAGCGCCGGGCCCAGTACCGGTGCGACATCACGTACGGCACCAACAGCGAGTTCGGGTTCGACTACCTCCGGGACAACATGACCTTTCGCCCGGAGGACCAGGTTCAGCGCGGGCATCATTACGCGATCGTGGACGAAATCGACAGCATCCTGATCGACGAGGCCCGTACCCCGCTGATCATTTCCGGGCCCGCCCCGTACTCCTCGCAGGAATACCTGGCCCACAAGAGCGATGTGCAGCGACTGGTTCGGCGGCAGCAGGAGCTGTGCAACCGGCTCATGCGGGAGGTAAAGGAACTCCTGGAGGGCGGCCGGACCGAAGAGGCGCAATACAAGCTCTACCAGGTTCACCAGGGGATGCCGAAAAACAAGCAGCTCCTGCACATCCTGGAGGATCCCCAGAATCGCCGGCTCCTGGAAAAGGTCGACGGCATGATGCTGACCGACATGTACAAGGAGCAGGCGCGCGCCCTGCGGGAAGAGCTGTACTTTACCATCGACGAAAAGGGCAATGACGCCAGCCTCACGGACAAGGGCAGCGAGGCCATGAGCCCGAACGATCCGGAGGCCTACGTCGTGCCCGACCTCGCTTCGGAGCTGTCCCTGCTGGAAGCGGACGAATCGCTCAGCGACGAACAGAAGAGCGAGCGGCGCCAGACCCTGCAGAATGAATTCGCCGAAAAGACCGAGCGGATCCATGCGGTCGACCAGTTGATCAAGGCCTACTGCGTCTATGAAAAGGACGTGGAATACGTGGTCAAGGACAACCAGGTGATGATCGTAGACGTCAACACCGGCCGGTTGATGCCGGGGCGCCGCTGGAGCGACGGCCTCCACCAGGCCATCGAGGCCAAGGAAGGCGTCAAGATCGAGCGGGAGACGCAGACCCTGGCCACCATCACTATTCAGAACTATTTCCGGATGTACGACAAACTGGCCGGCATGACCGGCACGGCCGAGACGGAGGCCGACGAGTTCAACGAGATTTACAAGCTGGATGTCGTGGTGATTCCGACCAACCGGCCCGTGCGCCGCGTCGACAACAACGACCTCATTTTCAAGACCCAGCGGGAGAAATACCGGGCCGCGATCGAAGAGATTGAAGACTGCCACAACCACGGCCAGCCGGTGCTGGTGGGCACCGTGTCGGTCGAGGTATCCGAGCTGCTCAGCCGGATGCTCAAGCGGCGCAACATCCCGCACAATGTGCTGAATGCGAAAAATCACGGTCGCGAAGCCGAGATTGTGGCCCGGGCCGGTCAGAAAGGGGCGGTGACCATCGCCACCAACATGGCCGGGCGCGGGACCGACATCAAGCTGGGCGAGGATGTGGTCCATATTCCCAATGACTGGATCCGCAGCGACCTGGATCTCGACGATAAGGTCGACGGGAAGACCTTGCGGCAGGTGCTCCAGGAGAAGCCGTCGGGCCTCAATGTGATCGGCACCGAGCGCCACGAATCCCGGCGGATCGATCGCCAGCTCCGGGGCCGCTGCGCCCGGCAGGGCGATCCGGGAAGCTCTCGGTTTTATATTTCGCTGGAAGACGATCTGATGCGGCTGTTCGGCTCGGAACGCATTTCCGGGATCATGGAAAAGCTCGGCATCGAGGAGGGGGAAGTGCTGGAGCACCCCTGGTTGAACAAATCCATCCAGCGCGCCCAGAAGCGGGTGGAACAGCACAACTTCTCCATCCGGAAACGAACCCTGGAATACGACGATGTGATGAATACCCAGCGCGAAATCGTGTACGGGTTTCGCAGTGATGTCCTTCAGTCCGAGAGTGCGCACGATCACATCAATTCGATCGTGGAGGACTGTATACACACGCAGGCCGAAGGCGCGGCCATGGCCGGGGAAGACGGGCTCGAAGGGTTTGTGGAGTGGGTGCACGTGACCTTCCCGGTGGCCGTCACCGAAGAGGAATTGAAGGACGCGGCCGATGACGCGGAGGCGCTCACCGAGCGGGTGGCGGGAAAGGTCCTCGAGGCCTACAAGTTGAAGGCCGAAGTGGAAGATGCCCAGGCCCTGCAGGCCATGGAACGGCATATCATCCTGCAGTCGATCGACTCGCACTGGCAGGAATACCTCCGGGGCATGGATGCCATGCGCCAGGGCGTGGGGTTGCGGGCCTACGGCCAGCGGGACCCCCTGGTGGAGTACAAGCGGGAGGCCTACGACATGTTCTCGGACCTCATGGACCGGATCAAAGGGGAGATCGCCACCAAGATCTTTCGGTCCGCCACTTCGCTGGAAGCCTTTGAAAGTTTTCTGTCATCCCTCCCGCAGCAGTACGTCCACAAGGATGTCTCCGCGCTGGGAAGCCGGGAACCCGCCGTGGCCACGGCCTCCGGGGCGCCCTCGCGCGCCTCGAGCAGCGGCAATGAGCAGGCCCTCAAAGCGGGGTTGAAGGATAAGGCGGCGCCGGTCCGCCGGGATCAGCCCAAGGTGGGGCGCAACGATCCGTGCCCCTGCGGCAGCGGCAAAAAGTACAAGAAGTGTTGCGGCGCGCAATGACCCCGGCCGCCGGGGGCGGCCTCAGCGGGTCGGGATGATCAGGCTGAGCGCCTTCTGTTCAAGGGAGTCGATCCAGTTGCGCGACCCGAGGCTGCGGGTCCAGCGCTGGAACCGGTAGCGCAGATTGCGATTCAGGCTCCGCTCGATCTCTTCCATTTCCTGCCGCAGGCTGTTGAGCTGTTCCTGCCCGCCCCACAGCGGCACGGGGCGTTCGGCTGTCCACGGGCGGAGCGACCACTCGAGCCAGTCCTCCAGGTGCGGGATCCGGGCCTGCTCCATCGATTGGCGGTAGAGGGGGGAGTCGAGGGAGAGAGGGAAGGGCGAGATGGTGTACCGGTTGGGGGAGAGTTTCTGCAGGGCGCGGAGAATGCGCTCGGCCTCGCCTTCCGGTTCCTCCGGACCGCCCATCCAGAAGGTCAGGTGAACGTGGATGCCCAGGGACTCGAGTAGAGAAATGGAATCGTCCAGTTCCCGGTAACTCAGGATGCAGCCGTAGGTCTCGAGGACGGACGGCTCGCAGGAGGGGAACAGGATTTCCAGGTGACGACACTTGGCGCGGGCCAGGGCTTCGGCCTCGTCGTCGTCAATCCAGGCGGGCAGGATGCGGAACCCCCAGGGTTGGAGGTTGCGGATCCGGTCCAGCGCATCACACCAGGCGGTCAGGCGTTCCGGGGTCCAGACCCCCGGCGGGTCGTCGAGGAACACCTCGGATATTTCCAGGTGGGCGCATCGCTGAACGATTTCCGCGATCTGATTCAGCGGCCAGATGCGGAAGGGCTCATCGACGTTTCCGAATGCCTTGTCGCAGGGAAGGCCGGTGTGTCCGCGGGAGAGCCGGGTGATGGCCACCGCCCGGTCGTCTCCGACGCCGGCCCGGTAGCCGGCCCACACGATGTCGTCCCATGTGCCGAGGGTCAGGCGTTTGACGTTGCCGACCCAGGAGGGATGCTTCTCCGGGCTGTCCCCCGTGATGAGACCGGGCACGTGGCGCAGGCGGCGGGGGACATCGAGATAATCGAGGAGGTTGCGGAGGATGATCTCGGGGTCGCCCGACAATGCGTAGTCCACCCGCGGCAGCTCCATGCAGCGATCGGGGTGCTGGGAGGGATAGGAGCCGCAGATGACGGTTTTGGTATCGGGGAAATGGCGCTTGGCGATCTCGAGAACCGCGGAGGCTTCCCCCAGCGATTCCGTCTCGGTGTTGACCACGATGATCCGGGGGGACGGGCAGGCCTCGATGGCCTGGGTCAGATCCGACTCCAAGTCGGAAAACAGACGGCAGTCGATCAGGCGGCACAGATGCCGGGTGTGGCGTGTGATAAACGAGCGCAGACATTCGAGGCTCCAGGGCGGAGACCAACCATGAGACGGCTGCCTGCCCCATGCATGCAGGGGGAGGATCGGCTCCGGCGTCGAAGGCGGTTCTACTAAGAGGACGTCCATATCAAATTCTGAATGTAAACGATGTATTGAATGTACACAAGTATGTCTTTCCCGTATTCCCGATTTGTTATAAATCATTGAATTTCCTGTTCGAGGGCGGTGCGCTCGAAGCCCTCGTGTGCTATAGGTGGGCGGGTTTGCCTCTGGATGGGCCGTTTGCAAAATGGAACGAACGAACGAAGAGACGTGCGAGTACCTGGTCATCGGCAGCGGGTTGGCGGGGTTGACCGCGGCCTTGAAGCTGGCGGCGTTCGGCCGCGTGATTCTCGCGAGTAAAAAGCGCCTCTCCGACAGCAATTCCGACTGGGCCCAGGGCGGGATCGCGGCCGTGGTCGACCGCGATGACAGCCTGGAGAACCACATCCGGGATACGCTGGAGGCCGGCGCCGGCTTGTGCCGGGAAGAGGTGGTAACCAGCATCCTCGGAGACGGACCGGACTGCATCCGGGATCTGGAGGCGTGGGGCGTTTCTTTTGCCCGGCGGGAAGGGAGGGACGGGGAGTACGATCTCGGCCGGGAGGCCGGGCACTCCGCGCGCCGGGTTCTCCACAGCGGAGACATCACCGGCCATGAAATTATCGCCTCCCTGCTGCAGGCCGTCCGGGAGCACCCGGCCATTGACTGCCGGGACGGGTGGTTGGCGGTCGATCTCCTGGTGACGGACTGGCTGGGGGCGCCGATGCCCAACCAGTGCGTCGGGGCCTATTTCCTCGATACGGCAACCCGCCGCGTGGTGCCGGTGCGCGCCCGGGCCACGGTGCTGGCCAGCGGGGGCGCGGGGAAGGTCTACCTCTACACGACCAACCCGGATACGGCGACCGGGGACGGCATCGCCATGGCCTGGCGGGCCGGGCTGCCGATTTTGAACATGGAGTTTGTTCAGTTTCACCCCACCTGCCTCTATCATCCGGATGTGAAGTCCTTCCTCATCAGCGAGGCCCTGCGCGGGGAGGGCGGGCGCCTCCTCAACGGGGCGGGCCGGGCTTTCATGTCCGCCTACGACGATCGGGGGGAACTGGCCCCGCGCGATATCGTGGCCCGGGCCATCGATGACCAGATGAAGAAACGGGGCGACACCTGCGTGTATCTCGATATCACCCACCGCTCCCGGGAATTTCTCGAACGCCGCTTTCCCAATATATCGGCCGTGTGCCGCCAGTATGGCATCGACATTGCGCGCGACCGGATTCCCGTGGTGCCGGCCGCGCATTACCTGTGCGGAGGGATTGAGGCCGGGGTGGACGGCCAAACCGCCTTGCCGGGTCTGTATGCCATCGGCGAAGTGGCCTGTACCGGCCTGCACGGGGCCAATCGACTCGCGAGCAATTCCCTGCTGGAAGCGGTGGTGATGGCCAGGCGGCTGTCGCTTCACCTGGCCGACCGGACCCCCGAGGCCCGTCCCGATGTATCCCTGCCGGCCTGGCAGTCGGGCGATGCCGCACCGAGCGACGAGGCCGTGGTCGTCGAGCACAACTGGAACGAAATCCGGACCTCGATGTGGGATTACGTGGGGATTGTACGAACGAATAAACGGCTGGAGCGGGCCCTGCGCCGGGTGGAAAACCTGCGCAGCGAAATCCGGCACTACTATTTGAGTTACGAGATCACGCCGGATGTGATCGAGTTGCGGAATATCACGGCGGTCGCATACCTGATTGTGCGCTGTGCGCAGGCGCGCCGCGAGAGCCGGGGGCTTCACTACACGCTGGACTATCCCGAGCCGGGTGAGGCCGTGGAAACGCGGCTGCAGGATCGCCCGGGCGGTGTGCCCTGAGTCCCCCCGGAGATGCGGGGCAACGGACCGGTTGATCGATCACCGCGGACGGCCGGAGAGACCCGGGCCTTCAGGCGCGCGACGCGCTATCCCCTCCCGGGTCCATCCTCCGGGGGCTGCAGGCGTCGCCGCCGCCCGAGAAAGGTCACGAGGTGTTCCGTGAACAGGAACAGGCAGGTGATGACGATCAACGTGGCCGGCACCCAGAGCACAACCAGTCCCACCGGCGCCTTCTGCGGACCCTGCGTGGCGGAAACGATCCACGGAGTCAGCGTCCCGGTCAAAAAAACGGCCCCGATAATCCAGGTCAGGTACCGCAGGCCCTGTTCGACGAGTCCGTCGGTATCGATATCGCGATCGCGCAGGTATTCGAGAAGCCCGCGCCGGAAAGGGAACAGAAAGATGACAAACCCCAGGATGAGGTGGTGCCACCATTGCGTGTACTCCGCCAGCCCGATGTCCAGGATCTGTACCCACAGGATGGCAAAGGTGAGGATGCAGAAGACGTTCTGCATGACGAAAAGAAACAGGGGGAACCAGGCATCGCACCGGGCGGCGAGGCGGGTAAAGACGGGGAGGGTCTTGTGCTCCTTGCGGGGCAGGTCGACACAGCCCCGGTAGATAAGGACCAGTCCCAGGGACACGAGAAACATCGACCACAAAAACGGACCGGGCCAGCCGGGGCGGGCGAGGATTAGCAGCAGGGAGACGCCCACCGGGGCCAGGCCCAGGTTTAGGCCGGTCTGGATGTGGCGGGGGGAGCGGGCGGCGGACGGCTGGTAGTCGGGAAACATGCTCATCGCCGTGTTCTATGGCACGGGGCCGCCGGAGTGTCAATCCCGCGGCCCGGGCGCCGGGCCGTCCCCCGTTCGAGGTCCTGCCGATGCGGCGGGCAATCTTTTTTCATGTGACGGTTGCAAAAGCCATGGGCTTTCTCTAAGATGCGCGAAATTCGATCATGGAGACGGGGTCGCACAGGGCCGGTCAGCGGCGGTGCGGCGGGGGCGACGATGTAGAGGGAGAGCGATGGCTCAGGTTTTTCGGCCGAGCGCCAACTCGATAGCAAAACTCAGTATTGTGCTACTTCTGTTCCTTGCGGTCGGCGGGCTTTGCGCACTCGATCTGATTCACCGCTCGTCCTACGTGCGATACACCCACCTGCCCCGGCGGCAGCCCGTTCCCTTCAGCCACAAGCATCACGCCAACATGGGGATCGACTGCCGCTATTGCCATACCTCCGTCGAGGATTCCTCGTTTGCCAACATCCCCCCCACGCGCACCTGCATGAACTGCCACAACCAGATCTTTACCGAGAGCGAGATGCTCGAACCGGTGCGGGAAAGCTGGCGAACCGGCGAATCGCTGGAGTGGAACCGGGTTCACGACCTCCCCGATTTTGTCTATTTCGACCACAGCATCCACGTGAACAAGGGCATCGGCTGCGCCACCTGTCACGGACGGGTTGACGAGATGCCGCTGGTCTGGAAAGAAGAGCCCCTCTTCATGAAGTGGTGCCTGGATTGCCATCGCAATCCCGAAGAGTTTATCCGGCCCCGGGAAGAGGTCTTCAACATGGCCTACGAAGCGCCGCAGGACCAGGAGGCCCTGGGGGATCAGCTTGTCGAGGAATACCACGTAAACAACGAGAACCTGGAGTTGCTGGACTGCTGGATATGTCATCGCTAGATCCCAATCAATTGCCGCGACCCGCCCGGGAAGACGCCATGGGCCGCCCTGTGGGCCAGCGCGTGGTGGAGGTTACCAGGCGTGACGACGCGACCGCCGCATCGGCCGCCGCCCCGTCGAGTCCGATCGGAGAACGGCCCCGCCTCGACATGGCGGCGATCCGGGAAAAACTGGAGGGACAAAGCGGGCCGGACTACTGGCAGGCGCTGGACGAAGTGGCCGAAACCCCGGAGTTCCAGGCGTTTGTCGAGCGCGAGTTTCCCTCGCAGCACCCGGGCCTGGATGACGTCGGCCGGCGGGATTTCCTGAAGCTGATGGGGGCCGGCATGGCCCTGGCCGGCCTCTCGGCCTGTACCAAGCAGCCCGTGGAAAAGATCGTACCCTACGTAAAATCCCCCGAGCAGATCGTCCCCGGCAAGCCGCTGTTTTTTGCCACGAACCTCAGCCTGGACGGCTATGCCACGGGCATTCTGGGCGAAAGCCACATGGGACGCCCCACCAAAATCGAGGGCAACCCGGACCACCCGGCGAGCCTGGGGGGCACCGACGCCTTCGCCCAGGCCGAAATCCTCAACCTGTACGATCCGGAGCGGTCGCGGGGCGTGCGGTTCCGGGGCCGGCCCAGCACGTGGGACCAGTATCTCGCGGCCCTGCAGGAGGCGCTCGACCAGCAAACGGCCGTCCGCGGCGCCGGCGTCCGGGTTCTGACCGGGACGGTCACATCCCCCTCCACGGCCGACATTCTCCACCGCTTTCTGGACGCGTACCCGGAGGCCCGCTGGCATCAGTTCGACCCCGTCGACCGCGACAACGCCCGGGCCGGCGCCCGCTTGGCCTTTGGCGATCCGGTCCACCCCGTCTACGATTTCACCCGGGCGGATGTCGTGGTGTCCCTGGATGCGGACTTCACCGCGCAAGGGCCGGGCCGCGTGCGGTATGCGCGCGATTTCATGTCCCGCCGCCCCGGGGTGGAGGGAACGGACGAGCTGCCGGCCAACCGGTTGTACGTCCTGGAGCCCGTCCCGTCGCCGACCGGCACGGTCGCCGACCACCGGATCCCCGCTTCCTCCCCCGATATCCAGCGGATCGCCCGGGCCCTGGCCGTTGCCGTGGGCGCCCGCGACGACGCCGTGGATACGCAGGGATTCGACGGCTGGGTGAAGGCCATGGCCGACGACCTGAAGGCTCATCGCGGGACCGGCCTGGTCATCGCCGGCGACCGGCAGCCCCCCGAGGTCCACGCCCTGGCCCACGCCGTCAACCATGCGCTGTCCAACGCCGACCGCACCGTCCGCTACCTGGAGCCGGTGGAGGATCGCCCCGAAGACCAGCGGGCGGGTCTTCGCGAGCTGGTGCAGGATATGGCGGAAGGCAAAGTCAGCCTGCTTATCATGGCCGGCGGAAACCCCGTCTACAACACGCCGGGCGGCCTCCGGTTTGCCGAATACCTGGACCGGGTCGACACGCGCGTCCACCTCAGCTCTCACTTTGACGAAACATCCCGGTTGTGCCACTGGCACATCCCCCACGCCCACGCCCTCGAGTCATGGGGCGACGAGCGCGCCTACGACGGGACCGTCACGACCCGCCAGCCGTTGATCGAACCCCTGTACAGCGGCAAGTCCGTCGCCGAATTTCTCCACCCCCTCACCGGCGAGGGCGTGAAGGACGGCCAGGCCATCCTCAAGTCCTATTGGGAGCAGGCGGGCATTGGGGACGCGTTTACCCCGGCCTGGCGGCGGGCCCTGCACGACGGATTGATTCCGGGTACGGCCGCGGCCCCGAAGAACGTGCGCCTCCAGCGCATCGACCTTCCTCCGCTCGAAGAGCGCGGGGGGCCGCAGCTCCTGTTCCGTCCCGATCCCGCCGTCTACGACGGCCGGTACGCCAACAACGGCTGGTTGCAGGAAACGCCTCGCCCCATGACCAAGCTCACATGGGACAATGTGGTCCAGGTTTCTCCCGCCCTGGCCGCCGAGCGCGATTTGAGCAACGAGGACGTCGTCGAGCTGACGCTCCAGGGCCGGACCGTCCGCGGGCCGGTCTGGGTAACCCCGGGCCTGGCGCCGGATACGGTCGTCGTAACCCTGGGGTACGGCCGCAAGCACGGCGGGCAGGTGGCCCTCGACGTCGGGTTTGACACCTACGCCATTCAACCGGCAGACCAGCCGTGGGAGGGCGGAGCGGTCGAGATCGCCTCCACCGGGGAGCGCTATCCCCTGGCCTGCACGCAGCTCCATCACGCGATGGAGCGCACCCGCGCCCCGCACATGCGCAAGCGGTACCTCGTCCGCCATACCAGCGCAGCGGACTTCAAAAAGCACCCCGGCTTTGCCCAGCATCCCCCCGGCGAACACATCCCCGGCGAAGAGGAAACCCTCTACAAATCGCCCTTCGATTACAGCAAGGGCGAACAGTGGGGCATGGTGATCAATCTCAACGCCTGCACGGGCTGCAGCGCCTGCATGGTCGCCTGCCAGGCCGAAAACAACATCCCGATTGTGGGCAAGGAACAGGTGCGCTACGGGCGGGAGATGCACTGGATTCGCGTCGATCAATACTTTGAAGGATCCGCGGACGACCCGGCGATTCATTCCCAGCCGGTCAATTGCATGCACTGCGAGAACGCCCCCTGCGAGCCCGTCTGTCCGGTCGGGGCGACGGTCCACAGCCACGACGGCCTCAACCAGATGGTCTACAACCGCTGCGTGGGCACGCGGTACTGTTCCAACAATTGCCCCTACAAAGTCCGCCGGTTCAATTTCTTCCAGTACACCGACGAGAAGACCCCGCAGAAAAAGCTCATGCGCAATCCCGATGTCACGGTCCGGGTGCGCGGCGTAATGGAAAAATGCACCTATTGCGTTCAGCGCATCAGCGCCGCCCGCATCGAGGCCAAGAAGGAAAACCGGCGGGTTCGCGACGGCGAGGTCAAGACGGCCTGTCAGCAGGCCTGTCCCACCCGGGCCATCGTCTTCGGGGATATCAATGACCCGGACAGCGCCGTGACCCGCCGCCGCGCCTCCCTGCTCAACTACGGCCTTCTCGCCGATCTCGGAACCCGCCCGCGCACGACCTACTTTGCCAAGATCACCAATCCCAATCCCCGCGCGCCCGGGCATGCCGACGCGTCCGCCGGCGGCCGGCATGGAGGAGGGGACCACGCCTGATGGGAAAATCGTCGAACAGAGATGAAATGCTGGGCCAGGCCGGGCCCTTGATGGCCCCGGGGCAGACCCCCGCGTCCGTCGGCAACACCATCATGTCGGTCATTTTCCGCCGGACCCAGCCCCTGCCGTGGTACGCCACGCTGTCGATCGCCGCCATGCTGCTGGGAGCGCTGGGACTCTCCACGGTGTGGCTCCTCATGCGCGGTGTCGGGGTGTGGGGGCTGCAGGTCCCCAACGCGTGGGGCTTTGCCATCGTCAACTTTGTCTGGTGGATCGGCATCGGTCACGCGGGTACGCTGATCTCCGCCATTCTCTTCCTCTTCAAACAGGACTGGCGCACATCGATCAACCGGTTCGCCGAAGCCATGACCCTGTTTGCCGTGTCCGCGGCCGGGATCTTTCCGCTGCTGCACCTGGGCCGCCCCTGGCTGTTCTACTGGCTGTTCCCGTACCCGGCCACGATGGGGACCTGGCCGCAGTTCCGCAGCCCGCTGGTGTGGGATGTCTTCGCCGTGTCGACCTACGCCACGGTCTCTCTGATCTTCTGGTACACCGGGCTCATTCCCGACCTCGCAACCGTGCGGGACAAGACAAAGAATCGGGTGGGCAAGGTGGTGGCCGGGATCTTCGCCATGGGCTGGCGGGGATCGGCCCGGCACTGGGCCCGCTACGAGGTCGCCTACCTGCTGCTCGCCGGTCTGTCTACGCCGCTGGTGGTCTCCGTGCACAGCGTGGTGAGCCTGGACTTCGCCGTCTCCATCGAGCCCGGGTGGCATACCACCATCTTTCCTCCGTATTTTGTGGCCGGGGCGATCTACTCCGGCTTTGCCATGGTTCTGACGCTGGTGATTCCCGTTCGCGCCATCTACGGGCTCAAGGGGCTCATCACCCAGCGGCACCTGGACAATATGGCCAAGATCCTGCTGGCGACCGGAATCATGGTGTTCTACGGGTACCTCAACGAAATGTTCTTCGCCTGGTACAGCGGCAATAAATACGAAGGCTTCATGATGGTGAACCGTATGACGGGCCCCTACGCCTTCCAGTTCTGGATGCTGATTGTATGCAACGGCCTCATTCCCCAGCTCCTCTGGTTCCGCCGCGTGCGCTTGAACATTCCCGTTCTGTTTGTCATTTCCATCATCGTCAACATCGGCATGTGGCTGGAGCGGTACATCATCGTCATCACCAGCCTGCACCGGGACTTCCTGCCCAGTTCGTGGGATAACTACGCCGGCACGGTTTGGGATTGGGGGCTCTACCTCGGCACCATCGGCTTCTTCCTCTTCGCCATGATGCTGTTTATCCGCTGGGTCCCGATCATCTCGATCTTCGAACTGCGCGAGATCACACACGCCGGGCACGAGGAGCACGAAGAGAATGAGTAGGCCGGACCCCCAACACCAGGACCTGTACGGACTCATCTGCGAATTCGATGACTCCCACCAGCTTGTCGAGGCCGCCCGCAAGGTCCGGGAAGCGGGGTACACCCGCATCGACGCCCACGTGCCGTTCCCCATCCACGGTCTCAGCGAGGCCCTCGGGATCAAGCGCACCATCCTCCCCTGGATCGTGCTCCTGGGCGGACTGGCCGGTTGCGCCGGCGGATTTTACCTGCAGTACTGGATTTCGGCAGTGGACTATCCCGTCAACGCCGGCGGCTCCGCATTCAATAGCTGGCCCGCCTTCATCCCGGTAACCTTCGAATGCACCATCCTCGGGGCGGCCCTGGCCGTGATTATCGGGATGCTCACGCTCAACCAGCTTCCGCAGCCCTATCACCCCGTCTTCAACG
>CAZCOO010000059.1:0-5786 GCA_964500395.1 uncultured Verrucomicrobiota bacterium
GTGGGTAATTGAAAAGAAGCGGGATGGGCAGGCCCTGTCGGAAGAAGAAATCAGGTTCTTTATCCGGGGCTACACCGATGACGAGATTCCCGATTACCAGATGGCCGCCCTCGCCATGGCCATCTACCTGAACGGGATGAACTTCGAGGAAACGGCGGTGCTGACGGATGCCATGATGCGCTCCGGGGATCTGGTCGATACCTCCAGCATTTCCCTGCCCAAGGCCGACAAGCACTCCACGGGCGGAATCGGCGACAAGATTTCGCTCATCCTCGCGCCCCTCGTCGCCTGCTGCGATATTGCCGTTCCCATGATCAGTGGGCGCGGTCTGGGCATCACGGGCGGGACCCTGGACAAGCTGGAGTCCATTCCCGGGTACCGCACGGACCTCAACCAGGACGAATTCATCGGCGTGGTGCAGTCCTGCGGCTGCTCGATCAGCGGGCAAACCGGCACCCTGGCGCCGGCCGATAAAAAGCTGTACGCCCTGCGCGATGTCACCGGCACCGTTCCCTCCATCCCCCTGATTGTGGCCAGCATCATGTCGAAGAAATTGGCCGAGGGGGTGGATGCCCTCGTCCTCGATGTGAAGTGGGGCAAGGGCGCTTTCATGAAGACGCACGAGCAGGCCCAGGAACTCGCCCACACCCTCGTTGAAGTCGGGAGTCGAATGGGCAAAGCCATGGCAGCCGTTATTACGGATATGAACCAACCGCTCGGCCACGCAGCGGGCAATGCCCTCGAAGTGATCGAGTCCCTGCGCTGCCTCGCCGGTGAAGGACCGGACGACCTCATGGAGGTAACCATGGCCCTGGCGTCCCGGATGCTGATTCTCACCGGCAAGGCGGAAGACCAGGTCGAAGCCCTGGGAATCCTCCAGAAACATATTCAGTCCGGGGCGGCCATGGAGCGTTTTCGCGGCATGGTGGAAGCCCAGGGCGGGGATTGTTCCGTGCTGGATGATGTCCGCAAGTTTGCCCGCGCCCCGGTGCAAAAGGAGGTCCCGGCGCCCGTGGCCGGGTACGTGGAGGAAGTCGACGCGGAAGCCGTGGGCAAGGCATGCCTCCTGTTGGGCGCGGGACGATCCAAAACCGATGACACAATCGACCCCGCCGTCGGGGTCGACCGGATGCGCAAGGTCGGCGATTATGTAGACAAGGGAGACCCCCTCCTGGTTGTCCACGCGGCCGATGAATCCAACCTGGACGAGGTCCGGGAGCACCTGCGGAAGGCCTTCCGGCTCTCGGACGAGCACGTGCCCCCCCACTCCCTCATCAGCGACAATATCCTGCCCCGGGGGGCCCGATGATCGACCTCGGGCAACTCGAAAAGGCGGCGAAGGCCCTCTATGAAGGGCTCGGCCGGCCCTCCGTGAAGGCCGGACTGATCCTCGGATCCGGCTGGAATGATGTGGTCGAGGCCTTCGACCTGGACGCGGACATTTCCTATGCGGACATCCCCGGACTGGGCAAAACCGGCGTGGCCGGGCATGCCGGCCGGGCGGCTGTCGGAACCCTCGGATCGGTCAAAACCCTGATTTTCCAGGGCCGTCGCCACTACTACGAAGGGGCCGGCTGGACGCCTGTAGCAATCCCGGTGTTCGCCCTCCAGCAGTTCGGCGCGCGGTCCCTCCTGCTCACCAATGCGGCCGGCGGAATGCGCAATAATCTCCATCCGGGCGATTTGATGGTACTCGAAGATCATATCAACATGATGGGCGGGAATCCTTTGATCGGCCCTCACCAGCCGACGCTCGGGGTCCGCTTCCCCGATCAATCAACCGTGTACGCACTGCGGCTTCGGGACATGCTCTACAAAGCGGCAAAGGAAGCGGATATCGATCTCTCGTCGGGAGTCTACCTCGCCTCCTCGGGCCCCTCGTATGAGACACCCGCCGAGGTTCGCGCGTTTCGAACCATGGGCGGAGACGCGGTAGGCATGTCCACGGTGCCCGAAGCGGTTCTGGCCAACGCCGCCGGAATGGACGTCGCCGGCCTGTCCTGCATAACCAACTATGCCGCCGGCATCAGTCGACAGGCCCTGTCCCACGAGGAAGTTACGGAAGCTACGACGGAGGCCATGCCCCGCATGCGCAAGCTGATCGAGGCCTTCTGGCCGATGCTCGGTGAGGCCGCCGGATAGCGGACAGCGGACGAGGCCAGTCAGGGACGCGCGGCGTGGCCCTGCCGGGCAATCAGCTCGCGCCGGCGAGCTGCTGAAAGGTCAGCTTTTCGCCGTCGGACCCCACGTCCACAGCTTCGTTGTCCTGGATGTTCCCCTTCAGGATCTCTTCGGCGAGGGGATCCTCCAGGTACCGGCCGATGGCCCGGCGCAGGGGCCGTGCCCCGTACTGCGGGTCGTAGCCTTTCGAAATCAGGAATTCGTGCGCATCGTCGTTGAGATTCAGTACGATGTTTTTGCTGCCCAGACGCTCCCGGACCTTCTTCAACTCGATCTCCATGATGCGCATCACATCGTCGCGATTGAGTTGCCGGAAGACGATGATGTCGTCGATCCGGTTGATGAGCTCCGGCTTGAACACGCGTTTGGACTCCTCCAGCATGCTTTCGCGCAGCTTCTGGTAATCCTCGTGTTCCGACTTGGATCCGAAGCCCAGCCCGGCGCCTCGCCGAACCAGATCGGCACCGAGATTGGAGGTCATGATGACCACCGTATTGCGGAAGTCGACGGTCCGGCCGAGGCTGTCGGTCAGACGCCCCTCTTCCAGGATCTGCAGCATGATGTGCATGGTATCCGGGTGCGCCTTCTCAATCTCATCGAACAGGATGACGGAATAGGGACGCCGGCGCACCTGCTCGGTCAGCTGCCCGCCCTCTTCATATCCCACGTATCCGGGCGGACTGCCCACAAGGCGGGAGGAGGTGAACTTTTCCATGTACTCGGACATGTCGATCTGAATCAGGGCATCGGCATCATCAAACATGAATTCTGCCAGCGCCTTGGCCAACAGCGTCTTGCCGACCCCCGTCGGGCCGAGAAATATGAACGATCCGATGGGACGCCGCGGATCCTTGAGATCGGCCCGGGACCGGCGCAACGCCTTGGAGATGGCCGAGACAGCCTCGTTCTGGCCGATGACGGTCTTCTCCAGGTCCGTCTCCATTGAAAGAAGACGCTCCATCTCCTTGGATTCCAGCCGCGTCAGAGGAACGCCGGTCCATTTGGAAATGATGGTCATGATATCTTCTTCGCCAACCTCGACGACGCTCTCATCGCGCGACTTGCGCCACTCCTCCATGATCTTTTCCATCTCCTGCCGGGCTTTCCGTTCCTCGTCCCGGAACGCGGCGGCTTCTTCGAACTTCTGATCATGGATAGCGGATTCTTTCTGCTGCTTGATTTCGTCGATCTTCTGTTCCCGGTCCTTCACGTCCGGCGGGCGCGTCATGGCGGATATCCGCGCGCGGGCGCCGGCTTCGTCCATGACGTCGATCGCTTTATCCGGGAGAAAGCGCTCGGTGAGATAGCGGGACGAGAGCTCGGCGGCGTCGGAGAGCGCCCGGTCGGTGATCTGGGCGTGATGATGCTCTTCGTAGCGGGGGCGGAGACCCTTGAGGATCTCGACGGTTTCGTCCACCGTCGGCTCCCGCACCAGGACGGACTGAAAGCGGCGCTCGAGGGCCGAGTCCTTTTCGATAAACTTCCGGTATTCGGCCAGGGTCGTCGCCCCGATGCACTGCAGCTCGCCCCGGGAGAGGGCCGGTTTGATGATGTTCGAAGCGTCCATGGCCCCCTCGGCGGAACCGGCTCCGACAATCGTGTGCAGCTCGTCGATAAACAAAATGACATTCCGGGCCCTGCGGATTTCGTCCATGACCGCTTTGATACGCTCTTCGAACTGGCCGCGATACTTGGTCCCGGCGACCATCAGAGCCAGGTCCAGGGTTACCACCCGCTTGTCCCGCAGGAGTTCGGGGACATCCCCCGCGACAATGGCCTGCGCCAGCCCCTCCACGATGGCGGTCTTGCCGACGCCGGCCTCCCCCAGCAACACGGGGTTGTTCTTGGTCCGGCGGCAGAGAATCTGGATCACCCGCTCGATCTCGGACGCGCGTCCGATCACGGGATCCAACTCCCCGCGGGTGGACAGCTCCGTGAGGTCCCGTCCGAAGGTGCTCAAAGCCGGGGTCTTGGAATCCTGGGTCGCCGAACCGGCTGCGGAGGGCTGGTCGTCCTCATCGCCGGGCGGGCCCCCGCCGGCTTCAAAGTTGGGATCGAGCTCCTTCATGATTTCAATGCGCGTCTTTTCGAGATCGATATTCAGGTTTTTCAACACCCGGGCGGCGACACCCTCGCCCTCGCGCAGCAGCCCGAGCAGGATGTGCTCCGTACCGACGTAGGAGTGGTTGAGGGAGCGCGCCTCGCTGCCGGCCAGGGCCAGCACCTTCTTTACTCGCGGCGTGAAGGGCACGTTCCCGGCCGTCTTTGTTTCCGGTCCCACGCCGACGGCCTTCTCCACTTCCATACGGACGGATTTCAGGTTGATCCCCATCTTCTGCAGGACGTTGACCGCCACGCCCTGGCCCAGGGCAATCAACCCAAGCAGGATGTGCTCCGTCCCCACATACCCGTGGTTGAACCGATCCGCCTCTTTGCGGGCCAGTTGAAGTACCTGTTGCGCTCTTGGTGTAAAATTATTCATGATGGATTTATCGGTGTGTGGAAGGATCTTGTGGATTGGCTAACTTGTCCCGAATCAACCGCGCCCGCATGACATCCCGTTCATGGCTGCTCAACTCCTGGTGGGCCAGCTTCTGCAAGTGGCCGGGTTGTATCAATGCGAGTAGTTCGTTCACGATGCCGATCTCTATTTGGGGGACTATACCGAGGTCAATGCCCAAACGCAAACCGGAAATCCATTGCAGGGCTTCTCGCGACGGCAGAATGTGCGCATTGGCCAGGATGCCGGCCGACCGGCCCACGTGATCGCGGATCCGCTCCGGCCGGGTTTCCAGCAGCCGCTGGCGGGCATTCTGCTCCTGTTCGACGATCTCGCTGATGATCGTCTCCAGGCGTTCCCGGATCTGGTCCTCGGATTCGCCCAGCGTACCCTGGTTGGAAATCTGGAAGAGGTCCCCGATGGCCTCGGTCCCCTCCCCCCAGATGCCGCGAACCGCCAGCCCGATTTTCCCGAGCCCCTTGACGACCGGGTTGATCTCTTCCATCAGCACCAACCCCGGCAGATGAAGCATCACGCTGGCCCTGAGGCCTGTGCCGACATTGGACGGACAGGCCGTAAGGTATCCGAGCCGGTCGTCGAAGGCATACGTAACATGCCGCTCCAGGGCGGAGTCGAGGTCGAAGGTCATCGCCAGGCACTCGGCGAGATGAAGCCCCGGCTGGATCGCCTGAATGCGCAGATGGTCTTCTTCATTGACCATCACGGCCAGGGCCTCGTCCGGACGGATGGCCAGGCCGCTTCCCTTCCCCTTGGCCATGTGCTCACGGCTGATCAACCGCCGCTCGAACAGAATCTGCTTGTCGAGGGCCGTAAGCTGTTCCATCCCGGTGATCAGGGGCGCCCCGAGCGGGTCGAGCCCGCCCAGGATGGCAATCAGGTCGCGGCACAACCGGTCCCGGGTCTCGCCGCCGGCCCAGTTGGGAAAAAACTCGTCTTTGAGGTTCCGCGCCAACCGCACCCGGCTGCTGACGACCACGCCGGCTTCGCCGTCCGGCGCCAGCCACGATCCCTTTTGCTCGATTAGCTGGTCAACTTTCATGATGTCGTGGAGGGGGCTTCAATTTTCTCCAGCTCTTCCCTGGCC
>CAZCOO010000059.1:5796-14151 GCA_964500395.1 uncultured Verrucomicrobiota bacterium
TCCCTGGCCTGTTCAATCCGGTCCCGCAGGGAGGCGGCATCTTCGTACCGCTCGGCGAGAATCGCCTCCTGCAGCTCGTTCTCGAGTTGCGCGACGCGGGCCATGAGGCGGGCCCGGTTGCTCTCGCCCGCCGGAACCTTGCCCACGTGCTGCAGACTGCTGTGCATGGCATCGAGAAGGGAGGTCAGCTCTTCCCGGAAGACGTGATAGCAGTGCGGGCAGCCCAGGCGGCCCGTCTTACGAAAATCGGACCACTGCATGTGGCAGATCGGACAGGCGAGGGAGCTGTCCCCGGGGGCCGGAGCCGCCTGTTGGGCCGCCCCGCCGGTTCCCAGCAGGATATCCGTAATGGATACGGAGGAATTCATGTCAAATCCCGCCTCTTTTGCGCACGTTTCACAGAGGTGGATCTGCTTGACCTCGCCATCCTGCACCTGGGTGAGGTGCACAGTTGCCTCGTTGTCACATCGATCACATTTCATGGGAATCCGTTCGCTTTTCGAGCCGGCTCCATCCCGGCTCTCCGTTCCGGCCTCACCCTGTATACTATACCCCACGGCACACGTTCAGTGTATCACAGGAAGCCGAGATTCCAATGGCCTCTACAGAAGGGGTCGGCGGGAACACCGCACCGCTTACTCGATCGGGGTGCCGGTCGTCCGGGCCAGCTTGCGGAACCGGCGGTTCAGCCGATGCGTGACGGCCCCCGGAGTCCCGTCCCCGATCCGGCGCCGGTCGATCTCCACCACGCCGATGATTTCGGCCGCCGTCCCGGTGAGAAACACCTCGTCTGCGGTGTACAGGTCGTACCGCTGCAGGACGTCCTCCCGCACCTCGAGCCCCTCTTCCGGGGCGAAGCCCATCACGGCATTCCGGGTGATGCCCTCCAGCGCGCCGCACCAGACCGGCGGGGTAATCAGCGTATGGCCCCGCAGGACAAATACATTGTCGCCCGAAGCCTCCGCCACATAGCCCTGCGCATTCATCATGATGCACTCCATCACGCCTGAGTTCAGGGCCTCGATTTTGGCCAGCACGTTGTTCAGGTAGTTGAGGCTCTTGATCCGGGGATTGATCGCCTCCGGCACGTTCCGCGTCGTCCCCACCGTCACCAGCGAGAGCCCGTTCTGGTACAGCTCCTGCGGATAGAGCTTGATCGCCGAGGCAATGATAATCACCTCCGCCTTCTTGCAGAGTTCCGGATTGAGTCCCAGCGTGCCGGCCCCGCGGGTCACCACCAAACGGACATACCCGTTTTTGATGCCGTTGGCCTTGCAGGTCTGTACCACCGCCCGGGACAGTTCCTCGGGGTGCATGGGGATGTCGAGGCAGATCGCCCGGGCCGATTTGTACAGGCGGTCGATATGCTCCTCCAGCATGAACACGCGGCCGTTGTACGCCCGGATGCCCTCGAAGACCCCGTCGCCGTACAGAAGCCCGTGATCAAATACCGAGATCTTGGCATCTTTCTTATCCAGGAGTTTGCCACTGATGTACACTTTCATGCTGCTATCCTCGACCCTTCCAGACAGTGGATGACTATACCCATTTCAGCCGGTGCCGGGCACCGGGACCAATCGGCTGAAGACGCGGAGCATACGCACTGGCGCCGCGACTGACAATAAAAAGGCCGCCCCGCGCATCAACTCCGTTCGCCGCCCGGCAGAGCCGGCCTCAGGTGCAGGGCGGTCTTCTCCCCTTCCCCGGGGGCGAGCACGTGTACGCGCCCGGGGTCCTCATTGATCGTATTCGGCGGATTCATGAGCGGCTCCGGACAGAAAAACCCCTCTCCGGGCATGGTGTAGCACTGCAGGTAGGGATACTGCATCGGACCGGCCCCGGACATCGGGTGTTCGGTCAGGATCAGGCGGGCCCCGTCCGGGTAACGCATCTCGATCCCCGCCCGGCTCAGCTCGTGCAGGGATTCGTTGAGCTCGGGGTCCGTCGCCCGGCAGGGAAACACAAGCGCCGGCCCGGTCCCCTCGATGCCCGTCAGGCGCTCGTTGTACAGCAGTCGGGCGCCCGGCGTGCAATGGATCCGGACTTCGTCCTTCCCGGCCCCCGCCTCCGGCGTGACGAAGTAGGGATGGAACCCCGCGGAATACGGCAGCGGGGCGGTGTCCCGGTTTTCCACCTCCAGGATCACGTCCAACCCTTCGTCCAGACAATGTACGGTCAGGGCCACCCGGAAGCGGTACGGGTACATTGCCCGCGTGGTCTCATCGTCCTGCAGAATCAGGGTCGCGCGGTCGGGCCCGGTGCTGTCCGGATCAACCGACCAGGGCCGGGTCCAGGCAAAGCCGTGAATCGGCATGCCCCCCGCCCGCTCGCCGAACCGGAAACGCTCCGCTTCGCCGCGATGCTCCAACCGGCCGCACACGGGGAACAGCAGCGGGATCCCGCCGCGCAGATCGGGCGGATGCGCCTCGGCAAACCACGCCCGGCGAAACAGCCACTCCCGCGGCCCCTCCGCGTCTTCGGTCGTGAGCGATGCGATGAGGCCGCCCCACTCCGGGACCAGCGTGGTGCGTACCGAGCCCCCCGGAGCCGTCAGCGTGACGGCATTCGGGAATTCAGAACGGTCGGCGTCTTCCATGGGGCATGCTTCCTTTCGGTCAGGCCATTAAAACTCGTAGAGGATCTGCACTCCTGTCTCGACGTGTTCTTCATCCAGGGAGATGCCCAGGCCCACATGCACCTGGTCGTACCGCTGCATGGGCTCCAAAAGCAGCGCCAGGAACCCGTCGACATCCTCTTCCGTCTCCTCGGTATACTCCAACTCGACCCGTCCCTGCAGGTCCAGCCAGTACGCCAGTTCCGCGTATCCCGACCAGGCCGCGGCGATGCCGATTCCGGCCCCGTCGATTTCCTGGCTGAGCATGTAGGTCAGATCCATGTTCCCGCCGAGAAACGTCGTCATGCTCAGCTCGATTCGCGGGTGAATCCCGATATCGGAGTCGGTCTGGCCGGCCCCGGCCCCCAGCGCATACCGGGCTCCCCCCCCTTCGAATCCGCCCAGCAGAACGGATCGGAATTCCTTCTCGTCCCGCGTATCAAAAAGGGCGTCGGTCTCCCACCCCACCCCCCACGGGCGCGTCCCCTGGTACAATCCCCACGTGAGGCCCGCCTCCGCAAAGTCCGCATTGGCCAGGAGCCGGGTGTCGCCGAGATACTGCCACTCGCCGCGGGCATCGGGCGCCGCCGCGAACCCGCACAGCAGAAACGCCCACAACACGACGGAGCCAGGGCTAACAAGACCGCGATAAGAATTCATGCCGCATAGTGTGCGAAGCGCGCAAGCCCGCGTCAAGTCAGTCACCCGCTCGATGCCGCCCCCGCGCGGGGGTTACTCTACCGAAAGCGACACGATGATCGTGCCCCCGTTGTGCCGCGGACCGCCCAACACGGACGGATTCCCCTTGTGGAGAACCAGCGTGGTGGACAGGATCGCCTGCCCCCCCTTGCGCCAGACAACTTTGGTTCGAATCCCGTCAGACCCCCGCCGGGCCTCAATGTCCAGCGTGTACCCCTGCCCGGGGCTCAACCGGAACGTTGCCGGCAACCCCGTTTGCTGCGACGCTTCTCCCAGGAAACGGTAATGCTCAAACCCGAAGATCCGCCGGAGCCGGTATTCCACGCGGTCCAGCCGGCGGTCCAGGGGCGCCGGCTTGTCGGACGCCTCGATGAGAATCACCTTGAAGGTGACGGGGCGCGCCGCCTCCGCCTCCCGGGCGGTCCCCAACAGGCAGACGGCCAGTCCGGCCAGTACCGTCCAGGTCCGCCATCCCATTCCGGTCTGATTATGAATCAACACCATCGCCTCCCGCTTCAGGGGCCATGACCCAGATGACCGTGGTGTCGGTCTCCTCATCTCTGTAGACCACACTCGACGCCCCGGGCAAGTGCGTTTCCACAAATTCCACTTCCGCCGCACGCGCATGGGGAGCCGCGGCGGCCGGATCGCCCGCATACCACCATCCCCCCGCCAGGATCGCGCCCCCCGCGGCCGCGGCCAGACCCCAGCGGACCATCGCGGGGAACGGAATCGCGCCCCCCTCCGCCGCCATCGCGGCCTTCGCCAGGCGCGAGGGCTCCACCGGAACCCGCTCCGTCAGTTCCCGCGTCGTGCTCTGCAGTGCGCGGCCGATCTCGGACAGATCCTCCACCTCGCGCCGCGCCTGCCCGTCCGCGGCCAGCCGCTCCTCCACGCGCCGCTGGGCCGCGGGATCGAGCTCTCCATCGTAGAAACGGTCGAGTTCCTGCTCAGGTGGGAGGTGCTTTCTCATAACTCATCCGACTCCAATTCAGCGCGGATCGCCGAGCGCGCATGGTGCAGCCGCGACATCACCGTACCCTCCCGGCACCGCAGGATCCCGGCGATTTCCCGGTAGGAACGCCCCTCCACTTCGCGGAGAATAAGGGTCATGCGATGCGCCTCCGATAAAGCCGCCAGGGCTCGCTCAAATCGTTCCATTCGCTCATGCGTCCAAGCCTCGCGAACCGGGTCCGGCCGCTGGCTGGGCGCGCGCCCCCAATCGGGATCCACCCGCGGTTCCCGCCCCTCTTCCAGGGCCACTTCCTGCCGCCGCGCCCGCTTCCGCGACTCATCCATCGTCTTGCGCACGGCGACGCGGTACAGCCAGGTGCTGAACGCCGAGTCGCCGCGAAAGGCCCGCAGCTTCCGCCAGACCTTGATCCACACCGCCTGCACCACGTCTGCGGCCTCCTGCTCCCGTCCGGGCCCCAGGAAGCGGGTCGCAACCCGGAGCACCAGCGGAGTGTACTGCCCCACCAGCCACTCAAAGGCCGTTTCGTCGCCGTCCCGGGCGCGTTGAACGTATTCCTGTTCATCCATTTGCTCGCGCCATCATCACACCCAGTTGGACGGGGCGGCAGGGGCCGCTATTCAAAAAAACATGCCCCGGGGCGGAATCCACGCATTGGCGGCGACGCGGTCCACCCGTGCGCCCCGCGGCTCCCTTCGCGCCGGTCTTCTCCCCGGAGCCCGCACATCCCGGACGGGCGGGCCTTACTGCGCCCGAATAATGGTCCCGACGTCCGGGTTCGACTCCCCTTCGAGAACCGAGCAGTAGGAGAACTTCTCCTGGACGTTCTCCACTTTCAGTTTGCCGATCACCGAGCCCGCGGATTTCCCGAGAACCGCGCCGGTGCTGGGATCCACCAGGGTCTCCCCCTCTTCCTGCATCACCAGGACCTGGCCGGTCTCCACGCCGAATTCGCCGCCGCGGTTGATGATCACCATGCCGTTGTCGGCTACGGTGACCACGTTGCCTTCAAAGGGAAACTCTTCCATCGTGGTGGCAAAAAACTTGGCCGCGGCTACAATGGCTTCCTGCGCCGCCTGCCCCAGCGGGGTCTTTTTGAAGCCGCCGAAGTCCGCACCGAAATCCGCCCCGGCATAGCCGAAATCGAACTTCGTGCCCGACGGCTTCCCGACAATGCGCTTCTTGGCCACGATCTCGCCCGTGGTCGTGTCGATCAGTTTGGCAATGATGGTGATCTGGGCGTCCTTCTTCCCCAACCCGATCTTGAAGCCCTTAATCCGGATGCCCCCGTCACCACCCGACTGGGCCGTTTCCACCTCCGTGAGATCCCCGGTGGCAATGTACTTCGCCGGCCTCACAAACCCGGTCTTGGCCACATCCTTGGCCTTCGCCGTGCGGCCGCTCGCCGCCAGATCCTGCTCGGCCAGCACATCCCGCAGTTTCTCCCGCTCGACGAGAACAAACCGGCCGGAATCGTACAGCGCGGACTCCAGCATCGCGGACAGGTTTTGGCCCAGCTCCCAGCGGCCGCGCCACCCGGCCTGGTTCTCAAAGTCCTTTACCCCGACAGCGTGCTTGAGGCCCTTGTACTCGCCCAGGCCCATGTCTGCATCGCCGTCTTCGACCTTTGATTCCGATTTCCCCCACAGGGCCAATGCCTGTGGAGCGGACGCCAGTATCGACAACAGAACACACGCACTAACAATTCGTTTCATCATGTCAAATCCTCCCCCTTCGGGTTGTGAGAAACTCGGGCAAGACTATCACGCCCGTTTTCCATATTCAAACCCCTCAAATTGATCAAGCCATTCTTCCCCGCCCGGCGCGACCTCCCCCTTGCCATGGCCCGTCCCCGGATCCCGGGAAACGCCCCACGCCCGCTCACCGGGCGGGAGCCGGAGTTCATCCGCTACCGCGCCGCAGAACCTTTGCATGTTGTCTCCCCCCGCACGAGCCATTTGACATCCCAAACCCGCCCGCATAGGATCGTCCGCATGTCTGGAACATGCACCATCGACTCCGGGGGACCGGCGTGAGCGAGACCGACTTCAGCACTCTGCAAAAGACCCGGCAAGCCTGGCTCAAAGAGCTCTGCCCCTTCGAGACCGACGCCGACCCGCACCCGGAACTCGCCCTTCTCGACCGGGACTACGTGGGGCGGATCCTCTCCGGCATCGGGTTCGAATCCGGCTCGCCCGGCATCAGCCGCGAAACCGCCGCCTTCGTCGTGGAAACCCTCCAGTCGACCGACCGGGGCCGCGCCATGGTCCTCGCCTCCGATAATGAACTCCTCGAACAGGCCGCCGGACACCCCGAGGGCGCCGAGGTCCGGTCGCCCTTCGGGACGATCGAGGCCCTCTACCCCATCCGGCTTCGCGCTCATCCCATCGGCGTCGTCTGGACCGGCAAGATGCTCGTCGAAGGCGCGCCCGAAAACCAGCCGGACGCCCTGGCGAGTGCCACCGGCCTCTCCGAAGACCGGATCCGGGATGCGCTGCGCACCGTTCCCACGTTCTCCTCCGACCAGGTCGGCGGGATTTTCGCCATGCACCGGCGCCTGCGGGAACAGGTCGAGCAGACGCTTGCCGTGGCGCTCCACGCGGAAGACCTGTCCGAGCAGATCCTGCAATCCGAACACACCCGCTCCCTCGGCGCCCTGAGCGGCGGCATCGCTCATCATTTCAACAACCTGCTGTCCGTCATCCTCGGCTTCTCCAGTTTCGTCGCCAACCGCGAAACCCTCACCGCCGAGGCGTCGAACGCCCTGCGGCAGATCTCCGAGGCCGCCCAGAAGGGCCGCCGCCTGACGGAAGAAATCCTCGGGTTCGCCCACGTCGAGGACGAAGAGCCCGTCCTCTGTTCGGTCCACGACCTGCTTTCCAGCGTCGTCTCCCTCATGCAGAGCCAGGCATCCTCCTCGATCACCTTCGACCTCGACATGCAGGCCGGCGAGGATGCCGTGCACGCGCCCCGCAGCGCCATGCACCAGGTTATCTTCAACGTCCTCTCCATCGCCACCGAATCCCTCGACAGCGGCGGCACTATTACCATCCGCACCGGGAACCGGCAATTCGACGCCGAACCCGAATCGACCGCCTACCTCCGCCTTACGGTCGCCGACAGCAGCGGCCGCCCCCCGCCGGGCATCCACACCGGCCCGCCCCACACCCGCGGGGAACCCTACGCCCCGCGCGACCGCCGGGCCCTGAAAATGGCCAGCGTCTATCGTCTGGTCGCCCGCATCGGCGGGACCGTCTCCACCAGCGAGGCGGGCGCGGAGCAACCCGGCCTGGAAATCCTCCTCCCCCTCGCCGCCCCGCGCGAAGAACCCGACGAAACATCCATCCGAAGCCGCCAGGTCCCGCCCAGCCATATCTGGATCGTCGACGACGACCCCATCTTCCGGGAGATGTGCGACCAGGTCCTGTCCGACGACGGGCATCATGTCACCCTCTGCACCTCCGGCCCGGAAATGCAGGACACCTGGCGCGCGAGCGAACGCAAGCCCGACCTGTTGGTGATCGATTTCAGCATGCCCGAATGCAACGGCCTGGAACTGCGCGAATGGATCCAGGCTCAGGGCGCAAGCCCCGCCGTGATCCTCGTCAGCGGCTTCTCCGCGAACCAGCCCGACATCAAAAAGGCCACCACCTACCGCAAGACCTTCTTCCTGCAGAAACCCTTCTCCGTCCCCGAGCTGGCCGACATGGTCACCGTCGCCCTCGGCGAAACCCTCATTGGGGAATAAACCCCGCCGCGCCCCCCCATCTTTTGCCAAATCCCACATGGCTGTCGGGAAGCAATTGACTTCTTACAGCCCATCCACTACCTTCGACCCTTCTGAAGCGGCTTCGCTGCAGCAGAACTGCCCTCGCAGAGGGCAACGCGACCGTGGGAGGGCCCGCCCTCCACAATGCGAAGCTTCGGGAGGGGCGATTAGCTCAGTCGGCTAGAGCGCTTGCTTGACATGCAAGAGGTCACAGGTTCAAGTCCTGTATCGCCCACCATCCAAAAGCTGCACCCCGCCACCGGCGGGGTTTTGCATTCAGGATGGCAGGCCATCCAAAAG
>CAZCOO010000060.1:0-14102 GCA_964500395.1 uncultured Verrucomicrobiota bacterium
CGGGAGTGGTGAGCGGAACCTTCAATGCTTCCCAGTTCGAATCCAGCAGGGCGATCGCCGGAGGACAATCCACCGGGAATGCGCCGGTTTTGCTGAACGCAGACGCCAGCTCATCGCGGGTGGCATCGCTCGGGTGGCGCGCATCCAGTGGAACGACCGGAACGCCCAGGTTCTGCTTCAAGGTGGAAAGTGTCTCGGCGGCTTGCGGGTGGGACTCGGCCCGGTCCCAATGGGTGAGTACCACCAGGCCTTTTTTTTCTTTCAGCAGCGGCAGCAGCTCTGGAAGTTGGTGGTCCAGATACTGCGCGTGGAGAACGAGGATCACGTTTTCTTCTGTTTCCAGGGATGCAAGGGCGATCCGGGTGGTTTCGCTGTCCAGGCTTCGAAGAATGCCCGGGCTGTCGATAAACGTGTTCCCGTCCTTTTCATAGGTTTCACAAGCGAGGGTGGTGCCGCGAAACTGCGCACTTTCGCCGGTTCCGCTCGCCAGGGCGCGCACCAGTGTGGTCTTGCCGCTGCTTTCCATGCCGATGAGGATATAGTTCATGCTCCGTCCTTTTCTGCTTGTTCAAACCATTGAATGACCTGCTCGAGATAGGCGTTTCCATATTTGGCGGTGAAGTCGCGTGTGAGAGGATCCGATGGATTCCGAAGGGCTTTCAGCCGCGTCCGGGCGTACTCCGGTGTCAGGTTGATCCGGCAGCGGGCGGTGAGTGCGTGGCGCCATTCCGTATAGCTCTGGAAATAAAAATTGGACCGGTCGGTCATGCAAACCTCCCCTTGGCTTCAGCCGCGGTGTTCGATGCAAGCCGCCGTTGGATCTGCTCGGTCACCCGGGGGAACCGGGTTCGGAATTTGTAGATAAAGCAGAATATTTCCCCGGGTTGTCGCACCTGTGGCCCCACCAGAAAGAGTCCGGGAGTCCGGGTGGATTCATCGTGTTCGGTGAGACAGGGCCGGCCTTGCCGCCAGTCCCACAGGTCGCGGATCTGAGTGGCTCCGCCCTCGAATCCACAACACAGCACGGGAGGCGCGTCCGTTCCGTAAAAGCGGCCCTCCCGGTCAAATATGGCGAACCCGTCGGGATACTCCTCGATGCGGGTGACACGGGCGTCGGGTATCAACTGCAGGCGGTTTGAAGGCCGGGCGTCGCGCAATCGTTCGCGGGTACGGGGAGACAACACGGTGCTGGGATCCCCCTGCTCCTGGACCCAGGCCCCTTCACAATCCAATACGGTGACCTGTTTGCCGTCCTGGACCAGTGCGCAGGCGGTATCGATGCCGCTTTCCGCGCCTCCCACCACCACGAATCGTTCGCCCGGCCGGCCGACCCAGGAGTCGATCTCCGCATAGTGGACGGCAAACTGAGATCCCGGAAACAACGGGCGCTTCGGAAAGAAGAATTCCCCGGTGGCCCATACCAGGCAGCGGCAGCGTGCGGGACCGGCCGTGGTGTGCAGCTCGAAGCCGTCTCCGGTGGGTGCGACCGCCTTCACCTCTACCGGATAATCGACCCGAAGCCCCTCTTTCTCTGCCTGCTCATTAAGCCAGTCCGCGTATTCCGGGCCGGACAAGTGTTCGACCCCGCAGAACGAGGCGGGCGACCGGCCGGGGAACACCGAGTTCAGGTCCTGGACACCATACTCTTCGGCGGGAAAGGAGGGCGTCAAGAGCCGGGTTTCGCGCGGCCAGTTTCGAAACGAAGCGCCGATGCCCCGCGCCTCCAGAAGAAGGGGTGCGCGGGCACCCGCCTCGGCTAAGGCGATCGCAAGCCCGAGTCCGGCCGGGCCCGCGCCCACGATAATGACATCCGCATCCTGGCGAGCAACAAAGGTGTCCATACTCATCCTCGGGAAATCGGGGTGGGTTGAGTTGTCGCCGCGGGATCTTTCCTGCCGGGCTCCCAGTCCTTCAGATCGATACAAAGCCGAAGCCGGGTTTGGTCCGCACCGGAGACAGGCGCGGATCGGTGCACCAGCCCAAGCCCTTCCTGCCCCGGATACCGATCGCCTTTGAAAACAAGTACTGCGCCTGTAGGGGCCTGCTGAACGGCCGTCCGATCAGGGACAATGCGCCGATTGGCCTCGTCCATGGAGTCCTCTACACATCCGAGCGCTTCCCGGTGTACCGCGGTTGCCGAAACCCACTCCGTCCCCGGCCCGGTGTAGGTGCAGAGCATGCGAAGAGCCAACTTGTCGGTGTGGAATTTGCGGCAGCCTGAATCCCGGAGCGATTCGAGTCGAAATCGAACCGCGGATGTATCGGCGACTTCGCTGAAGCGGTAGATCAAGTCGGTCAGGTCGTCGATGAGCCAGCCGCGGGCTTGGAGATGCCCGCCCCATCCGTTCTCTGAGAGCCGTGCGGAGAGCACCCCCCGCACATCCTGTTCGTCTACCTTGATCTCCTCGTCCACGTCGCAATCCCGAACACTCAACCACGACCGAATCGCCGCTTCGATGTCCCCGGGGATTGCCCGTTTCCACATGGACAAGGGTCTGCCTCTCTGATGAATCTCGTTGAAGTGCTCTCCCGCGGGCTCATCGGTCACTTCCGAATCACCATGATGGTTCGGCGCCGTTCTAAAACGTATCCCGGATGGCGACAGGCATGCCTCGAGCTTGGATTGGACTTCCTCTTGATCGATACCCACCCCGATCAGCACCAGTTCCTGTCTCCGATCTCCGAGCGGTGGGTTGAGCCATGCTCTCCGAACCCGATGGGGCATCTCCTCCATGGTCACGCGTCCGCTGTTGAGCAAGTCTATAAACCAAGGCCCGGCATGATCCGCCCGCAATACGCCGCCGGCCAGCGACAAAATGCCGCACTGGTCCAAGCGGTCTTCCGTCCAGTAGAATCCCTTGGCCCGGACGAGGCCGGGAAGACCGGAACGCAGCGTTCGGAAAAACTCTTTTGGGGAAACCGGCTCCCGTGCACGAAACACGGCCGTGGTTAATCCGTATCCATGGTGCTCATCGTGCTCTTGAGGACCGCGCTCATGTGAATCGGCCGCCGGCCTCTCGGGCGCAACGTGGCGGGCAGCGAGCGATCCTCGCTGGTGTTTTTCGAAGCTGAAGCGCGCGTGGTCAAGCAAGGCCGCCGGGTCGATGTGGCCGCGTACGGCGCCGAGTCGGTCGGCTTGGGGGTTTAACGACTCCACCAATGCATCGACATCCTCACGCTCCGCCCGGGGCAGGGCATCCAGCTTGTTGAGCACCATCACATCGCAGGTTTCGATCTGCTCCATGACGAGTTCGAGGAAAGGTTTGCGGGGGTCGTTGAGAAAAATGCGCGTTCGACGGCGGCGGTCAGCCGCGACGGCATTCCATTCGCGAAGGAGGGACGGCGAATCGACGACCGAGACCACGTTCGCGATTCGAAACGCGTCCAGCAGGGAATGGCCCACGGGGTTTACTCTGTAGAACGTCTGTAGAATATTGCGCGGGTTGGCCACGCCGGAGGCCTCCACCAGGATGTGGCTCGGCCGACTCTCTTCCAGAAGAAAAACGAGTGCGTCCGCCAGTTCGTCCCCAATCGAGCAGCAGATGCACCCCTGGGTCAGTTCGCTCAACAGTTGGACGGTGTCATCCCCCTCGGGGAAATTGCTCCGCAGGTCATCCGCGTCCAGGTTCGTGGCGCCGACATCGTTAATGACCAACCCGAAGCGCCCACCCGGCCGTTGCGCCAGCACATGTTTCAGCAGGGTGGTCTTGCCGGCCCCTAGAAACCCGCACAGGAGTGTGACAGGGATGGACCCGGCTTCCCGAACCCGGTCGCTCGGTTTCCACCCCAGAAACGAGGCCCTGGGGGCAGCCCTCCGGGGCGGCAGTGTGGTGGACCGGGGCGCCATCTTACACCTCGATTTCTTCCGGCGACGCTTCCCAGGAGGGAAAAGGATCCGAGAGTCGTTCCGGCCACTTCTCCAATCCCAGATTGACTTCGTCCGGGGTTAGCAGGGCCGCAGAAAGAGCCTTCTCCATGTCATCCCTCGGAAGTTCCTGGCCGATGAAGACCAGCTCCTGACGACGGTCGCCCCAGGGGTCCTCCATCTGGCTGGCAAGCCAGGCTACACTTTCAGGGTCCTCCGGCCATTCGCTCTTCGGGGCAGCGTCCCACCAGTACCCGACCGGACGGTATTCGGCCATGCCGCCGGCCTGCGACCATTCCGCGGCAATGTTCGGCCGGGTGGCCATCCAGAAAACCCCCTTGGAACGCAGCAATCCGGGCCATTCCATATGGAAGAAATCCCAAAGGCGCTGGGGGTGAAAAGGGGTTCGGCTCCGAAAGACAAAGTTGCCGATTCCGTACTCCTCGGTTTCCGGCGTATGGTCCGTCTGCAACTCCTGGATCCAGGCGGCCGATTGCGAGGCTTCCTCCAGATTGAAGCGGCCGGTCCCCATCAACATATCGAGAGGGGCCCGTCCGTAGACCGAGGGCAAGACCTCTGCGTTCGGGTTCAACGTCTTCACCACGCCCATGACATCCAGCAGGGCTTCGGGGGTGACGCAATCGGCCTTGTTTACGAGAATAACATTGGCGAATTCAATCTGTTCGACGAATAAATCGGCCAGGCCGCGCTCGTCTTCTTCGGAAACCGCCATGCCCAATTCCTGCAGGCCGGTTGTGCCCCGGTACTGCTCCAGGAAGTGCACCGCATCGACGACCGTGACCATGGTGTCCAGCCTTGTCCAATCCTGCAGGCTGTTCCCTTCTTCATCCATGAAGCTGAAGGTTTGGGCCACGGGGAGCGGCTCAGAGATCCCGGACGATTCGATGAGCAGGTAATCGTAGTGCCGTTCCCGGGCCAGCGTGGACACCTCTCGAAGAAGGTCATCGCGGAGTGTGCAGCAAATGCAGCCATTGGACATTTCGACCAAGGTTTCATCTGCCCGCTTGAGGGTAATCCCGCTGTTCCGGGTGAGGGCCGCATCGATATTGACCTCGCTCATGTCATTGACAATAAGCGCTACACGTTTGCCCTCCTGGTTGGCGAGGATGTGGTGGAGCAAGGTAGTCTTGCCGGCTCCGAGAAAGCCCGAAAGGACCGTCACAGGAAGGCGTCGATCATGGGATGGGGTGCTTGGCATTGATGAATTCTCCTTTCCACACCGCACGGGGCGGATCATTGTTGCAAGTTGGTTGCAATACCAGTGATGCAAGCTGCTTGCATTGTCAAGCGCAGCCGGGTATTTTTTTGTATATGTCGCTGATGGTGCGGGGGGATGAAGGAGTCCGGTATCAGGCCCGGGAGTCGGAATCAACTCCCGGCGCACAAACATCGGGAAACACGTTTTTGGAAGATGGAAAAGAAGAACCCATACGGCTCTTTCGAACAGGAAGCCCGGGCCCGACTTCACGCCCGGGGCCTGCGTGTAACGCCAGCCTGCCTGGCGGTCCTGCATGTTCTGGCCGACGCGTCGTATCCGCTATCGCACAGCGACGTGCTGGCTCAGCTCCGTTCATCCCAATTCGATCCGGCAACCGTCTACCGGAATCTGGTCAAACTGCGAAAGAGCGGCATTGTTTTTGTGGCCAGCCGAATGGATGGAATGGACCGCTACGCCCTGGCCCTGCCCGGTACAGAAACCCACAATCATCCGCACTTTGTCTGCACGGAATGTGGTCAGATAAAATGCCTGCCGGCAGAACTCACGGTATCGATGAAGATCGAGAAGCGCTGGCGCAAAGCTGTTCGGGAAGCCCTGTGCGAGTTGCAGGGTGTATGTCCGAGCTGCAGTCAAAAGGCGCGCTCCGAAAAAACCGGCTAAGTGCCTTCTCCGGTCGCCCCTGAGCGGAGCGGGTCGAAAACGGAGCTGGATGAGTCGCGGTCGGAACGGGTCGCCGGCTGCTCCCCCCTTTTTTTCGGGAATGATACAAAGCGCCGGGAAAAGTGTTACGAATTTTTCTTTTGTAATATCCCGCGGAGTCGGCCATTCTTTCCGCTCAACCAAACCCGGCTGTGCCGGCAGGGAGAAAGGAACCGATATGAAGCGAACGATGAAGTGGATGGGCGCGATGATGATCGCGCTGTGGAGCGCGAGCGCGGGCATGGCGGAAGACGCCGGGGAGGCTGGGGAGGAGCGGATGCTGACCCTCGAGCCGATGGAGGTGAAGGCCCCGCCGCTGCCGGTCCTGGAGTCGGAGATTACGTCCGATTTCGGCGGGAGCGTGGTGACGGTGACCCGCAGCCAGATCGACGGGTTGAATGCGCAGGACCTCGGGGCGGCCCTGAAGCGGGTGCCGGGGGTCAATATCTCGCGGTACAACGTCATCGGCGCATTCGGCGGGGGCGATGGCGGCGCGTTCTACATCCGCGGTCACGGGGCCGCCCGGCCGGGCAGCGAGATCCGCGTGTATGTAGACGGAGCCCCGCGCGAAGTCGGGGTGTGGGCCCACCCGCTCCTCGACATTGTGAATATCGACCACGCGGAGACGGTGAAGGTCTACAAAGGCCCCCAGCCCCAGGAGTTCGGCGGGCTGTTCGGCGCGGTGGACGTCCAGAGCCGGCGGCGGGAACAACCGGGCACGGAAACCGACATCCGGTTCGGCTACGGGAGTCATGAGACCTTTGTCGGCCAGGTCCACCACGGCGGGCGCGAGGGCAAGGTGGATTACTACGGAGGCGTATCCTACAAGGAGTCCGACGGGCACCGCGACCACAGCGCGGGCGAGGTGTCCTCGGCCATGGGGCGGATCGGCTACACGTTTTCCGACGAGTTCAATATCGCCTACATCCTGAACGCGACCGATAACTTTGCCGAAGATCCCGGGCCGGCGTCCGGACCGACCCCCGAGCGCGAGCGCTTTGACACGGAAACGATCGACCACATCATCCGCCTCGAACACAACGCCCTCAACGCCGAGGGCTTCGGGGTGGCCTGGTACGAGGATGGAAAGATCCGCTGGAAGCAGGACCGGATCGGCGGGCCCGATTCCCCGCCCGGGGCCTCGAAAACCGACTGGGAGAACTACGGGTTCCGCGGCCGGGAGACGGTGCGGCTGGATGCGCTGTCGCTCACCGCCGGCCTGGAGGCCGAGTCCTACGGGGGGGAATCCCGCACGGTGGCGGTGTCCGGCTTCACGCCGTTCGAGTTCGACGGGCGGTTCGAAATCCTCTCCCCCTCGCTGGGCGCCGTCTACGAGATTCCCGTCAACGAAACGACCGTGCTGAAGCCCTCCGCGGGGGTCCGCTACAGTGCGCACGACGAATTCGACGACGAAACCGCTCCGCACGCGGGCCTGACCCTGGAGGGGCAGGACTGGTCCCTCTTCGGGACCTATGCCCGGGGGGTGCATTTCCCCGGTGTCTACATCGTGGGTATTTCCGAAGAGAGTGTGGATGTACTCGAGGCCGAGACCATGGACCACTTCGAGGTGGGCGGCACGCTGCGCCTGTCGGAGGACCTCTCCGTGCGCGCGGTCGGGTTCCACGACGAGGTGTCCGGGTTCATCGTCCCGCCCCCGCCCTTCCGCAATGCCGGGGAAGGAGAGCTGACGGGGGCCGAGCTGACCGGCGAGTTTCGTCTCGGCGAGCGGTTGTCCGGGTTTGCCGGGCTCACCTGGCTGGACACCGACCCGGCGGACTATCCGCGCTCGCCGGAGTGGAGCACCACGGCCGCGGTGAGTGTGCGCCTGCTCGACCCCGTCCTGCTCGAACTCGACGCCCAATACGTCGACGAACAGATGGTGGGCAACCGCCGTTCGCCGGAGGCCGCCTTTACCCGGTTTGAACAGATCGACAGCTACGTGCTGGTCAACGCCCGGCTCAGCTACGAATTCGGCGGCGGCGAGGGCGTTCCCCCCAGCCGCCTGTACGTGGCCGGGGAAAACCTGACCGACGAGGATTACGAAGTGTGGGCCGACTACCCCATGCCCGGCGCCATGGTGATGGCCGGCGCCGAACTCCGGTTTTAACCGGTTGACGCCCCCGCGATGACCATGGCCAAACGAGACACAACCAGGCGAACCGCCCCCCTTCGGGCGGTGCTTCCGGTCCTCGCCCTGCTGCTCCCCGCGCCCGCCGGGTCGGCGCCGGCTGAGACGGTCGGGGAGGCCGCCTCGCCCCGCATCGTGGTGACGACCACGCTGCTGCAGACCGGGGTCCGGGATCTCCTGGGTGATGCGGCGGAGGTGGAGTCGATGATGCCGCCCGGCTCCTGCCCGGGACACTTCGACATCACCCCCTCCGCCGCGCGCATGGTGCGGGAAGCGGACGTCATCCTGCGTCACGCCTTCCAGCGCCACCTGGCCGCCGGGCTGTCGGAGGCCGGCGAGGCGAGCCGGGTCGAGGCGATCGAATCGTCCGGCACGCTGACCATTCCGCGGCATTACCTCGAGTTCTGCCGGCGGATCGGGACGGTCCTGGTGCGCCGCGGAATCCTGTCGACCGAGGCGCTCGCCGCGGCGACCCGGGCGCTGGAGAAGCGCGCGGAGGAATGGGCCCCGGCCCTGCGCCGGGAACGCGCCCGCCTGGCGGGGACGCCGGTCATCGCCGCGGGGATGCAGAAAGACTTCAGCCGGTGGCTGGGCCTGGAGGTGGCCGGGACCTACCCGCCGGCGGCGGCGACCTCCGCCGCGGCGCTGCGCACCAGCGTGGAACAGGCCCGGGCGGCGGATGTCCGCGCCGTCATCGGCAATCTGCAGTGGGGCGAGCGCCCCTCCCGCGCCGTCTCCGAGGCGGTCGGGGCGCCGGTGGTGATGCTCAGCAATTTCCCCGACACCGGGGCCGCGGGCGCCTACTGGGCCCTGCTGGAGCGGAATCTCGACGCCGTACGGAACGGGATCCCGTGACGGAACCGGCGGTCATCGCCCGGGGCCTGGAGGTGATTCGGGGCGGGCGCGGCGTCCTCGGCCCGCTGGATGTCGAGGTCCCCGCCGGATCGCTGACCGCGGTAATCGGTCCGAACGGGGCGGGCAAGACCTCGTTTCTCCGCAGCCTGCTGGGCCTGGAGCATATTCGGGGCGCCCTGCGCGTGCAGAGCTGCGCCCTGGTCCCGCCGCGCCGGCGCACCCTCCGGGAGGCGCGGGGGCGGATCGGGTACATGCCGCAGCTCCACCAGCATCAACCGGGGCTGCCCATGCCCGTGCGCGAGGTGGTCCGGCTCGGCCGCCTGGGCGCGGCCCGGGCGGACCTCGCCCGGGACGGGCAGGTCGATGCCTGGCTCGAGCGTCTCGATCTCGCCCGGCTGGCCGATCGCCCGTTTCAGCGGCTCAGCGGAGGCGAACAACGCAAGGTTCACCTCGCCCGGGTGCTGGCCCGCGAACCCGCCCTGGTCCTCCTGGACGAACCGGCGGGGCACCTGGATTTCTACTGGCAGGAGGAACTCACCCTCCTGGTCGGGCGCATCCGCCGGGAGACGGGCTGTACCGTGATCATGGTCACCCACGAACTTCGCCACCTGCCGCCGGAGACGTCCCGTGTGCTGATGGTGAAGGAGGGCCGCCTCCTCGCCTCGGGGCATCCGGACGAGGTCCTCACCGCGGAAAACGTGTCCGCGTGTTTCGGCCGCCCGTTCGAGATCATCCAGCGTCACGGGCGGCGTCTCGCGCTGATCCCGGAGACGGAGGCCGCGGGATCCGCGCCGCCGGGGGAGGGCGAATGAGCGCGCTGTACGCCAAGTGGATCCTCACCGCGCTGCTCGGCGGCATCTCCGCCGGGGTGGCCGGGTACGTCCTCGTCGCGCTGCGGCTTCCGTTCCTGGGGGTTGCCCTCGCCCACGCCGCCCTCGCCGGTGCGGTGGTGGGGGAGGCCGCGGGCAGCATGCCGCTGGTGTGGGGCGGGGTGTCCGCGCTGCTGGCCTCGGCCCTGCTCGGGCCCGCCGCCGATCGCGCCGGGCTCTCGGTGAACGTGCTCTCCGGTGTGCTTTTCTCCGTCGGCCTGGGGGTGCTGTTTCTGGTGATCGGCCTGGCGGAAGGCATCCGGTCCGACCTCCTCGGCTACCTGTGGGGGAGCCTGCTGCTGGTGCAGTGGGCGGATGTGATCGGCCTCTTCGGGGTTGCCGCCCTCCTGGTCGCGCTGGTGGTCGCCCGGGGCCCCGTCATTTGGATGGTGCTTTTCGACCGGGAGATCGCGCGGGCCTCCGGCATTCCCGCCGATGCCGTGTACTACGCCCTGCTGGCCTGTATCGGCCTGGCCATCACCGTGAATCTCCAGACGGTCGGGGGGCTGATGCTCTACGCCCTGCTGGTCAACCCCGCCGCGGCGGCCATGCTCCACGTCCGGCGCCCCGCCGCCGGGGCCGTGGCGAGCGGCGCCCTGGCCGTGCTCAGCGCCGGGGGCGGTCTCGCGGTCTCGCTGTGGCTGGACTGGCCCGCCGGCGCCAGCATCGTACTCGTCTCGTCCGCCATTTTTCTCGTGGCGGTCATCACGTCGGGGAAACAGAGATGAATGAAAAGGTACAGTTTTTCGATCGCCTGGCCGCGGACCGGAATCCCTTTCCGCTGAACGCCGCGGCCCGGGCCGCCCTGGAGCGCATGCTGGGGGACATGGGGCCGCTGCGCGGTGCCGAGGTCCTCGAACC
Organism: uncultured Verrucomicrobiota bacterium; assembly: GCA_964500395.1. Lineage (GTDB taxonomy): Bacteria > Verrucomicrobiota > Kiritimatiellia > CAZCOO01 > CAZCOO01 > CAZCOO01. The sequence continues at coordinate 10,518 of CAZCOO010000060.1, forward strand.
CGGATGCGGGGCGGGCGCCTTGACTCCCCTGGTGCTGGACCGCATCGGCGAGACCGGCCGCGTCACCGCCTTTGATCCCAGCCCGGAAATGCTCGCCCGGTGCCGGGCGGTATGTCCGGACGAGCCGCGGCTGCGGCTGCTGGAGGGCCGGGTTGAAGACCTCGACTTTCCCGCCGCGGCCTTCGACCTCATCCTGTGCTACCGGGTCCTGCCGCACTTCGACGACCTCCCGGCCGTCCTGCAGCGGTTGCGTCGCTGGGTGCGGCCGGCGGGCCGGCTGGTCATCGCCCACACCGACGGACGCGAGGCCCTGAACCGGATCCACCGGGATGCGGGCGGAGCGGTGGATGCCGACATCTTCCCCCCGCGGCCGGAGCTGGAAGACACCCTGCGCCGCGCGGGGTGGTCGCCCGGCCCGTGGCGCGAAACCGAGCAGGAGATCTTCATCCTCGCCCGGCCCGGCGCGTCAACGTGCGGGACGAAGCGCACAGTGTAGACAGAGGCCGGGGGAACCCCGTCTGGCCGGCACGGTCCGCGGGGCCGCGGACCCTCCCGATGCACGGGCCTACTCGCATCTTTACCGGGAGGGACGGCGGCCCCGCCGTCCGTCTTCGGTTCTGGAGTTGGACGCGCCGGCAAGGCCGACCTTTCCGGTGCTGCCGCGGTTTGGTAAAAGTAGCCGAGTCTCGTCCTAACTCAGCGCCGTCATCACAAATGTACTGAGGGAGTCCTCGGCCATGCCTGCGAAACAATCCGGAAAACGCCGAACGAAAAAGAAGCAAGCCAAACGGATCCAACAGAAGAAGACCTCCGAGGGATTTTTTGTATCGGATGACGAGGCAGTCGAGCTCCGCCGGATCAATGCGGCGAAGGAAGCCGCCCGCGTCCGGCGCGTGGACCTGACGGATGAATTTCGAGGAGTCTACGAAGTCTCCTCCACCCAGTGGGACCATCCCTACCGGGTGGAGATTCGGCACCTGACCGAGCCTCTCAATACGTGTTCCTGCCAGGATTCCCGAATGAACCGCCTGGGGACCTGCAAGCATATCGAGCGCGTCTTTCAGTTCATGACGCACCGCCGTAAGCGCCGCTTTAGACAGTCGGCAAAAGCGGGCGGGCGTTGTTACGACATCTTCTTCGATGTACGGGAAAATCCACCTCGCCTGCGAATGATCCGGCCGGCGGCGCCCTCGCCGACCGTAGAGAAGGCCCTCGCTCCCTTCTTCGGCGACGACGGGTTTCTCCTGGCCGATTCCCTCGAGGGATGGCGAGCCGTCAAGCGTGCGGTTGACCGGCTTGGGCCCAGCACCCGCCCCCGCGTCCGCCTGTCCGGCCATGCCGGGTACTGGCTGGAGAGAGAGCAGCGCTTGCGCAAGTCCGAGGAAATGCGCCGGCATTTCGACCGCGATGTCGCCGCGGGCAAGCGAAGCGACAATCCGGTCCTGCTGCCGCTCTACCCCTATCAGAAACAGGGGATGCGGCACCTCGCATTCACCGGCCGCGCCCTCCTGGCCGATGACATGGGCCTGGGAAAAACCGTCCAGGCCATCGCCGCCGCCGAGCTGCTCCGCACCATGAACCGGGTGAGCCGGGTGCTGATTGTCTGCCCCGCCTCTCTCAAAGCGGAATGGGACGATCAGCTCCGCAAGTTCACCGGCCGGCACGCCCATCTGGTCTACGGGTCGAGGGCCAAGCGCCTCGAAGCCTATGCCGAAGCCCCGGATTACCTGGTTTGCAATTATGAACAGGTCCGCGGGGACGTGGAGGACCTCAACCGCCTCCTGGCTCCGGATCTCGTCATTCTCGACGAGGCCCAGCGCATCAAAAACTGGCCGACCAAAACCGCCAAGGCCATCAAACGCCTGGACAGCACCTTTGCTTTTGTCCTGACGGGCACCCCCCTGGAAAACCGGATCGAGGAACTCTATTCCCTCGTCGAATTTATTGACCCCCATATCTTCGGCTCCCTGTTCCGGTTCCAGCGGGATTATATGGCCCCCGACGAAGGCGGGGAAATCGGCCCGCATAACCTCGGGCGGCTGCACCGCACCGTCTCCCGGATCATGCTCCGGCGGCGCAAGTCCGACATTGAGGACACTCTCCCCGACCGGACCGACAAAACATTCCTCACCCCCATGACCCCGGAGCAGAAGCGGCGCTATGCCGACTTCGCCTACGAGGCCTCCATCCTCGCCTCGATCGCCCAGCGACGCCCCCTGCGCCCCGAGGAACACGAGCGCCTGATGCGCCTGCTCGCCTGCATGCGCATGACCTGCGATACCCCGTACATCCTGGATGCAAAATGCCGGGATTGCCCCAAACTTGAAGAGCTGGAAAACATCCTCGACGAGGAACTGGACGCCCCGGAGGTAAAGATTCTCATCTTCTCCGAGTGGGTGCGGATGCTGGACCTGGTGGCCGAGCTCCTCCAGGCCAGGGGCGTCGGCTATGCGGAGCATACCGGCCGTATTCCTCAACAGAAACGGCGGGAGCAGATTCATTCCTTCAAGAATTACCCGGCCTGCCGGGTGTTTCTCTCGTCGGAATCCGGCGGGTCCGGCCTCAACCTTCAGGCGGCCAGCGTGGTGATCAACCTGGACCTCCCCTGGAACCCGGCCAAGCTCGAGCAGCGCATTGCGCGAGCCTGGCGAAAGCATCAGGGCCGATCCGTCCGCGTGCTCAACCTGGTGGCGGAGGATACGATCGAGCAGGAAATGATCGGCAAGCTCTCCTACAAACAGGCCCTTTCCGACAGCGTCCTCGACGGCGCGGCCGTGCCTGAAAAACCGAAGAGCAAATCCGCCCGGCGCGACTTCGCCGCCCGCGTAGGCGAACTGCTCGGCCTCCCCGAACAGGGACCGGAACCGGAGCCCTCGGAGCAGACGGCGGCAAAACAGGCCGCACACCCGCTGGACGAGCTCAAGGCCCGGCACCCCGACGCCATAATCGGGGTCGAATCGCATCGCGACTCCGGCGATCTCCTCGTCATTGCCCGCCCCGGCCGCAGCTTCGAAGAGGTGCAGACCACAGCCGCGTCCCTCGCCGATGCCCGGGTGGAAGTCATTACCCCGGAGATGAAAACCGTGCTCGATCGACTCCGGGAGCGGGGGATGCTCTCATTCTCTGCGGAACTTGAAACCCTGTATGCCGGGGACGGATACCAACCCGTCCTGGAGCCGGACCCTCCCGCTCCGACCCTCTACAGCGCTGCCGCCATCGCCCATTGGTCCGAAGGAGACGATGAACGCAAAGCCGTGGCCGCCCTCGCCGATCTGGGGCTGACCGGGCAGGCGACCCCGCACATCGCCGCGTCCCTCCGGCGCGGCCGGGAAGCGCTCCGCATCCTGTACTGCGGAGACGGGGGCGGCGACGGGCCCCTCCCGGAGCACGCCGACCGGGAACACACCTCATTGCTTTCCGCGATCGATGATGTTCAGGAGACCCCGGGCCCGTCCGCTCACTACACTTACACCGGCCGGATCCTTATCCGGCGAATTGACGAGGCTCTCCGCTCCGTGGCCGGGTGAACTGCCTCCGCCCCCTTCTCTAGACATCCGCGCGGCGGGTGGGTAGAGTGTGCGGACT
>CAZCOO010000061.1:0-9277 GCA_964500395.1 uncultured Verrucomicrobiota bacterium
ACACAAACGCGGGCGCAGTGATCGACCCGGAGGACCTCGCCCCCCGGGGATATGCGGGGGCCACCGTGTATGAGGCGCTGGATTTGAGCGCAGGCGGGGTATTCACCAACGCCCCCTTCACCGTGCAAGCGGGGCATGTGGTCTCGGGCCGGGTGACCGACGGCGAAGGGGATGCTCTGCGGGGCGGCATGGTCGCCCTCTACCCCTCGAACACGTGGGCCTTTGTGGGGGAATCGGATATCGACCAGACCGGCGGATGGGCCATCCTGGCGGTGGACGGTTCCTACCGGGCCACGGCCCGGGACTTTGACGGGTTTCTCGAACAGAACTACTCCGATCATTACGTGTGGGAATGGGACAACGGCCCGGTGTACGATCCCCTTGTCGTCGCCGGAACGGCCACGGGCGGCATTGATTTTGTCCTGGAACAAGCCGCGCGGATTGAAGGAACCGTGACGGGGGGCGGCAGCCCGCTTTCCGGGGCCGACGTCCGCACGTACGAGATGGGCCTGACCCCGGAGGGCCGGCCGGACTGGTCGTGGATTCGCAGCATGCGCACGGAGACGGACGGGACGTACCGCATCGAGGTGCCGGCCGGCACAAACTACGGTGTGGAAGCGGCCGGCCCCGACGGCGCGCTCTATGTGAGCGAGTATTACCATGACACCCGCGACCAGAGCGCGGCCGAGGCCGTCATCACGGCGGTGGGAGCCCCGGCGACGGGAATCGACTTTGCCCTGGACCTCGGCGGGGCGATCACCGGCCGCGTGTTTGACGCGGATGGAACCACCCCGCTGGTCGATGTCCGGGTAGAGGCGAGAATTCCCCAGGGGGATACGGACGCGTACGAAGCCGGGGACAACACCGACGGGAGCGGTTCGTATGCGATGATCGTACCGGCCGGCACGTACCGGGTCCGGGCGGATTCGGCGGGCATCCTGGCGCGCTACTACGACGGCTGGTACGACTACCAGAGGACCAACGCGGATCCGGTGACCGTGGCGGCCGGGCAGATGACCAATGCCCCGTTTGTCATCCCCGCGCCGAGTTATGTGGCGGGTACGGTCACGGACGGATCGCAACCGCTGACGGGCATCGTGGTGGAAATCTGGAAGAGCAATACGGTGTTTCTCACCCAGTCGGAGGTGGAGACCAACGGGACGTACACCATTGCCGTCCCGCCCGTCCCAGCGGCGGCGGCCTGGGCCCGGAATGCGGGGGGCGGGGTGTACCTGGACGAGGTCTGGAGCAATTCGACCTGGCAGGCCCCCAGCTATTTCGAGATTCCCGCTTCGTCGACGGTCTCTTCCATCGATTTCACGCTGGAGATCGGATGGCGGGTACGGGGCACCGTATGGGATGAAACCGGCGCCCCCGTCCCGTTCGTTCCTCTCGATGCGCGCGGTACCAACTTTACTTCCGTGGACAGCACGCAGACCGACGGCAGCGGGACGTACACCCTGGTGCTCCCCACCGGCGCCGTGGTCATCGTCACGGCGACCCCCGATGCGGAGGCCTGTTATCCGCAACAGTACTGGTCCGGCACGTTCAGCCGGGATCAGGCCAACCCGTTGGCGGGCAACGCGGGGACAACATTCAACAACATCAACTTTACCCTGCAGCGGGGATACAGGATCGAGGGATATCTCCGGGCTTCCGACGGCGCGACGCCCCTGACCAATGCGTGGATCGAGGGCCTGGACGCGGTCAGCAACCGGTACGGAGACGTGAGCGCAAATGCGTCGGGATGGTATGCCGCCATTCTGCCCACGAACCAGCCCCTGGTATTGATGGGAGCCGGCAGCGGATTCAAGCCGGAGTACGCCTCCAACGTCTACTCGCGCTCCGACGCGCTCCCTTTCCAGGGACCCGCCTGCACCACCAGCCGCATCGATTTTGCGCTCTACGGGTGGAGCGAAGATACCGACGGGGACGGCCTGGAGGACCACCGGGAAGACAGTCGCCCGGACGGACGATTCACCGCCGCCGACGATGTCAGTTCCGTCACCAACGCAGACACGGATGCGGACGGATACAGCGACTACATCGAAGTCCGGGTCCTGCAGACCGACGCCCAGGATGCAGACGACTACCTGAAGTGCACGACCGTGGCCCGCTCCGCCGGGACCCTCGTGACGTGGCGCTCGGCCGACGGCACCTGGTACACCATCCAGCGAGCGACCGACCTGGTCCACAGCAACTGGGTGGACTGGGTCGGCGTCATGGGCACCGGGGATGTGACCACGGTGTATGACGCCGGGGGGACGAACTTCATGCTCTACCGCGTGCATACGCAATAAGGGCGGCGCCCGCCCAGGCAGGCGTCCCGACCGCGCGGAGGCTTCGTCCAATGGAGACCCGCTGCTCCAGTGCGTCCCGCTGTTGACGCGAAGGCGGTTCCAGTGCAATTTTACCGGCCTGTTTCAGCGAGTGACACAGACCCCGCACCCTGTGGAGGCTTCCGAATACACCATGGGCCAGATTCTATTCGCCTTTTTTCCCATCGTTCTTCTCATCTATCTGATGGTGAAGAAAAACAGCATGCCCTCCTCCCGGGCCCTTCCCCTCATCGCCGGGCTGACCTACATCCTCATGCTGGTTGTGTTTGAGGCGGATCCGAACCTGGTACACGCCAACGTGGTCAAAGGGTTGCTGCTGGCCTGGACTCCGATCCTGATCATCGCCGGGGCCATCCTGTTGTTTAAAACGATGGAGAGAACCGGCGACCTGGATGTCCTTCGTACCTGGCTGAACGGCATCACGGATCATCCGGTCGCCCAGCTCATGATGGTCGGCTGGGCCTTTCCCTTTCTCATCGAAGGCGCCAGCGGCTTCGGTACGCCCGCCGCGATCGCGGCTCCCATCCTGGTGGGGCTGGGATTTCCGCCCGTGCGGGTGGCCATGCTCACCCTCATCATGAACTCCGTCCCGGTCTCCTTCGGGGCCATCGGCACCCCGACCTGGTTCGGATTTTCCGAGATCGATCTCTCCCACGCCGAAGCCCTGGTGGTCGCGTGGAAGACAGCGATTTTGAATTCCGCGGCCGCGGTTGTCATCCCGCCTCTCGCATTGCTGTTTGTCCTCAAGCCGGCCACGGTGTTTCGCAACCTGGGATATATCCTGCTGAGCACGTTTGCGACCACGCTTCCGTTCCTGGCCATTGCCCGGTTCAATTACGAATTTCCCTCGCTGGTGGGCGGCGCGGTCGGCCTGCTGATCTCCGTCTACCTGGCACACCGGGGCATCGGCCTGAACCGCGAGGCCGTACAGACCCGCGCCCCCATGGAACGGGTCGACCGGCCGGAACTCCGCCCGGGCAGGCCGATGGAGTCTTCCCCCGGGCACCGGCATCTCGTCAAAGCTTCCTTCCCGCTCTGGGGGACCATCCTGATCCTGGTGGTGACCCGGATCCCGGAACTGGGCATGAAAGGATGGCTGACGGCCGCGACGCCGGCCTTTCACATTCCGCTGGGTTCGCTGGGCGATTTCTTTATCAGCCCCTCGCTGGTGGTCGGGCTGACCGGTCTTTTCGGCACGGCGGAGGCGTGGACGCACAGCATCCTCTACGTGCCGTCCGTGATTCCCTTTGCCCTCGTCTCGTTCATCGCCCTGTGCGCATCCGGCCGGGTTCGGAGCGAGGGCCTCTCTCTGCTCCGGGAAACCGCCGGTCGCATGGCCGGTCCCACCCAGGCCCTGCTCGGGGCGCTGGTGTTTGTCAGCCTGATGATGATGGGCGGGACGCAATCGGCCGTCACGCTCATCGGGGATCAGCTCGCGGCCGTCACCGGACCCGCCTGGACGCTGGTGGCCGCCTTCCTGGGGGCGCTGGGATCGTTCTTCTCCGGCTCGGCCACGATTTCCAACCTCACCTTCGGCGGGATTCAGGACGCCATTGCCGGTTCGCTGGGGCTCGACCGCACCACGATCCTGGCCCTGCAGTCCGCCGGCGCCTCCATGGGCAATATGGTCTGCATCAACAACATCGTGGCCGTGGCCTCGATTCTCGCCCTGGGCAACCGGGAGGGCGACATCCTCAAGAACACCGTCCTGGCCATGCTGGCCTACGGCGCGGTGGTCGCGTTCGTGGGCAGCGTCTTTCTCTGAGGATCAGACGTCGCCGATCACCGTCACGGAGATGGTTCGGTCGCGCGGGCGGACATCGCACTCGAGGTGAAAAACCTGCTGCCAGGTGCCCTGCCGCAACCGTCCGTCGGTAACGGGAAGGGTGAGCGACTGGCGCAGCAGGGTGGCCTGGAGATGGGAATGGCCGTTTCCGTCGTGCCACGCCTGCTCATGGCCGTAGTGGCGGCTCGGCGGAATGAGGCGGTCGAGCATCTCCGGCAGATCCCGCTGCAGACCCGGCTCGTATTCAATCATCCCGAGCCCGCCGGTGCTCCCGATATTGCAGACGGTGACGATCCCGCGTTCGATGCCGGACTCGTCCACGATCCCCTGGATCCGGGAATCGAGCTGGTGCATGTCGCCGTGGCCCCGGGTTTCGATCCGGAATTCGTCCTGGTAGACCATCAGGATTCCCCTTTCCTGTCCTACTGGATTCCCAGCAGGTCCTCGACCTCCCGGATGCGGCCGGCTTTGAGCAACCTTTCGGCGAGGTTTTCGGCCTGTTCCAGGTCCGTGGCGGCTACGGCCTGCTGCACGGTCGGGATCAACTGCGGGGCCACGCTCAGCCGCCGCAGCCCGATGCCGATCAAGAATGGCACGAGCCTGGCCTCCGCGGCCATGGCGCCACACAGGGATACATCGATGCCGGCGGCCCGGCCCGCGTCCACAATCCGCTTGAGGGCCCGCAACACCGCCGGGTGATATTCCAGGTACATGTGGGATACCTGCTCGTTGGTGCGGTCGACCGCCAGCGTGTATTGAATCAGGTCATTGCTGCCGATGGAGAGAAAATCCGCCTCCCGGGCGAGCTCATCCGCCACCTCAATCGCGCTGGGCAGCTCGATCATAACGCCCAGCAGCGGGCGCGGATCGTCGACCTCCCCGGCCTCCCGCATGTCCCGGTAGCACTCCTCCACGATCTCCCGCGCCTCGACAAAGTCGTCCACGGAGGAAATCAAGGGAAACATGATGCGGACGGGATGGCCGGCCGCCGCCCGGATCATGGCCCGGAGCTGCTGGGAAAAAATGTCGCGATGCCGGAGGGAAAATCGAATCGCCCGCAGACCGAGAAACGGATTGTCCTCGGTGATGCTGGGAAAATACGACAGCATCTTGTCCCCGCCGATGTCGAGCGTGCGAAAGACCACATCCCGGCCGTCCATTTTCTGGACCACTTTTCGGTAAATCTGGTGCTGCTCTTCTTCGGAGGGATAATTATTCCGGATGATAAAGGGGAATTCGCTCCGATACAGGCCGATCCCCTCGGCATGGAATTTCAGGGCGGTGTCGATGTCGCTGAGGAGATTGATGTTGGCCAGGATCTGCACCCGTGTCCCGTCCCGGGTCTGGGGAACCTCAATGATTGTTTCCGGCGCCGCCACCAGCTTCTTCTCGGCCTCGATCGCTTCGCGATACCGGGACCGTACTTCATCCTCCGGGTCGACGAAGAGGGTCCCCTGGTTTCCGTCCAGCAGCAGCTCGGTCCCGTCCACCAGGTCCAGGAGGCGTTCTTCGCCGGAAATGACCACCGGCACCCGCAGCGATTGGGCGAGGATGGAGATGTGGGAGGTCGTCCCGCCCCCCACCAGGACGATGCCCTCGGCATTCTGCGCGGAATACCGGACCAGGTCGCTGGGGAGGAGTTCCCCCGCGATGATAATGGCGCCGGCATAATCCCCGTAGTGTTCGTCGTCTTCGCTCAGGTTCCCCAGCAATCGATGGCCCAGATCTTTTACGTCCTGCACTTTCTCCCGCAACCGCATGTGTTCCCGCTGCGAGAAGAGATGCACATACTCGTTGACCACGGCTACGATGGCCCCGGGGGCGGATTCGCCCGCCTCGATCCGCCGGCGCATTTCCCCGGAAAAACCGGTATCCCGAAGCATCAGGAGATGGGCACTGAAGATCAGCGAGGCGATGTCCCCCTGCTCTTCCTCGAGCTTGTTCTGGATCTCGTTGATCTGCCGCTCCGTCAGCGACAGGGCGTGATCGAATGCCTCCAGGCCGAGTGAATCGGGGAAGGTGGCCGCATTCAGATACAGGTCGGTATCCGCCCGGCCCAGGACCACCGCTTCTCCGGCGGCCAGCCCCTTGGAGGCGGATTTTCCGCGCAGAAACCGGAGCGGGGCGGTTTCCGGTTCCGGTTCCGGCACCGGGGGTTCGTCCCCTTCCCCGAGCCGGTGGAGGCCGATCAGCAGATCGGCATTGACGATGGTGTTGGCCAGTTGGGCCGCAATCGCGCGCAGGGCGCGGACATCCTTGTCGTCAAAGTAGTTGGGCTCGGGATCCTGAACCACCATCACCCCGACGCGTTCGAGTCCCCGGAGGATCGGTACGGCAAGAAAGGCCTCGTACTTCTCCTCTTCCGTGCCCGGGATGAATTTGAAATGGGGATTGCGCGAGCCGTGCCCCTCGCAGATGGGACGAAGCTCCTTCAGCGCGGCCCCGGTGATCCCCTCGCCGATCTTCAACCGGACCTGTCCGATCGCCTCCGGATTCAGCCCCTGGGTGGCCCGCAACACGACCTCCTCCTGGTCCTCATCGTACAGGTAGATCGAACAGACCGCGGCCTTCATATGCCACGCCACGGTGCTGACGGCCGTCTGCAGGAAATCGCTCAGGCTGGCGCTTTTTTCGAAGAGACCGGCCAGCTCGGCAATATCACAGATCAGCTCGACATTGTCTTTGTTGCGCATCGGATTGTAAACGGGCAAAACGGTTGATCCGGCGGCGGGGCTGCGTCTGCGACACAGGGCGCCCGCACGAACGAGAAGGCCCATCCTAGCGCGGCCCCGGCCCGTTTGCAAGGTCGCTCGGACCCGCACCTTGACAACACAAATCGGATCGGTATTCTAGCCGGTTTCCAGCGTTGCCGGATGGTGTAATGGTAGCACAGCAGGTTCTGGCCCTGTTAGTCTGGGTTCAAATCCTAGTCCGGCAACCATCTCTTCCCCTCCTCCCCCCGTTCCGGGGCGCCCCCGCGGCCGGCCTGTGCCGATCGGAGGTTCTACGTCAGCCGCAGCGGCATGATGACGTAGAGGAAGGGAATGCTGGTCTTGATGACGCCCGGGCTCAGCTCATCGGTGACCTCGATGAAGACCTCGTCCGCATCCAGGGTGCGCAGCGGCTGCATGAAGAATTCCGGGTTGAACGCGATGCTCAGCGCCTCCCCGTCGTATTTGACGGGGACCGTCTCCCGGGCTTCGCCCATCTCCGGCGCGGTGGTCACCAGCTCGAGTTGATTGTCGTCAAACGTCAGCTTGATCGAATTGCTCTGGTCGTCGGTCATCAGGGCGACGCGGCGGGCCGCGGCGAGGACCTCTTCGCGCGCCAGGGCAATGCGCTGCTCGGACTGGGCGGGGATCACCTGGCGGAAGTTGGGATAGGTGCCCTCGATCAGCTTGGACACCACCAGCATATCCCCGAACTCGAATTGGATCTGGTTTTCCGTGGCGCGGATGGTCAGCTCGCCTTCGTCGGGAAGCGTTTTGATCAATTCCTGGACCGTCTTGCTCGGCAGAATGAGGTCGGCCTCGGCTTCCTGCGGGAATTCCACTTCCTGCTCCACCAGGGCCAGGCGACGGCCATCCGTGGCCACCACGATCAGTTTTTCCCCCTGGAAGCTGAGGAGCACTCCGTTGAGTACGTACCGGGTTTCATCCGTAGAGGCCGCGTAGGCCGTCTTCTGCAGCATCTTCTGAAACGCCCCGCAGTCCAGCGTGTAGGTCCGGGCCGCTTCAAATTGCGGCAGAGGGGGAAAGTCCTCCTCGGAAATGCCGACCAGCTTGAACAGGGCGGACCCGCACCGGATGCTGGCGACATCGCGCTCGTCCACATCGATCTCGATCTCCCGGTTGGGCAATTCGCGAAAGATGCTCAACAGCTTGCGGGCCGGGAGGGTGGTGCCCCCCCCGCTTTCGACCTCCGCCTCGACATCGGTGCGAACGCTCACTTCCATGTCGGTCGTGGTCAGCCGCAGGCGCCCCCCTTCGGCTTCCAGCAAGACATTGGAGAGAATGGGAAGGGCGGGCCGGGCCGTTACAATGGCCTGGGTGCGCTGCAGCCCGGCCAGGAATGTGTCTTTGCTCACCTTGAAATTCATGCCGTGTCCTCCCTGTCTTGTTGACAGCCTCTTGAATAAGAAGACTTTCGAGTACGTTCAATATTCTTCTTATTATGCCCTGTTCATAAGTGCAATAACAAGCTTTTGGCTCGATGAACCGGGCCCGAAATGTTCCTCCGGCCTGTGGACATCTCTGTGCGCGGAACGTCGTCAACCGCCCGCGGCGTGTGGGCAAGCCGGTCTTCACAATCTGTGAACAGGTTATAATCGGTGGGCTTGTGCATAACAGCGGACCGGGAATCAGGATTTCGGCGAGAGTTGTTTGCCGAGCGATTCCACCTCGCGGCGAAACTGCGGATCCTGCTTCATCCGGGTCTCGATGTGCCGGCAGGCGTGGATGACGGTCGCGTGGTTCCGGCCGAATGCCTGGCCGATTTCCGGCAGGGAGTTCCGCGTGTTCTGCCGGCAGAGGAACATGGCGACCTGGCGGGGCATGGCAATGGATTGCGGCCGTTTCCGGCTGGTCATGTCGCCCACGCGGATATCGAAGTACTCGGCCACCGCTTTCTGGATGGCCTCCAGCGAGATGTCGTTGCTCTGCCCCTGGTCCAGGGTGTCCCGCAGGAGGTTCTGCAGGACATCCATGGAGAGTTCCTGCCCGGTGAGCGAGGCGTAGGAGGCCGCCCGGATCAGCGCCCCTTCCAGCCGGCGGATGTTGGACCGGATGTTCTCGGCGATGAAGACCATGACCTCATCGCTGAGATCAAGCTGGAGGTGCTCCTGCTTGTTTCTCAGAATGGCAATCCGGGTCTCGATATCCGGCGTTTCCAGCTCCGTGACCAGGCCCCACTCAAAGCGCGACACCAGCCGTTGCTCCAGCCCGGGGATCTCGCTGGCCGGCCGGTCGCAGGTGAGCACGATCTGCTTGTGGTTGTCGAACAGGGCATTGAAGGTATGGAAAAACTCCTCCTGCATGCGCTCTTTCCCGCCCAGGAAGTGTATGTCGTCGATGAGGAGCAGGTCGCAGTTGCGGTATTTCTTCCGGAACTGTACGAGGCCTTTTTTCTGCAGGGCGTCGATGTACTCGTTGGT
>CAZCOO010000061.1:9287-14042 GCA_964500395.1 uncultured Verrucomicrobiota bacterium
CTCGTTGGTGAAGGCCTCCGAGGAGAGGTAGCAGATGTGCCGGTCCTTTTTCTGGGAGAGGATATGGTTGCCCACAGCCTGCATGAGATGGGTCTTGCCGAGCCCCACCCCCCCGTAAATGAAGAGGGGGTTGTAGGCCTTGGCCGGGGAGTGGGCCACGGCCATACTCGCGGCATGTGCAAAATTGTTCGATGACCCCACGACGAAGTTGCTGAAGGTGTACGAGGGATGCAGCGTGGGGGCCGGTTGCGAGCGCTTGCGGCTCTGGCGAGCGGGGCGCGGGGCCGGCGGGGGGTCTGCCTGCTGGGGCAGCTTGACCGCGTGCCGGTCCACCTGGAGCTCGATCTTGTAGTCCTCCCCTGTGACCGACGCGACCGCATCCCGGATCAGCGGGAGGTAGTTCTCTTCCAGCCAGGTCTGGTAAAAGTCATTCGCGACAACCAGACTTAACACCTCGTCTTCGAGTGCCCGGGGTTCGATGACCGCAATCCATCGATCGTAGACATCCCGGGACAGCGTGTCTTTCAAAACCCGACACGACTTTGTCCATACGGTTTGTACTTCGTTCTTCACCTTCTTCTCCCGTTCTTGACAGTCATGACTCAGATGATCGCATCGTTCATGCATCCGCAGACAGTCAAGCGCATACGGAGTGTCTGTTCGGGAGCCTCATGGCCGGTCCGCAAAAATTGGCTGAGGATATCGGACCACGCCGGGGAACCCCCGCACGGGAAATCGGCGCACACACAGTCGACCTGCTCTCCAGTGCCGGGAGAACGGCTCGCGGGCAGCGCGTAAGAGCAGACCCGCCGGTCGACGGAACCACCCGGCTGCCGGTTCCGGTCGGAAGGGGGGCGATCGCGCTTGGAATCGGCGGAGAAGTGCGGCGCATGACCAAATGTTCCACAATAATCCGCTTTCCGGATCGACCCGGTTCCGGGAAACACCACCGGGGGGCGCCAATTCCTCTATCGTATTGAAAAACCTCCTTTCTGAAAGTTATAAACAGCTTGTTGACAAGCGCTCCGCATGACTTTCAGTGCCTGTGCAAGAACGAAGACTAGGCAATGCCTCAAAGCCCACACAAGAAGAATCAGGGAGAACCGTGAGAAAAATGTTAAGACCCCAAAATGTTGTGGTGGTGACGCAATACACGACTAAATAAACAGCACTTGATCCGATTTTTTCTGCTTGCCTTCTCGGTCGCTCAGGCGGGAAAAACGGGGGCCGACCGGTTTCCGGTCTAGTAGTTTTTTTCTAAGTCTCTATTTGTGAACAAGTTTTCCATGGAAAAGAAGTTAACAACGCCGAAAATGATCCTGGGGACGGCGGATGCGGCCGCGGATTTGCGCTATGCATCGGGGTTCTGGGCGCCGGATCCCGTGGTATTTCTGGACGGGGGAAAAGGTCGCCGCCTGATGGTCGTGTCTGCCCTGGAAGCCGGCCGCGCCCGCGCCACCGTCCGGGCGACGGTCCTGCAACCGGCGGACGTGGTAGAAGACGCATCCGCCCGCCGGGACCCCGCCATGTGGGCGCTGGGGGCGGCCCGGTGCGCGAATGTAAACCGGGTTTGCGTGAGCGGCCATTTTCCGATCCGGGCGGCCCGGCTGTTGGAAGAGAACGGGGTGGAGGTCGAGATCGCCGAGGGGGGCCTGTATCCGGAACGCGCCGTGAAAACCGCCCGCGAGCTGCGGTTCATGCGGGAGGCCCAGGGGGCAGCGGTATCGGCGGTCGGGGTGGCCCGGCGAATGATTGCCGGGAGCGACATCCACACGGATGGAACCCTTCGCTGCGCGGGGAGCCCCCTGACCTCCGAACGCGTGCGGGAAGCGATCGAAATCGAGTTGCTGCGGCACGAGTGCTCGGCGGATGAGACCATTGTAGCGGGCGGACCGCAGGGGGCGGATCCCCACGAGCGCGGAAGCGGGCCTCTCCGCGCCGGTGAATCCATCATCGTCGACGTGTTTCCCCACCACCGCCGGCACGGGTATTGCGGGGATATCACCCGCACCTTTGTCCGCGGAACACCCCCGAAACGTCTGCGCGCCATGTACCGGGCCGTAAAAGAAGCCCAGGAGATGGCCCTCGCCACCGTGCGCTCCGGCGTGACCGGAAAACGAGTCCACCGGGATATCGATACCCTCTTTACCGGCCTCGGGTTCCCGAAAAAGACCGACACAACCCGCCCGGAGGGCTTTTTCCACGGCACGGGACACGGCATCGGGCTCGAAGTGCACGAGGCGCCCACGGTCAGTCCCGCCGGTGGACGGCTGAAAACAGGCAACGTGGTCACCATCGAACCCGGCCTCTACTATCCCGATATCGGCGGCGTGCGCATCGAAGATACGGTGGTCGTGGAAAAATCCGGATGCCGGGCGCTCGCCACGATGGGAAAAGCCCTGGTGATCGGCGGATCTACCTGACAGGATGAAATCGGTGCTCTCCTTTTTACTCTCTTTTGCTCTGGTCGCGGTCGTCGCCTACTTCGGCCTCCGATGGTTTGAATACCGGAGCCTTTTCTACCCCCTGCGCGATATCGCCGTGACCCCGGCGGACGTGAACCTGGACTACGAGTCGATCGACTTTGTCGCCGAAGACAACACCCGGCTGCACGGCTGGTGGATTCCGCACCCCGAGGCCCGCGGCACGGTCCTGCTCTGCCACGGCAACGCAGGCAACATCAGCCATCGGCTCGACCTGGTCCTCGAACTCTGGAACGATCTTCAGGTGAACTGGTTTCTGTTCGACTACCGGGGCTACGGAAAAAGCCGGGGCCGACCGAGCGAAAAGGGGCTGTACCGCGATGCCCGCGCCGCCTACGAGGTGGTGCGGGCGCAATACGGGGATGCGGACGAGCCGCCCGTGGTGGTCTACGGCCGGTCCCTCGGCGGAGCGGTCGCCCTGCAGCTCGCCCTGGATAAACCCGTCCGGGCACTGGTGATCGAAAGCGCGTTTTCCTCGGCCGTGGATGTGGGCGAGTCTGCCTTTCCCATCCTGCCGGTGCGGGTCGTGATGAAATACCGGTTTGAGGCCGATCGGCGCGCCCCCCGCGTGGAGGCGCCCAAGTTGTTTGCCCACAGCAAGCAGGACGAGATCATCCCATACCGGCTCGGCCGGGCGCTGTACGAGGCCGCCGCCGAACCCAGGACCTTTGTCGAACTCCGCGGCGGACACAATGACTGGCCGTGGAACACCACACCCGGTTACCGGGAGCGGCTGGCAGCCTTTGTGAGGCAGCACCTGCCGGGGGCCGGGCCCCTGAACCCCGAAAACACCGAAATCGAGAATCCATGAGCACCTCCCCCATTCACTCCCCCTATATTCTTGTGGGCGGCGGCATGACCGCGGACGCGGCGGTGGACGGCATCCGTTCGGTGGATGCGGACGGCCCCGTTACCCTCATCACCGCCGAACCCCATCCGCCTTACAATCGGCCGCCCCTGTCCAAAATGTTGTGGAAGGGCGCCCCCGAACGCGTGATCTGGCGGAAGACGGAAGAAAAAGGGGTGGATCTGGTGACCGACACCTCCGTGAGCGCCATCCGACCGGATACGCGCACCATAGAAACCAGCCGCGGACAGTCCTATACCTACGACGCTCTGCTCCTGGCCACGGGCGGATCCGCCCGGCGGCTTTCCTTCCGGCATCCCCGGCTCCAGTATTATCGAACGCTCGACGATTACCGCCGGCTCGCGGACCGGGCGACCGGGGGCGCGCACATCGCCGTGATCGGCGCCGGCTTCATCGGCACCGAGATCGCCTCCTGCCTGCTGGAGAAAAAATGCCGGATCACCCTGATCTTTCCGGAGGCCGGGATCGGCGCACGCGTGTTTCCCCAATCGCTCCGGGACCGGCTGCACCGGGACTTTGAAGAGGCCGGCGTGCAGATCCGCGCGGGCTGCAGCGTGGACCAGGTCTCCGGGAGCGCGGATCAACCCGTGCTCCAGGTGTCCGATGGCAGCGAATGCCGGTGCGATGCGGCGGTGGCCGGCATTGGCATCGAGCCCGAAACCGGCCTGGCCGAGGCGGCCGGCCTCCCGGTTGACGACGGGATCTGCGTCGATGAACGGTTCCGGACAAGCGATCCCGCAATCTTCGCCGCCGGGGATGTCGCATCCCTTCCGCACCCGGCCACGGGCGAGCGGGTTCGCATTGAGCACGAGGATCACGCCCTGCGGTCCGGCCGGTGCGCCGGGCAAAACATGGCGGGGGCGGATACGCCGTACAATCACACCCCGATCTTTTACTCGGGCTTCCTGTCCCACTTCTACGAAGCAGTGGGACACCTGGATGCATCCCTCCGGATGATCGAGGACTGGAAGGACGGACCGGGCTCCGAAGGCGCGGTTTTTTACCTCCGCGACGATGTCGTGGCCGGTGTCCTGCTGTGGAATGCCGGCGGTCTGGCGGACAGGGCAAAGACCCTCCTCGGGCAATCCGCGAATATTGAAGAGCTCAAAACCTGGAGAGAGCGGCACGCCTCCCAAGGCTAACCCGGATCTCTTCTTCACCTCTTCATCGCGGCCACAGTGCGATCGGCCCGCCGGGTCGGCTCCGGCAGGCGGAACCCGTCGCCGGCGGCCAGCACCACCCCCACCGCGGTATCCGGGTCAATCCGGTGCCCGATACTGATGTACAACGGCTTCACCCGGTCGCGGGTCCGCAAGACCGTGCCGATGGTTTCCGCCCCGTCGACGAGCGGGGCCCGGTCTCCCCGCTTCGGCCCCGGCTCGTTCGCCTCGCCGCACAGGCGAC
>CAZCOO010000062.1:0-14026 GCA_964500395.1 uncultured Verrucomicrobiota bacterium
GGGGACACGTGCCTGCAATCCCTTGACGCCCTTCAGCCCGAAGTCCTGATCCACTACTTGATCATGCCCGGCCTGAAGAGGGCCGCCTCCATACCCCGCCTGGCGGAAGCGAGTCCGTCCACCCGCATCGTCATCTGCTCGGTGGAGGACGACGAACACGCGGTCCGCGAATTGCTCTCCGCCGGCGCCGCGGCCTATCTCATCAAGCCGGTGCGGCCGGACGACATCGCGGACGTCCTGAACACCCTCCAGCCCGGTTGAGAAAAAACGGGCGACGCCTCCCGGCGCCGCCCGTTCGTGTCACAGGGGTTCCCCACGGTCCCTATTTTCGCGCGACCGGCACACCCTTGAACCGTCCGATTTTCGGGAGGGACCCGACGAGCGGCAGCGCATAGTCGATAAAGGCCTTGGTGACATCATTGCCGGCCTTGTTGATGAATTTCGCCGGCATTTCCCGGGTATTCTTGGCCACGCGCTTCAGGGGCACGCGCACGTACTCCACGGCGTATTTGGCGCCACTCTTGCGCTTGATGGCCACGCTGCCGTTGGGCTGCGCCGTGCAGGCATAGCGCACCGCGTGCGTTCCGACGGCCCGGGCTTCGCGCGCATCCACCTCGGAGTAGAACCCCGGAAACGAACGCTGCAGGTAGCCAAACGTGTCGGCCCGCACCCGCTTGATCGGCGTCTTGTCCTTGACCAACCCGGCGAGCAGATCCCCGAGGGCGCCGGTGCCGCTGAGCTGTACATTCCCGTGGGAGTCCACTTCCTTGCTGAACTTGGCGGCGATCGGCGTTCCCCTGGCGTCCGCAATGCCTTCGGACACGGCGACCAGGCAGCGGCCGTATTTCTTGTAGACGTCTTTCACATCCTTCACGAACCGATTCACGGAGAAGGGGCGCTCGGGCAGATACACCAGGTGGGGCCCGTCGTCCTCGTACCGGCGTCCGAGGGCCGACGCAGCGGTCAGAAAGCCGGCATGGCGCCCCATCACCACGTTGATCTTGACGCCCGGAAGGGCCCGGTTGTCCAGGTTATCGCCCATGAAGGCGCTCGCCACAAACCGCGCGCCGCTTCCGAATCCCGGCGTGTGGTCGTTTTCCAACAGGTCGTTGTCGATGGTCTTGCAGATATGGTAGCAGCGGAATTCGTATTTGTGCTTCCGCGCTTCCTCATTGATGATGTGCGTGGTCTCGGCCGAATCGTTTCCGCCGATGTAGAAGAAGTAGCGCACGTTGTATTTCTGCATCACTTCAAACAGCTTTACGCAATCGTCTGCGGTCGGTTTTTTGCGCACCGACCCGAGCATGGAAGAGGGCGTCTGGGCAACCTCCTCCAGGACGCGCGTTCCCTCCCGCCCGAGATTGATGAAGGTCTCGTCGAGAATCCCCTGAATCCCGTGCAGGGATCCGTAGATGCCCTTGATCTCGGGGTGCTTTTTGGCCTCGAGGACCGCCCCCACCAGACTCTGGTTAATCACGGCGGTGGGCCCGCCGCTTTGCGCAATCAGCATATTGCCTTCCAGCTTCTGCTTCGCGCGACGGGCGGTTTTCTTCTTCGCTTTCTTTGCAGCCATGGAGAGCTCCTCTCGTTTTAAACTATGCCGCTGTTCCCCGGCCTGTTCTTCATGGAGCGAGGTCCGGCAAATCCTGCACGGCATCCCGGCGCCGTCCGGGAATTGCCAAAGGTCCGCTCTGCATATCAGGTTGCGGGGCAGGCGGGCAAGGCAGAATCAATCCCCTTTCCTGCACCAGAGAAAGAGACCGGCCAGGTGAAGCAGCAAAAAGAGGACCACAAAAACGGGGACGAGCGGCCCGGCCACCGTCCCCAGCGGGGCAAGGTGGAAGACGCCGACCTGGTAGTAGGTCGCGGACGCCCAGATCCCGATGATGCAGCTCCCGAAGGCCCCGGCCGTCATCATCACGGCCCCGGCAAACGGCGCGGCCCGGACCTGCAGGCGCTCGGGCAGGATGTGCCGCCAGGTGCCGAAGTGCGGGACCACCTCGCGGGCAAACACGCGGTAGAGCGCCAGCCCCAGGAGCGTGGTAAACACGAGATGGTGCACGAGCAACAGGGCGACGGAATAGGAAAAGGGATAGAGCTTCAGCATCTCCGTCCCCAGGGCTGTCCACGCCGCACAGACACAGGCCCCGGGCCAGGAGATGACCAGGAACCGGATCGTACGGCGCCAGCGGGGATGATGATGCGCCTTGAGCGCATCCAGGCCGAAGGGATAGGCGTCCCAGAGACGCTTTGCCGTCAGGGCGAAGAGAAACCACCCGATGGCCCGGAACCACGAGAGCGGCCCCCAGAGACCGATCGCCGCATCCCCGGCCAGCGCAGCCGCCGCACTCCCCCACGCCCCCGCCGGCCCCCAGAAGACGCCCGTCAGCGGGATCAGCACAATGCCCGGATTGAAATCCAGGGTGTAGGGAAGAATCTTCGCCGGGAAAAACACGAGGCGCACGAGAAGCAACAACAGGGTGGTGGCCACAAACCAGGCCACCATCCTCGGCGTTCGCCACATACCGAATAATGCTCGAAACATGCCGTGTCTTCCTTCGCTTTTTCCGCTGTCGGCGTTCGCCTCTCAACCCGGTCCGGGGCCGGAGGCCACTACACCAGCAGCATGGCATCTCCGTAACTGTAGAAGCGATACTCCCCGGCGACCGCTTCCCCATACGCCTCCAGGACCCGCTCCCGGCCCGCAAATGCGCATACCATCATGAGGAGGGTGGAACAGGGCAAGTGGAAATTCGTGACCATGCCGTCGATGGCCCGGAACCGGTGGCCGGGCCGGATGAACAGATCGGAGCGGCCGCGGCCGGGGACGATGCGACCCCGCTCATCCGCCACCGTCTCCAATGTGCGGACGGACGTGCTGCCCACCGCGATGACGCGCCCGCCGCCGGCCCGCGCCTCGTTGATCTGCCCGGCGGCCTCCGGCGGGACCTCGTACCGCTCCGCCTCCATCCGGTGGTCTTCGACCCGGTGCGCGGTCACCGGTCGAAATGTCCCGATGCCGACATGGAGGGTAATGCGGGCCACCCCCACCCCGGCCTCGTGCAATCGGTCAAACAGGCGCGACGTAAAATGCAGCCCCGCCGTCGGGGCGGCGACGGACCCCGGCGCCCGGGCATAGATCGTCTGGTAGCGTTCCCGGTCATTCGCCGGGTCCCCCCCTTCCGGCCGGCGAATGTACGGCGGAAGCGGGGTCTGCCCGAAGCTCTCCGCAAGCTCCAGGACCGATCGATCCGTTTCAAACTGGACGAGAGCCCGCCCGTCGCCGAGATCCTCGAGCAGGCGGCAGCTCCCGCCCCGGGGGACGTCCAGGACCGCACCGGCCCGGGGCCGGCGCGAGGCCCGGATCAAGACCTCCCAGACAGCCGGCGCCCGCTCTTCCAACAGGAAGACCTCCACCCGCCCCCCGGTCTTCTTTTTGTGGAGCATCAGCCGCGCGGGAATCACCCGCGTGTCGTTCAACACCAGCAGATCCCCGGCCCGGAGCAGGCCGGGAAGGTCGCGAAAGGAGCGATGGGACACCCCCTCCTCCGCCCGGTCCACAACCAGCAGCCGGGATGCGTCCCGTGGGGACACCGGCTCCTGGGCGATCCGCTCCGGAGGCAAAAAATATTCAAATTCCTCGGTATTCATGGCTGGAAATCTCCATAAATCAGAATTGACGCCATTCTACAAGATCGGTACGTTTGAAATTGTCGTCATGATCGGAAAAGACGGCGTGCCTCTAACCTAACAGGAGTACTGGAATCATGCTGACTCAACGCAATGCCCGTTCGGGCTTCACCCTCGTCGAACTTCTTGTCGTCATTTCCATTATCGCCCTTCTGGTCGCCATTGTCCTTCCCGCTATCAACAACGCGTTGTTCCGCGGCAAGCTGACGGCTACCGCCGCCAACGGGCGAAGCATCCAGCAGGCCATTTTTGCCAAGGACACCGAGAGCGTGTACACCACGACCGCCTCCGCCTGGCCGGAAGATCCGGCAGACGACGGCGACTTCCCGGATTCGTCCGCCTACTTTTACAACCTCACCACCAACGGCACCATGAATGTCAGCCTGAATTTCTTCACGGCCCCCGGCATCCCGGTCGCCCCGACCCCCGCGGATTTCACCGGCGGTTCGGAAGTCTACTGCGCCTGGTGCATCACGGCGGATGTCAACGACAGCACGCCGGAGACCCTCCCCATTCTCTTTACCCGCAACCTGGACGTCACGGCCCTGGATGACGGCAATATCTACACGGCCGATGCCGAGGGCAAGTCCAGCGCGCTCAACGAGGATTACGACCCCTTCAGCACCAAGGGATTTGTCTTCGTGACCAAAGGCGGAGCGGCCTTCTCCCTGTTCAAGGATGACCTCGCAGTGGGCACGGCCGCCGCGCCCGGCCCGTTCCGCAATCTGTTCAATGCGTTCGACAACACGGACCCCAGCAACCCGCAGCAATTCCAGAACGTAGTCCTGCGGCCCGCCGGGGAATAACACCCCGCCCGTCTTTTCCTTCCAAGCGGGAGCGCCCACGCGGCGCTCCCGCTTTTTTTACCCCGAACCCGGACCCCCTGCGCCAAACTATTGACATTCCCGCTCCGGTTTGAACACTGGAGTCCTAGTGAACAGGTGCAGATCCCTCGCCCCTCCCCCAGCCGGGGCGACGGCGATCCGCGAACCACCACCAGCCTCTTTGCAAGGATCATGACGTATGTGCGGAATTGTCGGATACATCGGGAAACGGGATGCGGTTCCACTGCTTCTGGACGGCCTGCGACGCCTTGAATATCGCGGATATGACTCGGCCGGGGTCGCCCTCCTCCACGACGGCAGGCTGCATGTCCGCAAGGCCCAGGGGCGGCTCGCCGCCCTGGAGCAGGCCATAGAGCAGGACCGCGTGCCCGGCCGCCCCGGCATCGGTCACACCCGGTGGGCCACCCACGGGGAACCCTCCGAAGTAAATGCCCACCCGCATACAGACACCTCCGGGTCGATCGCCGTGGTCCACAACGGCATCATCGAAAACTACGGAGACCTCCGGGAAGACCTCATCGGCAAGGGCCACACGTTCCACTCCCAGACCGACACGGAAGTCATCCCGCACCTGATCGAAGACGAGCTGCCCCACGCCGACGGGGACCGCATGGAGGCCATTCGCCGGGCCCTCCGCCGCGCCCGGGGGGCCTATGCGCTGGGCGTCGTGTTTGCGGATGACCCCGACACCTTTTACGCCGCCCGCCTCGGCAGCCCGCTCATCATCGGCCTCGGCGAGGAGGAAAACTTCATCGCCAGCGACGTCCCGGCCATTCTGAAACAGGTGTCCCGGGTGATCTACCTCGAAGACGGCGACGTGGCCGCCCTCCGGGCCGACGACGTCACCCTGTCCCGCGTGGACGGTACGCCGGTCACCCCGGTCATCCACGACATCACCCTGAAGGCCGAGGCCGCCGACCGGGCCGGGTTCGAGACCTACATGCTCAAGGAGATCCACGAGCAACCCCGGGTTCTCCGTTCCCTCCTGCTCAACCATGTCACCCGGGATGGAACCATCGATGTGGAAAGCACCGGATTTGATTTTGACCGGTTCAAGAAAATCGACCGCATCATGATCGTGAGCTGCGGCACCGCCTACTACGCCGGGTTCTACGGCAAGCTGCTGTTGGAGTCGATGACCGGACTCGCCGCGGAAATCGATCTCGGCAGCGAGTTTCGCTACCGCTCGGCCAAGTACGACGAAAACACCCTGATCATCCCGGTTTCCCAATCGGGCGAAACCGCCGACACCCTGGCCAGCATCCGGCTGGCCAAAGAGCGCGGGTGCAGCATCTTCTCGATCTGCAACGTCCCGGGAAGCTCCCTGGTCCGCGACAGCGACGGCGTGTTCTTCACCCAGGCCGGCCCGGAAATCGGCGTCGCCTCGACCAAGGCCTTCACCGCCCAGCTCATGGCGTTTGCCTTGATGACCCTGGAGATCGCCCGCCGGCGAGGGGAGCTGGAGCCTGCGCGAATGGGCCGGCTTCTCGATCACCTTCACGGCATCCCGGACCGGATCCACTACGTCCTGGAGAGGCAAGACCACATCCAGGCCATCGCGGACAAACACCACGACGGCCCCAGCGCCCTCTACCTCGGTCGCCGGTTCAATTACCCCACCGCCCTGGAGGGGGCCCTCAAGAACAAGGAGATCTCCTACCAGCACGCCGAGGCCTACGCCGCCGGCGAAATGAAGCACGGGCCCATCGCCCTGATCAATGAATACCTCCCCGTGATCTGCATCTGTACCCGCACGGAAGATGACGTCTACGAAAAGATGATTTCAAATATCCGCGAGGTGGAGGCACGGCACGGGCGCATCATTGCGGTGGCCACCGATGGGGACCGGCTTGTTTCCGAAATCGCAGAGGACATTATTCACGTCCCGGAAACCCTGGAAGCCTTCTCCCCCATGGTGAATGTAGTGGCCCTCCAGCTCCTGGCGTATTACGCCGCCCAGGCCCGGGGCACGGATATCGATAAGCCCCGCAATCTGGCCAAGAGCGTAACCGTCGAGTAGTCGCCCGAAAGGAAGAGATCGGCTCCATGGCGCGTTTCATCATCAAAGGGGGCTCCCCGGTCGGGGGTGTCGTCCGCCCCATCGGCAACAAGAACGCCGCCTTGCCCATGCTCGCGGCATGTGTCCTGACCGATGAGTCGATCACCCTGAAACGGGTCCCGGACATCGACGACGTGCGCGTGATGCTTCAGCTTCTCGAGGCGATGGGCGTGAGCGTGGACCGGCGGGGAAGCCGCCTCACCCTGAACGCCGCCCGGCTTCACGCATCCGAATTGGCCCCGGATCTCTGTCGAAAGGTGCGAAGCTCTATTCTCTTCGCCGGGCCGCTCACCGCCCGGACCGGCCGCACCGTCCTCCACCCGCCCGGCGGCGACATCATCGGACGGCGGCGTCTCGACACCCACCACCAAGGCCTCTCCGCACTCGGCATGGACATCACACTGGGCGAGTCGTTTTCCTTCTCGGCAGACGGCCTGCGGGGGGCGGACATCCTGCTGGATGAAGCGAGCGTGACGGCCACCGAGAATATCATGATGGCGGCCGTCCTCGCCCGCGGAAAGACCGTCATCGAAAATGCCGCCTGCGAGCCCCACGTGGTCGACCTGGGCACCCTGCTCACTAAAATGGGGGCCCGGATCGACGGCCTGGGGACAAATCGCATCACCATCCAGGGCCGCAGACGTCTGCGGGGGGCGGACCATACGATCGGTCCCGATATAATTGAGGTCGGGGGGCTTCTGGCCGCCGCGGCCGCGACCGGCGCCCCGCTCACCGTGCGGAATGCCGGGCCCCGCCGTCCCTACCGCGTTCTGGCCCGCTCGTTTCAGAAACTCGGGGTGCAATGGCAGTGGCGGGGACAGCACTTGCTCCTGCCCGCCGGGCAGACGCCGCGCGTGCAGGCCGACCTCCACAGCATGATTCCCAAAATCGAGGACGGAACCTGGCCGGCCTTTCCCTCGGACTTGATGAGTGTAACCATCGTCCTCGCCAGCCAGGCCCACGGGACCGTGCTGTTTTTCGAAAAACTCTTCGAGAGCCGGCTCCATTTCGTCGACCAGCTCATCAGCATGGGCGCGGCCATCGTCCAGTGCGACCCGCACCGCGTGCTGGTGACCGGGCCCGCCTCCCTCCGCGGAGCGCACATGGCCACGCCGGATATCCGGGCCGGGATGGCCCTGATGATTGCCGCACTGTGTGCGAACGGCGCCAGCATCATTGAAAACGCACACATCGTGGACCGAGGCTATGAGCGCATCACCGACCGGCTGGCCGCTCTCGGCGCTGATATCGTCCGGGAAGAACCCTGAAACCCGCCCGCCCCGTTCGCTGCCGGGCCCTCTTTACGTCCGGCTATAGACAGGTTGCGGAGCGGTAACCGGCCAGGGCCGGGCATCCGCAGGCTCCGCGTGCGCGTCCCCTATTTCGGATTCCGCGGGGGCCTCGTCTGACGCATACGCAGCCAGCAGAATCGCAATCCTCTCCAGCATGGCGGCCTTCAGCTCCTGCGCCTGCTTTCGAGCAAAATCCTGCGGCCACGCGTTGATCGTCACCAGGCGGTTCATCTCGGTGATGAGGCGGTACCAATGCCGGGTAAAATCTTCGGGAAGTTCATATCGCCAGGTGAAAAACCAGTTGTTGCATCGGAGCAGGGACTGGTGCGCCTCCCGAATATGTCCCTCCTCCAGTAGCCCGCGCAGTGTTTGCAGGTGGAGAATGGAATCGGCGGGATTGAACGCCCCGCGGCCCGTGCGATACCGCTGCAATCGGAGTCCGCAGGACCCTCCGCGGCCGGCCCACATCACCAAAACCCCCATGCCCAGAAACCCCATCAGCCAGAACATCGCCGCCAACGCAATCTCATGTGCCCCCGGTTCAAATTGGGTCAGTTCCCCCATGGCCCGTACCTCCCTTCGGTTTCGTCTGATATCGAATTCCCCCCCGCACGTCAATACATGCGGGACATGTATGACGGGAAAAACCCCCGTCCATTCATGGATATAACGATATACCGTGATGTGCTCTGTTTGTTTAGGGGTATTGCTTGAGCAGATCGGGGGTGAATCCTGGCGCAGATCCCGCGCCGCATCATACCCCAAGAAAAAACACCCTTCGGCTTGTGTGGCCGAAGGGTGTTTCAATGGATGGATAAGGTCCGGGTCACTCAGCAACGCCGGGGCCGCCCTCTCCCGGGGCCTGCAGCCCGCGGGCGACACCCTGACCGCCACGGCCTCCGCGTCCCCCCCGCTTGCCCCGCCATTGGGGCCGCGGACGGTTCCGCCACTCTTCCGCAGAGATGATTCCGTTGCCGTCTGCATCCAGGCGCTGGTAGCGATCCGCAACGCGTTGCGTACCGTCCGCCAGGAACTCTTCGAGCGTTACGGAACCATTCCCATCCGCATCCAGCATCTCGAATCGCTGCGCGCGGCGCGACAGCATGCGGTCGTGGGCCGCGAGGAATTCCTCGTAGGTCACGCCGCCGTCGGCATTGCCGTCAATATCCCGGAAGTCGATCCGCGGCGGCGGGCCCTCACCCGGTCCCCCGCGTCGTCCGGATCCATCCTGGGGGCCCTGTGCCTGCGCCACACCGATCGTCGCCAGGGCGCAGCCGGTCAGCGCCATCGTCATCAAGGTCAGCCGTGTCTTCATGGTGAACTCCTTCTTTTGTGTTTGGGTCCGTCCAATTCCTGTGCGGCCCTCTGCCGCGTTCTGCCCACAGAACGATTGCCCGGCCCCGTTATTGCCGGGAAAATCCATCGGCGCCCCGGACAATCCCCCCCGCCCCCCGGTCGCCGTTTTTTCGTGCACCTTCAGGGGGACTGCCGTATGCTGATGGCAGGAAGCGACAGAACACGGGAGGTGGTTATGCCGATTCGGAAACTCATTCAGGAACTCGATCGACACGACGTGAAATACGTCCTGCTTTCCCACTCCCCCGCCTTCACGGCCCAGGAAGTCGCGGAGTCCGCGCACATCCCGGGAAAGGAACTGGCCAAGACCGTGGTGGTGAAACTGGACGGGCGGTTGGCCATGGCCGTGCTGCCCGCATCCCGCCAGGTCGACTTTGACAAATTCCGGGACGCCGCCGGCGTACAGTCCGCCGTTCTCGCTCACGAAGAGGACTTTCAGGACGTGTTTCCCGATTGTGAAGTCGGCGCCATGCCGCCCTTCGGCTACCTCTACAGCCTGCCCGTGTATGTCGACCCCTCCCTGACGGAGGACGAAGAGATCGCGTTCACCGCGGGCAGCCATCGTGAGCTGCTGAAACTCACCTATAACGACTTTGAAGAAATGACCGCGCCGCACATCGCCCCGCTCGCCGCCGGGGCATGATCCCCGGCCCCCACCCGCGTCAGGGGGCCTGCTGCCCGCCCGGGGCCAGGAGAATGCGGTTGGCGGACGGATGCCGAATCCGGCGTTGCAATTCCCGCAGTGAGGGAACATTGGCCGGCTGAGTCAGATGTTCCTCAAGATCGATTTCCCTCTGCAGGGTTAGGCGCCCGGTCGTGTTCCCGTCCGCGGGCGCGGCCTCGACCGTCTGGGCCACCATCCCGCCGCCGCCCTGTTCCCACCGCCAGGATTCAGGAGCCAGGGCCACTGTCCAGTCCGCAGAAGGAAAGAGGACGGTAATCTCATCACGCATCCGCCGGGGGCGGCTGCGGTACCAGGGATTGGCCCGCTCTTCCCCGCGAAGGTCGGCGACAGAGGCCCACCGCAGGGGCACCTCGAGCGTGCGCGCCGGCCCAATGGCCGGCGCCAGGCGATCAATGCTCGCCTGGACCACCCGAAGCCCGGGGTAGCCGGTGAAGTCCGTCACCAGGTCGGCGGCGGGTTCGGCCGACTGCGAAAGTTCGCCCAGCAGCTCGCGATAGTGGCGGCGGCGCTCTTCCGGCGTCATCTCCGCATACAGTCGATGCGCATCGCCGTGCGCCGTTCCGTAATAGCGCGTCTCCCAGCGCACATGCGCCGATCCGTCGTCCCGGAGCCGGATCTCCATGGACCGCTCCAGGGCGTTTGTTTTTCCCGGCGCTGCGTGGAGCGAGGTCCAGGCGCCGTTGTTCCCCAGGCCGGGCCGGCCGTCGAGAGCGGTCACGCCGAGAACATCGTACTGATCCGTATCTCCGAGCAGCAGAGGCTGCCCGTCCACATCGATCTCGACCAGGACCCGGTCAAAGAGAGGGCGCTGCGGGACGTCGTACAGAGGCGCCTGCAGCTCGTCCAGGCCGGAGGCCCCGGCGGCCCCGACCCGGAACCGCGGCTGCAAGCCCGCCGCTCGCAACAGCGCCGCGAGGAGGATGGCCCGGTCCGCCTGATGCCCGTACCCCTCTGCCAGCGTGACGTCCGCCGGCGACAGTGAATCCAGCGGCAGCGCCGGGAACGACGGACCGGCCGCCCGAATCGATCGGGCCACGAAGTCGCGGACCCGGCGAGCAACCCCGCCCGCTGTATATTCCTCCCCGCCGGCGAGCAGCGCATCCATCCGGCTCTCCACCGACGCGGAGGGCCGGCTGAGTTCCTCGAGCCGTGCGTACAGCGTCTCCGCATACTCCCTCCAGGACCCGGCGGAGGAAAAGACCGCGGGAGCAAAGGCCCACCGCGGCGGCTCGCGAGATTCATCCCGGAGAGCCGGCAGGGGACCGGCGTTCCGAATCCGCCACCGCACGCGATCATTCGTGACGGCATGGACGTCGAGGGCCGGCTTCTGAGAAAAGGACACCGACAGCGGCACCGAGGTCGGCGCGTTGAGTTCGAGGACGCGTCGCCGGATGGGATCCGTTGCCTGGAAGAGATCGATCCGCGAAAAAAACGGCTTTCCGCTCACCCGCCGCTCGACATCCAGCAGGACGGTCGACCCCACCTGCACATTGGGCAGGCTCAACACCAGGGTGCGCTCGGCCGGGTACCGCGGGGCTTGTCCCACCCAGGATGCGTCCATCAGATTCTGCTCTTCCGGTTTGATCTCCTGCAGGGTCCCCCCGGCGGTGCGAACCGCCGCGCGGTGGACGACGACGGTCTCCCACGACGGGTTGTAGGTAAAGGTTGCCTCCGCGTATTGCTTGGCCCCGGCATAGGTCAGGATCTCCCGCTCGAGCTGCCGGCGGCTCGACCAGTGGCGGGCGTCGCGCAGCGTGACGGTACGCACGTCCGAGAGCACGCGGGAATCCGCCGTTTCCGGCTCCGCCCGCTCCGTCCACAGCGGGTGATGCCGGTTGGCCACTTCGATGTCCCGCAGGGTCTCCTTCAATTCCAGATAGGCGTCGGGACTGAACTCCACGGTGCGGATAAAGAACTGATTGGTCCCGGTCAGGGTCGACGCCCCATCGGCATGGAGGGAGCGGCGGAAGACGAGGTTGGAGTCCGTGCGCGAGACAGGGGGCGGCAGGACGTCCGGCGCACCGCTGGAGGGCGGGAGGGCCATCTCCAGCGTTTCCTCAACGCCACAGGCAATGTCGGTCCGCAGCGGATACCGCCGTTCCGGCAGACCGGTGCGGCCGATCAGGAAATTGACGTATCCCACCGAGGTGCCCAGCCACGGCGGAGAGAGGAAGGACATCCGGGACCCATCCACCCGGTAGTTCGGCGCCCGGAAATGCAGCGTCGCCGTGAGCGGCTCCTCGGTGTTTCGGATATCGGCGGGCGCCAGTTGAAAAGACTGCAGGGAGGCGCCGCCGATTCGCTTCTGCCCGAGGGTCTCGAAAAACCGGCGGCGCTCCTCCGGCTTGCGCCGGGCAAAGAACCCCCGGTAGGCGCTGTCGTTGACCCCCTCGAATCGGACCGTGCTGTGCAGGTCGAGCGTCCCGTCTTCATCGACGGACGCCCGGCTGTCGATGCGCACCAGGTTCTGCGTCGCCGGGGGCACGGGCGACACCCGCAGTCGCTCCCCCTCGGGATGCGCCACCAGGTAGCTCTGGTGCGCCAGGTAGGCGGGCAGCAGATCTTTTGTATTTTCATCCGTCGGATCCATGAGCTGATAGCCGCCGGCCGGCTCCGCAACCGCCACCACGGCGTGGTTGAAGAACGGCTGGGGGACCTCCGGATCTTTCAGCGGACCATTGTGAATCAGCACCGGGTAGGCATCCAGGCCCGCCAGGCGCAGCATGGACACCAGCAGGGCGGCCTTGTCGCGACAGACGCCATAGCGGTTCTCGAAAGTCACGTGGACGTCGTGGGGTTCGTAGCCGGGCGCCTCTTCTTCCGTGGTGATCCCCATGTAGCGGATGTCCTGAGAGACAAACCGGAACAGGCGGCGGATGGTCTGCTGCCGGTCCTGTACCCCCGCCGTGAGGTTGGAGACGGCGGTCTTCATCGCCGGCGTAACCGAAGCGAGCCGGGGGGCCGAAAGCTCCCAGTACCAGCGGGAGATTTCCTCCCACGCCGGAATCGTGCTCACCAACAGACGCTGCACCACCGAATACAGCGGCGGCATGTCGGGCTCCGGAAACATGCGCGGGACGTCCCGCACTTCCCAGCGGTACACATTGGTGGAGCCTTCCCGCCACTGATCCGTTGCCACCGTCCCCGGCACCTCGTCGCGCAGGACCGTATGCACCAGCGGCCGCTCGGCGGGGCCCCGGACCTCCAGGTCCAGCGCCCGGATCGGCACGTCGTATTCAAACAGCAGGTAGTCGCTCCAGGTGTCCGGCACCCTCGCCTTCACGGTATCGCGGAAGCTGTACATGGCGATCACGTCGCCCACCTCCACGCCGGGGACCCCCACCTGGTAGATCTTGCGGTTGGGATTAAAGATGTTCTTGGCCATCTGGGAGCGATCGACCATCACCCGGCTGTGCGCCTCCACATCCACCTCGTGTCGGGTCCCGTCCGGTTTCAGCAGCACCGCCCGCACGACCTCGACGGTCGAATACGGCAACGTGAACGAGAGCTCGGCGGTGCGGAACCGGCGCTTGCCTTTCTCCGTCAGGACCTTGATCGCATCCTGGTCCACGGTGTGGGAGGTCCCGTCCGCTCGGTACAGCGTGCGGACATCGTTGTCCACCAGCACCGCGTCGGCATCGGGATAGGCATTCGTCGTGATGTCGATAGATGCGGACTGCACCCGGCCGAGAAAATCCTCGAACGACGGCTGCGCGGCCCCCGCGCGGACGGCGGAACAGGCGAGCATCACCAGGAACATGTACAGCGCGGTCCGGGTCATCGAATGAACTCCTTTGGGATGGCTTCGGGCAAGAACGGTGGAAGGCACTATCGGGGATGTTTCGAGTTCGGTCAACGGCCGGGGGGGGCCTCAGACCCGCTCCGGATGGACGAGGCGTGCCGCGCGCTGGAGGAAAGAATATCGAAAGGCCCGGGCAAAGGCCCGGGCTTCCGCCAACCCTTCACATCCTCCACCCCTCGATACAGGATCAACAAAGCCCCCGCCGCCGCGTGGCGGGCAAAACACGCCCGCATGGCGGGTTCTTCACTCGGCCAGGGGTAGCCGTAGATCACATCGAACTCCGCCGGCCCCCGGCCG
>CAZCOO010000063.1:0-13801 GCA_964500395.1 uncultured Verrucomicrobiota bacterium
CATTTCATTTTCTTTCGATTTCGATAGCGATCCCGATAGCGATTTCGATTATCCCGCACAACCTGAACAAAGGAGTCAATTTATGCAGGTCAAACGCGAATGTTAAAGAAATTTCGTTGGGTGCAACGATGTTTCCATTTTTTGCGATCTCCTCGGCAACCGCTCTGGTTCGGCTTCATCCCCTGTTTACCGCCACGGCCGAATCCGTACCCTACCCGTGCGCCCCGCCCGACAGGCCGCCGCCAGGTACCGGACCGCCCGGATCGGGCTCACGCCTCCGGGGCCGCCTGCGCTCTGCCTCCCTGGGGCCAGTTACCGCGACTACTCGCCCAATCCGCCGGGCCGACTGTTTTTCAGGTACCGGAAAAAGTCCGTATCGACTCCGAGAACAAAATGCATGCTGCCCCGGATGGTTTTTTCATAACTGCCCAGCGTGCGGTAGAAGGCGAAGAATTCCGGATCCTGCTCGTAGGCATCGTTAAAGATGCGCGTGGCTTCCGCCTGTCCTTCGCCCCGAATGATCTGGGCTTTGCGCTCCGCCTCCGAGCGGATTCGCGCCAGATCCTTCTCCATCTCCCCGATAATCGCGGCACTCTCGCCCTCCCCTTCCGATCGGAACTGGGCGGCGATGCGCTCCCGCTCGGAAATCATCCGGTTGAAGACCTGTTCGCGGACGGACTCGATGTAGTTGAGCCGCTTGATCCGAACATCTTCGAGGGCGATGCCGTATTCCGGCAGCCGGGAGCCGGCCTCCTGCAGAATGTCCCGCGTCAACTGCTCCCGCCCGATTTCAGTTTCGGTCATGAGGTTGGTCGCCGCCGCCGTACGGACGGTTTCGAGTTCATCTTCCGGCGGGGTCCAATCCGCGGAGCGGACGATTTCCTCCAGCGGCGTGCTGGAGATTTTGTCCCGGACGACGGAGTCGATGATGTCATCCAATCGCGACTGAGCCCCGGTTTCGTCGCGCAGGCTCTTGAGGAACAGCAGGGGATCGCTGATGCGCCAGCGGGCGGTGGTATCCACCGAGATAAACTCCCGTCCGCGGGTCGGGACCTGATTGGGGTCCCCGTCCCACGCCAGCAGGCGCTTATCAAAGCGGCGCACCTCCTGGATAAAGGGCAGCTTGAAATGCAGTCCCGGCGTTTTCACCGGGTCGCCCACCGGTTTGCCGAGCTGAACGACCACGGCCTGTTCCGCCTCGTCAATCCGGTAGAGAGCCGAGCCCCCCACGACGATGAGAACCACCACGACCAGGCCGACGAGAATAGAGGTAATCTGTTTTGCGGGGGGTGTACTCATTTCGCACCTCCTTTCGCCTGGAGCAATTGGTCCAGGGTGTTGGTCCCGCCCCTTCCCTCATCGAGGTGCAGCAGGGGCAGCGGCGCCGGGCTGTCCCCATCGACTACGGTAATCCGGCCCGCCCGGGGCAGGACCCGTTCGGCGGTCTCGAGGTAGAGACGGCGGCGGGTGATGGCCGGGGCGTTGGTGTATTCGTGAAGCACGGCGGTGAACCGGGAAGCGGAGCCGCGGGCCTGGTTGATCGCCTCGAGTTTGTAGCCCTCCGCCTGGGCGATTTTCTGCCGGGCCTCGCCTTCGGCCCGGGGGATCTGCTGGTTGCGTTTCCGCTCGGCCTCGTTGATCAGGCGCTCCTTCTGCTGCCGGGCCTCGTTCACCGCATTAAAAGCCGGTTTCACTTTTTCCGGCGGGGTTACATCCTGCATCTCGACATTCGAGACATGCACGCCCATATCGTAGTCGGTGAGAATTTCCTGAAGCTTGTCGCGGGCCTGCGCGGCCACTTCCACGCGGCCGATGGTCAGGACGTCCCGGCCGAGACGGTTGCCGACAATCTGCCGCATGACGGCTTCCGAGACATCGCGCAGGGTTTCCACCGGATCCCGGACCCGGTGCATCCACTTATCCGGATCCCGGATGAAGTACTGCACCACCCACTCCACGTCGATGACGTTGAGGTCGCCGGTCAGCATCAGCGATTCGTCGCGCATCCCGCCGGACTTGGCATACCGGGAACGCTGCCCGGCCTCGACGGTCCGGAATCCGAATTCTTCTTTCAGGACCCGTTCCGTCGGCACGAAATGCGCCGTATCGATGCCGAACGGCATCCGGAAGTGGAGGCCCGGATCCCGTACGCCCACCACCTTGCCGACGCGTTTCACCACCGCCTTGCCCTCCGGCTCCACGGTGTAGACCGA
The DNA here is from genome assembly GCA_964500395.1 of uncultured Verrucomicrobiota bacterium. Taxonomy (GTDB): domain Bacteria; phylum Verrucomicrobiota; class Kiritimatiellia; order CAZCOO01; family CAZCOO01; genus CAZCOO01. The sequence continues at coordinate 2,214 of CAZCOO010000063.1, forward strand.
GGTGGCCAGCGCGCCGATGAGAACCAGGATGATCACCAGGGGAATCAGAAAGCGCTTCAGCCCCATCATCTGCTCGGCCATTTTCTGCATGGATTCGGGGTCTTCGAATGGATTGGTCATACATCTCCTCCTCGAGGGGGGTGTCTGCTGTGCACGCTATCACCTGTCGTGGATTCCGGCTCCCATGTCAACAACCGCGGAGGGATCCACCCGCCCATCCCGGCGAAACCGCACCCCTTCGCTCTCCAGCAGCGAGCGCTTTCGCTTCACCTCCGGGCCTTCCCCCGCGCCGGAAAACCCTCCCAGCCGCCCGTCCGAACACACCACCCGGTGGCAGGGAACGGCCGGGGCGAAAGGATTCCGGCGGAGCGCCTGGCCGATGGCACGGGGAGACCCACACCCCACCGCCAGGCCGAGCTGCCGATAGGTCGTCACCCGACCCCGCGGAATGCGGCGCGCCGCGTCGTACACCCGCTGCTGAAACGGCGTTACCTGAACTCGTTCGTGCTGCGTTTGCATACCGCCCGGATTATGCGGCACGATCCGCCCGCATGCGAGCGAATTCGTGGAAACAACAGGATTGTCCGACCGCCACAAAGCCGCTACGCTGCGGAGTCGATCCGTACCCCCAGGAGAAGTCGATATGTCCGATGCAGTAAAAATCAACCTTCCCGAATCCGAGATGCCGCGTCAGTGGTACAACCTCCAGGCCGATCTCGCCCGTCCCCTCCCCCCGCCGCTCGGTCCGAACGGGGAGCCCGTCGGCCCGGACACCATGAACGCCATCTTCCCCATGAACATCATCGAGCAGGAAATGTCGACCGAGCGCTGGATCGACATCCCCGAAGCGGTCCTGGAGAAGCTGTTGCTGTGGCGCCCCACCCCGTTGTGCCGGGCCCGGGCGCTGGAGCAGGCGCTGGGGACCCCGGCGCGGATCTACTACAAGAACGAGGGCGTATCCCCCGCCGGCAGCCACAAGCTCAACACGGCGATCGCCCAGGCCTACTACAACCAACAGGCCGGCATCCGGCGGCTGACCACCGAAACCGGCGCCGGGCAGTGGGGCAGCGCGCTCTCCCTGGCCTGCGGGTTTTTCGACATTCAGTGCCGCGTGTTCATGGTGCGAATCAGTTTCAGCCAGAAACCCTTCCGCAAATACATGATGGAGGTGTGGGGCGGCGAATGCGTCCCCAGCCCCAGCGACCTCACCGAAACGGGCCGGCGGATCCTGGAGGAAGACCCCGACACGCCGGGCAGCCTCGGCATCGCCATCAGCGAAGCCGTCGAACAGGCCGCCGCCGATCCGGCGACGTGTTACTCGCTCGGCAGCGTCCTCAACCACGTCATGCTGCACCAGACCGTCATCGGCCTGGAAGCCGAGCGCCAGATGGCATTGGCCGGCCGGTACCCCGATGTGGTGGTGGGCTGTGCCGGGGGCGGGTCCAATTTCGCCGGCCTTACCTTCCCCTATGTCCGGGACCGGATCCACGGGAAGGACGTGCGCATCGTGGCCGCCGAACCGGCCGCCTGCCCCACCCTCACCCGCGGTCCGTACGCGTACGACTCCGGGGATATCGCGATGCTCACGCCCCTGCTGGCCATGCACAGCCTGGGGCACACATTCGTCCCGCCGCCGCTTCACGCCGGCGGGCTGCGCTATCACGGCATGGCCCCGCTGGTCAGCCACGGCGTGCGCGAAAACCTGATCGAGGCCGTCGCCCTGCCCCAGTTGGAATGCTACGAGGCAGCCGTGCAGTGGGCGCGCTGCGAGGGATTCATCCCCGCCCCGGAAACCTCGCATGCCATCGCGGCCACCGTGCGGGAGGCGCTGCGGGCCCGGGACGAGGGACGGGAACGGACAATCCTCATGAACTGGTCCGGCCACGGGCTGATGGACCTGACCGGCTACCATGCGTTCCTGTCCGGGGACCTGGACGACTACCACCTCACCGACGAAGACATGGAAAAAAGCCTCCGCGCCCTGGACGGTCTGCCCAAGCCCTGATGCGGAAAAGGCGCTTGGCAGGGCCCCGCCGACGCGCGTAGACTGCCGGTTTTATGGAAGATGTCCGTCATCGACCCAGCCAAACCCCAGGGAGGATTGAACCATGATGACTGCTTCGCGAACGCTTGCGGCCGCGCTTCTCGCCGGCGCCCTTGTCTCGACATCCACCACCCCGGCGCACAGCGCGGAAGGCAGCGTGGACGCCGCCGTCTACTCCGCCTACGTTTGGCGCGGCCAGGTCTACAACGACGAATCGGTCCTTCAGCCCGGCTTCACCACCGGCGCGGCGGGCTGGTACCTCAATGCATGGGGCAACATGCCGCTGACGGACAACACCGGCAACAGCGGGGAATTCAACGAAGTGGACCTGACCCTCTCCTACGTTCTGCCCCTGGACGGCCCGGTGGGCGTCGAGGTCGGCATTCTCGAATACCTCTTCCCCAAGGAGGGGGATTTCGCGGACGAGGCGACGGGCATCCGGGCCGATGACACCGATACCCGGGAAGTCTATGCCGCGGTCTCGCTGGATGCGCCTCTGTCCCCCAGCCTCTCCGCCTACTGGGACATCGATGAGGCGGAGGAAGACGCGATTTACGTGACCTTCGGCCTGAGCCACAGCGAATCGGTGACCGAGCAGCTCTCCGTGGGCGCGGGCGCATCGGTCGGCTACGGCAGCGAACACTACAACGACTACTACTTCGGCGTGGCCGACCCGGCCCTCAACGATGCCAACGTCAGTGCCTCGGCCAGCTACGCGGTGAGCGAAGCGCTCTCCGTGGGAGCGGAAGTGGTCTACACGTGGCTGCTGGATTCGGACATCGAAGAGGCCGCGGCCGCGACCTATTTCGATGACGAGCACCTCTGGGGCGGGGTCACGGCCAGTCTCCAGTTCTAAGCCGCGCTGCCTCCCCCCCCACCCGTTTCCGGGTGATCCGGGCGGTCGATCGATTTTGCCGGGCGGTTTCGCTTGATTCCGCCCCGGCAAACCCGTAGGTTTGCGTACTTAATACCATTACGAAATCGACATCACACGTGTGTCGCCGGTTTCTTTCAGCGCCACCAGGGCCAAACCCGGGCGGTCGATCCCCAGCCGCCGGTCGCTGAACACCACCCCTTCGCAACCGGATCCCGCGCACCCGACACGGGAGGACTGTGACGCAGGGCCAAAAAACCGGCTCACCACGAGGAAAGACAAGACTATGGCCAATACAGACCGAACCGAGCGTGATACCCGCATGGGCCCTCCCCCGGCGCAGGGGCTCTACGACCCGCAGTACGAACACGACGCCTGCGGCGTCGGCTTTATCTGCAACCTGCGGGGGGAAAAATCCCACTACATCATCAGCCACGCGCTGGAAATCCTGGTCAATCTCACCCACCGGGGGGCCTGCGGCTGCGACGAAACCACCGGCGACGGCGCCGGCCTGCTGTTGCAGATGCCGCACAAATTTCTGCGGAAGGCCGCCGGCGGCGACGGCATCCGCCTGCCGGACCCCGGGGACTACGGCTGCGGTCTCGTCTTTCTCCCCCGAAACCGCGAAGAGCGGGAAAAATGCATGAAGCTGGTGCGGGATGTGGTCGAGGCGGAGGGGCAGGTCTTTCTCGGCTGGCGCACCCTTCCGGTCAACAATTCCGTTCTGGGGGATATCGCCGGCAAAGTGGAACCGGTGAGCATGCACCTCTTTATCGGACGCGGGAGCGGCATCGAGTCCGGTCGCGATTTCGAACGGAAGCTGTTCGTGATCCGGAAGCTCATCGAGCGGGCCATCCGCACGTCCGACCTCAGCCAGAAGAAATTCTTCTTCATCACCAACCTGTCGGCCCAGACCCTCACCTACAAGGGGATGCTGCTGGCCGATCAGATGAAGCCCTACTTTCGGGACCTGCGGGATGAGGACCTGGTGAGCGGCCTGGCGCTCGTCCACCAGCGCTACAGCACCAACACGTTCCCGACCTGGGACCTCGCCCAGCCCTTCCGGTTTCTCTGCCACAACGGCGAGATCAACACGCTCCGCGGCAACATCAACTGGATGAACGCCCGCGAGGCCCTCTTCCAGTCGGAGTTGTTCGGGGATGACATGAAAAAGGTCATGCCGATCGCGACACCCGAGGGCAGCGACTCCCTCGTGCTCGACAACGCCGTGGAACTCCTCTACCACACCGGCCGTTCGCTGCCGCACTCCATCATGATGCTGATCCCGGAGGCCTGGCAGAACCACAAGACCATGAGCGCCCGGAAGAAGGCCTTTTACCAGTACCACTCCTGCTTCATGGAGCCCTGGGACGGCCCGGCCTCGATCCCGTTTACCGACGGGACCTGCATCGGGGCCGTGCTCGACCGCAACGGACTGCGCCCCTCCCGCTACACCGTGACCAAGGACGGCTTCGTGATCATGGGATCCGAAACCGGTGTTCTCAACGTGGACCCGGCCAATGTGCAGGAAAACGGACGGCTGGAGCCCGGCCGCATGTTCCTGGTGGATATGGAACAGGGCCGCATCGTCTCGGACGAAGAAATCAAAGAGGAAATTACCGGCCGCCAACCGTACGGCGAATGGCTGGACAAGCACCTGGTGCGGTTCGAGGACCTCCAGGAACCCAGCCAGGTCTTTCTGGCCGATTTCGACACCCTGGTAACCCGGCAGCAGGCCTTCGGCTACTCCGAAGAAGACCTCAAGGTCATTCTCGCCCCCATGGCCGGCGACGGCAAGGAACCCCTGGGCTCGATGGGAGACGACACCCCCCCGGCGGTTCTCTCCAGCCGGCCCCGCCTGCTCTACGATTACTTCCGCCAGCTCTTTGCCCAGGTGACCAACCCGCCGATCGACCCCTTCCGCGAGAAGCTGGTCACCTCCGTGCAGACAACCCTCGGGGCGGAGCAGGACCTGTTCAAGGAAACCCCGGAGCACTGCCACCAGTTCGAGCTGCCCAATCCGATCCTGACCAATAAGCAGGTCGCGCAGATCCGGGAAATGATCGTCGGGGACATCAGCTCCACCACCCTCGACATGGTCTACGAGGTGGACCGGGGCGGAGAGGGCCTTCACGACGCCCTGGAACGCCTGTGCCGGGAAGCGGCCAAGGCGGTGGAAAGCGGCACGTCGATCCTGATCCTCTCCGACCGCGCGGCCGACCACGACCGCGCCGGGATCCCCGCCCTGCTCGCCACCGGCGGCGTCCACCACTACCTGATCCGGCGGGGGCTGCGCACGCAATGCGACCTGGTCATCGAAAGCGCCGAGCCCCGGGAGGTGCACCACTTCTGCGTCCTCTTCGGATACGGCGCCGGCGCGGTCAATCCCTACCTCGCCTTCGAAACCGTCCACGACCTGCTCAACCGGGGCGCCCTGGGCGACATCACCCTGGACCAGGCCGTGCAGAACTACATCCAGTCCATCAGTGACGGCATCCTCAAGGTCATTGCCAAGATGGGCATCTCGACCCTGCACAGCTACCGGGGCGCGCAGATTTTCGAAGCCCTCGGCCTCAATGATTCCGTCATCGATGATTACTTCACCTGGACGGCCTCGCGCATCGGGGGGATCGGCCTGGACGAGATCGCCCGCGAAGTGGCCGAGCGCCATCACCGCGGCTATCCGCGGGTCCACATCCCCGGGACGAGCACAAAGCTCGACCCCGGCGGCAAATACAAATGGCGGCGCAACGGCGAATATCACGTCTTTAACCCCATGACCGTGTCCAAACTCCAACACGCCATCCAGGCGCAGAGCGAACAGCTCTACCAGGAGTACGCCGACATGGTGAATACGCAGAACAAGGATATCGGCACCCTGCGCGGGCTGATGGAATTCAAGACGCTCAAGGAGCCGATCCCCCTCGAAGAGGTCGAACCCTGGACGGAGATCGTCAAGCGGTTCAAGACCGGCGCCATGTCGTACGGCTCGATCAGTTCGGAGGCCCACGAGACGCTCGCCATCGCCATGAACCGCATCGGCGGCAAGAGCAACAGCGGCGAAGGCGGGGAAGATCCCGACCGGTTTACCCCGGACGAAAACGGGGACTGGCGAAACAGCGCCATCAAGCAGGCGGCCTCCGGCCGGTTCGGCGTCACCAGCTATTACCTCGCCAACGCGCGGGAACTGCAGATCAAGATGGCCCAGGGCGCCAAGCCCGGCGAAGGCGGCGAACTGCCCGGCTTCAAGGTCCTGCCCTGGATCGCCAAGACCCGGCATACGACCCCCTACGTGGGCCTGATTTCACCGCCCCCCCACCATGATATCTACTCGATTGAAGACCTCGCGCAGCTCGTTCACGACTTGAAGTGCGCCAATCCCGAGGCCCGCGTCAACGTCAAGCTCGTATCGGAGGTCGGGGTGGGAACCGTCGCCGCCGGCGTCTCCAAGGGCAAGGCCGACGTCGTCCTCATCAGCGGGCATGACGGCGGCACCGGGGCCTCCAAGCAGACGTCCATCAAATCCGCGGGCCTGCCGTGGGAACTCGGCCTGTCCGAGACCCACCAGACCCTCGCCCTCAACGATCTGCGCAGCCGGATTGTCGTCGAATGCGACGGACAGATGAAGACCGGACGCGATGTCGCGGTCGCCTGTCTGCTGGGGGCCGAAGAATACGGATTCTCGACCGCCCCGCTCGTGGTCATGGGCTGCATCATGATGCGGGTCTGCCACCTGAACACCTGCCCGGTCGGCATTGCCACCCAGGACCCCGAACTGCGCAAGAAGTTCATGGGCACGCCGGACGGCGTCGTCACCTACTTCCGATTCGTGGCCGAGGAAATCCGCCGCATCATGGCGGGCCTCGGGTTTCGCACCATGAACGAAATGGTCGGGCAATCCGACAAACTGCGCATGCGCAGGAATGTGGACCACTGGAAGGCGCGCGGCCTGGATTTCTCCAAGATCCTCAACAAGCCGCAGGTTCCGCCCCACGTCGGCATCTACTGCACGCAAAAGCAGGACCACGGCCTGGCCGAGGCCCTCGATGTGGACCTGATCGCCAAGGCCCGCCCTGCCCTGGAACGCGGAGAAAAGGTCGAGTTCACGCAGCGGATACGCAATATCCACCGCACGGTAGGCACGACCCTCAGCTACCACATCTCCAAGAAATACGGGGAAGACGGCCTGCCCGAGGACACCATTACCATCCATGCCCGCGGCTCGGCCGGCCAGAGTTTCTGTGCCTTTGGCGCACGCGGCCTCACGGTGCATATCCGCGGCGACGCCAACGACTACTTCGGCAAAGGGCTTTCGGGCGCGCGTCTCTCCATCCGCCCCCCCGAGGGATCCTCCATCGTCCCCGAGGAGAACATCCTCATCGGCAACGTGGCCTTCTTCGGAGCCATCTCGGGTGAAGCCTACATCCGGGGCCTTGCCGGGGAACGCTTCTGCGTGCGCAACAGCGGCGTACGAGCCGTGGTCGAAGGGGTCGGGGATCACGGGTGTGAGTACATGACCGGCGGCCGCGCGGTGATCCTCGGATCCACCGGCCGCAACTTCGCGGCCGGCATGAGCGGCGGCGTCGCCTATGTGCTCGATGAGGCCGGCGACTTCGAGGAGAATCGCTGCAATACCGCCATGGTCGGCCTCGAACCGGTCGAGCAACAGGACGATATCGACGAACTGCGCCACATGATCGAGCAGCACGTCGCCTATACCGAAAGCACCGTGGGACAGCGGATCCTCGACCGGTGGGACGAGGTCCTGCCCCGCTTTATCAAGGTCATGCCCCACGATTACAAGCGTGCACTGGAAATCCTGGCCCGCGAAGAGGCCGAGCGCGAAGCGGCCTCCTCCGCCGAAACGGATGAACCCGCGCTGCAGAACGCCTGAACGGAATCGAGGAACCAACTATGGGAAAACCAACCGGATTCAAAGAGTTTACGAGAGAACTCCCGCAAAAGGAGCCTGTGAAAGCCCGGCTCCACCATTTCAAGGAGTTCTACAAGCCCTTCCCCGAGGAAAAGATCCGCCAGCAGGGCGCCCGCTGCATGGATTGCGGCGTCCCCACCTGCACCGCCGGGTGTCCGCTGGGCAATCTCATCCCGGATTGGAACGACCTGGTATACGGCGGGCGCTGGAAGGAAGCGATCGACCAGTTGCACGCCACCAACAATTTCCCTGAATTTACGGGCCGCCTGTGTCCCGCCCCCTGCGAAGAGGCCTGTGTGCTCGGGATCAATGAACCCCCGGTGACCATCGAGCAAATCGAAAAAGAAATCATCGAGCGGGCCTTCAAAGAGGGCTGGGTCGTGCCCGAGCCGCCCGAGCGCCGCACGGGCAAAACCGTCGCGGTCATCGGGTCCGGACCCGCCGGCCTCGCCGCCGCCCAGCAGCTCAACCGCGCCGGCCACGAGGTGACCGTCTTCGAGCGCGATGCCCAGCTCGGCGGCCTTCTTCGATACGGCATCCCGGATTTCAAGATGGAGAAATGGGTGATCGACCGGCGGACCGACATCATGGAGCAGGAAGGCATCCGGTTTGAGACCAACGCCTGGTTCGGGAAAAACCGGGACGCCGATGAACTGGAAAGCTTTGACGCCATCGTCATCTGTACCGGCTCCACCACCCCGCGCAACCTCCCGATCGACGGGCGGGATCTGGACGGCATCCATTACGCCATGGATTTCCTCACGCGGCAGAACCGGCTCGTGGCCGGCGAAAACGCGTCCGCGTACCCGGAGATCACCGCCGAAGGCAAGCACGTGATCGTCATCGGCGGCGGGGACACCGGCAGCGACTGCATCGGGACCTCGAACCGCCAGGGCGCTGCCTCGGTGACCAACTTCGAACTGCTCCCCCGCCCGTCGGAAGACCGGCCGGCCTACCACCCCTGGCCCCTCTGGCCCATGCGGCTGCGCACCAGCTCCTCGCACCAGGAGGGCGTCGATCGCCACTGGAGCACCCTGACCAAAAAATTTATCGGCTCCGGCGGCAAGGTGGAAAAGCTCGTCACAGTGGATGTGGAGTTCAAGAAAGGGAAAGACGGGCGCCCCGACATGCAGGAGATCGAGGGTTCGGAGCGGGAATGGCCCGCCGACCTGGTCCTGCTGGCCCTCGGATTTACCGGCCCCGAGCCCGATACCATCGTGGCCCAGCTCGGCTTGGAACTGGATGACCGCGGGAACGTCACCTGCGGCAACTCCTACCAGACCAGCAAACCCCGTGTGTTCGCCGCGGGCGATTGCCGGCGGGGCCAGTCCCTTATCGTCTGGGCCATCTCCGAGGGCCGGGAAGCCGCCCGCCAGGCGGATGAATACCTCATGGGCTGGTCCGAGCTTCCCACCAAGGGAGAAGGCGACCTGCCCCGCGTCGGCTTCCAGGTGGGCTGATAGGCCCCCTCCGCATATCCGCCGCTCGGAGCGACATGAGGCAGTCGGGTGCTGTCCGCGATGAAACGGCTCGATTTCCTCTCCGCCCCGGGTCGACGTCGCGGGAGCAAGCCGGTCTCCGCGGGACAGTCCGCCGGCAGCCCGCCCCCTCGCATGAACCCTTTCAACCTGATGTTTTCGTTGTGCTTTTCTGTGGTTTCGTGATATAGGGATGTGAATTGGAGAAAATCGCGGCGGGTATGTCGCAATCTTGCGGGCGCGCATGTCAAAAAAGCTGTCCATAGCCATAGAGCCCCAAAACGGGGTATCCATCATTCAGTTTGACGGCATCATTGACGCCTCGAACATCGACGAAGTGCGGCGCTATCTCGATTCGTTCATGGAGCAGGCGCCTCCGCAATTGGCCCTCGACTGTCGGGACTTACGTTATATCAACAGCACGGCCTTCGGCATGCTGTTCAAGTACCATCGAAGCTGCGAAGCCAAAGGCGGCTGCTTCCTGGTATTCGGCGTGCAAAAGAAAATTATGAACATTATGCGCATTCTGGGGTTGGATCATGTGTTGAATCTGTATCCAACGCTCGATGAGGCCCTTCAATCCTGCAACGACCAGGAGAATCCCTGAACCGATGCCCTCTTCCACAGACAAAACTGAGTTTGAATTTCTGGTGCCGGGCAAGCCGGAATCTCTTTCCGCCGTCCGGTGGATCATCACCCGTCTCGCCCAGCAGACCGGTCTTCCGGAGGAAGAAATCAATAAGATCGAGGTGGCTGTCGACGAGGCCTGCGCAAATGTGATCGAACATGCATACGGGCCGCTCCCGGAAAAACCCCCCATATACCTGAAAATGATGCGGGAAAACGGCTGCCTCATCATCGACATCATCGACGAGGGAACCGGCTTCGACTTTGACCACTACCGCCCCCCGACCTTCCCGGACCATTACCAGGAGGGAAATCAGCGCGGAGCGGGGTTATACCTCATGTATCGGTGCATGGATGAAGTCAGCTACGAAACCATGCCCAATCAGCGAAATCGCATGCGCCTGGTCAAACAGATGACGGCAGGGGGCCCCCCGCCGACGCCCGGGAATGAAAGAATCGAAAAGGCGTATTGACGCCGGTCGGGTCCCTCTCTATGATTCGGGTACTCTGCGGGAGTTCAGCCGTTATCGAGAGGAGACGTAGATGTCCAAGGTTCTTAAGGTTTTCATTGTTCTCATCCTCCTTCTCAGTATTTCTGCCCTGGTGCTGGGCACGATACTGTTCGGGCAGCGGGAAATGCTCAAAGCCCGTACACAGCGTATGGAACAGGCCGTCGTCGATTTTGCCAAGAGCATCCGCTATGGAGAGGTGGACCGAGAAGCGATCATGGATCTGGACCGGATGGACCAGCCCCTGAACACCATCGCCGCCCAGGGCGATGTCCTCTACCAGGACCTCCAGGACACCAAGCAGGATCTGGAAAACACCAGGGAGGAACTGGCCGTTACCAAGTCGGAATTGGCCGACACCCGACAAGAGCTCGCCGATGCCCGGGACCGCATCGGCACCCTGGAATCCAACCTGGCCCAGACAGAGGCCGAGTTGAACGAGGCCAACGACCAGATCGATGTTCTCAAGGAAGAAAAGCAGGTCCTCATTTCGCAGGTCGACGACCTGGAGACGGAACTCACCCAGGCAAACGAGGCCATCCAGGACCTCCGGGCGGACATCGAAACCCTGGAAGGTATCATCAAGGAACTCGAGGGCGCCCAGGGCGATGTCGTGGAACTCGACCCGGGTCTCTCCGGTGAAATCCTCACCGTCAATGAACCCTGGAATTTTGTTGTCCTGAACATCGGAAAAGACGTGGGCCTCGTCCCGAACGCGGAAATGGTTGTGCATCGGGATGACGAGCTGGTCGGCAAAGTGCGCATCAGCCGCGTTCAGGAAAACATGGCCGTCGCCGACATTATCTCCGACTGGCAACAGGTGGATATCCAGTCCGGCGACCAGGTGATGTACGTGGTCTTTTAACGAGGAAGACCCGATGAAAGCCTTTTATCCTTCTCGCCTCACCCGGTACCGGGCCCGGCCCTCTCTGGCCGCCGGGTTGTGCGCCGTGGGCCTGTTGCTCGGCGGGTGCACCACCCCCCCGCCCGATCGCGAATCCGAACTCCCCTGGAATACGCCCCAGCAATGGGAAGCGGCGCCGGGGATCCCGGGCATGAATGGCGGGTACTAGCCGCGGCCCCCAGACCGTCCCCGGCCCGTCTTCTGCACATGGATTCCGCG
>CAZCOO010000064.1:0-5427 GCA_964500395.1 uncultured Verrucomicrobiota bacterium
CACACGCTCCCTCTTCGAGGGAAGCGTGTCCTACACCATCTGGTAGGCCGCATTGCAGGACAGGCCTCCCGCCGGGAAACGGCCCCGGCCGGGGAAGCACGCCGTGCAACGGCGTGGCTACAGGGAGGTTCGCGTTCGCCCCTCCTATCAGGGTGAGCCGACATCCCGGTAGGGGGCGCCAGGGCCTTACGACTCAATCTCGCGGTGGAGCCGTTCCAGGTAGTCGGCGGGATCGACCAGCTCGGGTTCCTCGATCTCCTCGGCCTCGCGGGCGACGCGATCGAGTTTTTTCCGTTTGATCCAGAAGTCCGGATGGCTTTCGGCCAGGGCGATGGTTTTGGCGTGCCGCACGACCCGGTCTAAGGAGCCGACAAACTCGCTGAAGTAGATGCCGGCCAGCGGGGTATCCTCGCGCTTTGCGACCCGCTCGGCAAAAAGCTCCTTGATGTCCATGCTGGCTTCGGCATACGCATCGCGCGCCTCGAGAATGGCCTGGGCCGTTTTGGCAAAGTCCTTTTTCTCGGGGTCCAGGGAGGCGATTACCCGCTTCAGCACATCCGCCGCTTTCTCGTGCAGGCCGAAGAGGCGGTCCAGCGAATCCTGGTCGAAGAGCGCCTTGCTGTGCTTCTGCCGCTCCCATCCAAAATCGCAGGTCGCGTCGATATGATCGCCGATCCGCTCGATGTCGCTCATGCAGCGCTCGATGTGCTGAATGAGAATGGCCTGGCGGCGGCTGAGGTAATGCCGGGTCATATCCCGGAGGTAGCTGCGCATGGACCGCTTGATTTCGTTGATGACGGATTCATTCAGCTTCACCTGGTGCATCGTCCCCCGGCTCCCTTCCATGAGGAGGATCTCGCCGGCGTAGCCAAAACTCTCCAGGCAGACCCGGGACGCCCGCTGGAGTTCCCGGATGGCGGCGGAGATGGCGGATTCCGGCTTGACCAGCAATTCCGGATCCAGATGGCTTGCCTCGGGCATGGGCTTGCGGGACGGGGTTGCCCGCCGGACCAGGCGGGCAAACGGAATGGCCCAGGGCAGCACCGCCGCGGCCGCGACGACCATGACCAGGGTGTGGAGGTTGGCCATCTGATGCGTAAGGTCGGGCGAGGTCAACGGGAGGAGCCAGAAGAGGAAGGGACGCAAAAGGATGGCGATAAGGACATTGGTTACGTTGAAAATCAGGTGGGCCATGGCACAGCGGCGCGCCTCAATGTTGGTCCCGATGCTGCCCAGGATGGCCGTGATGCAGGTGCCGAGGTGGGCGCCCAGGACAATGGGAAAGACCTGCTCAAAGCTGGTCACCGCGCCCGCATCAATGAGGGCAAAGGTCATCCCGATGGTGGCCCCGCTGCTCTGGATGGTTCCCGTGATGATCGTGGAGATGGCCAGGCCCAGCAGGAGCCCGCTCCAGGTGCTCCCGTCGATCGCCTCCAGGGCGGGGCGGAGCGATTCGCGGTAGGGGTGAATCGCCTCCTTCATGGTCATCATGCCGAGGAAGATCAGGCCAAATCCCATCAGGGCCCGCCCGGTCTGCTTCACGGCGGTGTGGCGCCCGGCGAGAGACAGGCAGAAGCCGAGTGCAATCGCCGCGTAACAGTAGCGGTCGAGATCGAAGGAGATCACCTGCATCGACAGGGTGGTGCCGATGTTGGAGCCCAGCACGGGGGCAATGGACTGCTCCAGTGTCATCAGCCCCGCATTAACGAAGCCGACGAGCATGACCGTGGTGGCACTGCTGTGGATGAGGAGTCCGGACGTGGTGCCGAGCGCGAGGCCGCTGAAGCGATTGCCGGTCGCCCGGGACAGCAATTCCCTCAATCGTTGACCGGCGGCGTCGCGCAGACCGTCGGTCATGATCTTCATGCCGAAGATAAACAGGGCCAGGCCTCCCAGGACCTGCCCGATGAGAAAAAAGTAGTCTCCACCCGTCATCGGTACCTCGTATGCGTATCATACCATGCCACGGACCCTAATAAAATCCTAACATACGGAAAATGGAGCGGATTTTTCATGCTCCGGTTCTGCGGACAGTCCGCCGGCCGTTGCCGGATACGGGACGTATGATAGGGTGAAGAAAGGAGGATGAAGAATGCCGGAGATGGATTTGTCCCACCGGGACGTACACGTGTTATCGGGAGCGGGCTCTTTTTGCAAACCCCCGCAGGCCGCCGCCCTGCTGCATCTGGCCGCCCGTGAAGTGGAGCGGGGCGGGCCGGTCCAGGGGGGGCGGATGGATGGTCTGCAAACCGAAGAAGCCTCCACCTTCGGGCGGGGCGCGGCCGCGGCCGGTGCCTGGAATGCGGACACTCTACGCGACTCCCTGAAAAAGGGCGTGCGCAAGCTCCGCGATGCGCTGGACCGGATCGATGAGGCGGCGATAGACGAATTTCTCCGTGAATACGCCGTGACGTCGGGGCATTTGGGCACCCGGGTCAAGGAAGCCCTTCTGATGCGGCTGGCGGAAGAAAAACAGGCCGGCTACGACACAGACGCGGAATCCGACCATGTGGATGGCGCCATTGCCGACCACCCGGTGGTCTTTGTGCCGGGCATGGCCCGGGCGGAATGGGAGTACGATGAAACGGCGGAGGCGGAACCGGTCTTCTTCACCGTGGATGAAGACGGGATTCACCTGGTGTACGAATTCTGATTCCGGCCGGCCCGTCTGCCGGGAAGAAATCACGCGGGGCGATGGCCGCCGGGTTGCACCTCGATGCGGTGCCCCAGCATGTCGTCGCCGTCGAACAGGAATCGTCCAATGAAGAAGTCGCCTCCCAGCATGTGGGGAAACCACAGTTCGTCGTCGGTCCACATCCGGTGAAAGGGGATCTGTTCGACCGGTGTCCAGAGGGGAACGGCCTCCTCCGTCTCCGTCGGGGTGCCGGAAAAGCCGGCCGCCGTGAAGACATGCCCGTGGATGGAGTAGCCGTCGCAGAACTGGAACATGAGTTCGCCGCATTCCTCCAGGCCCGAGGGCGTGATGCACAATTCCTCCTCGACTTCGCGGACCGCCGCCTGGGCCGGGGTTTCGCCCGGTTCCAGCCGTCCGCCGGGCCCGTTGATCTTGCCGGCCCCCAGCCCCCGCTTCTTTTCGATCAGGAGGAGTTCGCCATCCCGCCGTACGAAACAGAGGGTTGCCACATCCTGAGGGATCCAGGCCGCCCAGTCTATGTCGTCGAAGCGAAAGTGCCGGTCCCTGTTCTGCGCGTGTTTCATGGTACGATTCAATTTTGGTTTGGGTGAAGGATGGCCGTTTGCAAAAGCGATGCGGCAGGGTACGGTACGCTTGTTTTTCAGGCAAGCTCCACTTGTACGCTAACGGAAGGACCCATGGATGATCAGCATTACGGCACTGGGCGGCGGCCGCTACCGGCTCGAAGCAGCCTGCGAAGTGGCGGCCCCGCTCGACGAGGTATTCCCGTTCTTTGCCGATGCGGGCAATCTCCAGCGCATCACGCCGCCCCTGCTGCATTTTGAAATCCTCACGCCCCGGCCTCTGGAGATGGGGGTGGGGGCCATGATCGACTACAAACTGCGGGTGCGCGGGCTGCCCATGCGGTGGCGCAGCGAAATCACGGCCTGGGATCCCCCGCAACGATTCGTGGATGAACAGCGGAAGGGCCCGTACCGATTCTGGATCCACGAACACACCTTCGAGGACCGGGGGGGACGGACGGCGCTTCGCGACAGCGTGGAATACGGAGTCCCCGGGGGCGCCCTGGTTCATAAGCTGTTTGTGGGCCCCGACGTGCGGAAGATCTTCGCGTACCGCACCCGGGTGATGCAGGAGCTGTTCGGCGCCTGAGCCCCGTTGAAGCACACAAAAAACGCCCCGCCGGGCGGCGGGGCGCGAACCTGACAACCCTGCGGCGCGACCGCGGAGTTACTTCATCTTTTCTTCTTTGTAGATGACGTGTTTGCGGGCCACGGGGTCGAATTTCTTAATCTCGATCTTTTCCCGCTTGGCCTTGGTATTCTTGGTCGAGGTGTAGAAGTGACCGGTACCGGCCGTGGATACGAGCTTGATTTTATCTCTCATGATATGGGTTCCCGCGTCTGGTTAGCCTGCTTTTTCCACTTTGCCGGCCCGGAGGCACCGGGTGCAGACCCAGGCCCGCTTGACCGCGCCGTTGGGCAGGCGGATACGCATTTTCTGCAGATTGCGCTTAAAGGTGCGCCGGCTGATGCCGGTCGTATGCAGGCCGATGCCGCCGCTTTTCTTGGGCAGGCCCTTTCGCACAATCCGATTGCCGAAACTCGTTTTCTGTTGTCCACAACATGCGCAAACTGCTGACATGACTCGTCTCCTCTTGAAAATGGGGTCCGCGACCGGCCGGGTGTGCGGAGCTGGGGACCGCGAAGGCGGCCGGACAGACAAAGAGAGGGAGGCTACGCAATCCCCGCGCCGGATGCAAGGGTGAATGGCAGAATTTCTTGCGCTTTGCGTACGGGGGCGTCGCCTCCGTGCCTTCCGGGGCTCACTCCCCCAGTTCAGCGCGGATCGTTTCCGCCAGCTCGGCCAGGTCGGCCGAGTCGGCGGACTGCGCCCGGGAAAAACTCAGTTCGTGAATGGTGTTGAAGGGGATGAGGTGCACGTGGGCATGGGGCACTTCCAGCCCGGCGACCATGATGCCGACCCGTTCGCAGGGCACGACGGCCTCGATGGCTTTCGCAATCGGCTTGGCGAACACCATGATCCCGCTGAGGAGGTCCTCGTCGAGATCAAAGAAATAGTCTACCTCCACTTTGGGGATCACGAGGGCATGGCCGGGATTGATGGGCCGAATGTCCAGGAAGGAAAAGAAGCGATCATCTTCCCGGAGTTTCTGGGCCGGGATTTCGCCGTTGATAATCTTGGAAAAAATGGATGCCATGGTGATTCCTCCTTGTTCCACCAAAAGATGTCCTTATTAAAGATGGAGTTTGCGGGGGGTGACAATGGCAAAATGCGCCCGGGGCAAAGACGGGGTCCCGCAATCCGGGTTCAGTTCGGGGGATTCCTCGACTTTGCTCGGGATGACGGTTCGAGGGCGTTTAGATTTCACAGGAATTGTGATAGAGCGTATGCCGAAGGGGTGCCTCCTGGTGGGGAGCCCGATGTCTGCGGGTGTGTCAGGCATTCCTGCCGGCCGGATGCGGGCCGGATGCGGGAGTCCGGTTGGCCTGTGATGGCGTTACATTACCCGAAGGAATGATAGAATGTCATGGTTTCGGGCAGGATCTTGTCTCTGAGAACGGCTCGGCGAGACCTGCGCGGTGTTCCGTGACGTCGAAAACGGTGGTGCCGACCTGAAACCGGAACACCGGAACCTGCTGTCGAAACGGGTGTCTATGCAGGAGTATTGTTCCAACATGGAATCGGCGCGGGGCCCTGCGGTTCTGCTGGTGGACGAGGGGACGGGCCGGTGGCGGCGTCCCGTCGGG
>CAZCOO010000064.1:5437-7435 GCA_964500395.1 uncultured Verrucomicrobiota bacterium
CTTTAATTCTTCCATTAATCGGTTCGAATTTTGTCCCGTCGGGTTCCGGGGAATCGTCGAGACCTCGGATCCGGCGGGGGTCCCGGCCTGTCTGGCGGAGGTCGAGCGCCTGGTGGAAAAGCACGGCTGGATGGCGGCCGGGTTCGTCGCGTACGAGGCCGCTCCCGGCTTCGACCCCGCCCTGGCCGTGCATCCGCATGACGGGGCGATGCCCCTGTTGTGGTTCGCTTTGTTTGAAGGGGACGAAGCGTCCGCCGGTCCAGATCTCCCTCCGGCTTCAGACGATTCCGGCCTCTCGTGGCGTCCGTCCATCACCCGGGAGGACTACGCGGCCGCCCTGAGGCGCATCCGGGAGTGGATCGCCGCCGGGGATACGTATCAGGTCAATTACACACACCGGCTGCGTTCCGACCGGACCGTGGCCCCGCGGGAGCTGTTTGCCCGGCTGATGGCGGTTCAGCAAACCCCGTATGCCATGCTGCTCGAAACGGACGCCTGGGCCGTGTGCTCCGCCTCGCCCGAGTTGTTCTTCCGGCGGGACGGCAACCGGGTGGAGAGCCACCCCATGAAGGGAACCGCCCCGCGGGGGTACAGTCCGGAGGAGGACCGGACGCGGGCCGCATCCCTGCGGCGTTCGGAGAAGGAGCGGGCCGAGAACGTGATGATCGTGGACATGGTTCGCAACGACCTGGGGCGAATTGCCCCGCCGGGCGGGGTCCGGGTGGAGTCGCTCTTCGACATCGAGTGTTTTTCTACCGTGTGGCAGATGACCAGCCGGGTGGCGGCGGAGACCCGGGCCTCCCTGCCGGAGATGTTCCGCGCGCTGTTCCCGGCCGCCTCGGTTACGGGCGCGCCCAAGGTGCGCACATCCCGTCTGATTCGCGACCTGGAGGCGGACCCGAGAGGGGTGTACACCGGCGCCATCGGGGTGGTGCGTCCCGGCCGCCGGGCGCGTTTCAGCGTCGGCATCCGCACGGCGGTGATCGATCGCCGGGCGAATGCCATGGTGTACGGGGTGGGGAGCGGAGTTGTGTGGGACTCGCATCCGGATCGCGAATGGCGGGAGTGCGTCGACAAAGCGGCTGTTCTCACTCATACCCGTCCCCCGTTCGAGCTTCTCGAGACCCTGTGCCGGCGTCCCGACGGCGATCTCGTTTCTCTCGATGCGCACCTGGAGCGCCTGGGTGCTTCTGCGCGCTACTTCGGCTGGTCGGTGGACCTGCCCCGTATCCGGGCGGCTCTCCTGGAGGCCTGCCGGGATCTGCCGGCCCGGGGGCACCGGGTCCGGATGACGGTGCCGAGGGACGGGCGCCCGACAATACGCTGCACAGCGGATGCCCCTCCGGCGGGGGGGGAGGGGGGCTGGCGGCTTCGCCTCGCCTCCGTCCCGGTCGAGTCCACGGATGTATTCCTGCACCACAAGACCACGCATCGCGCCGTGTACGAAGACGCGAAGAAACGCGACGGGCAGGGGGTGGACGACGTGCTGCTGTGGAACGAGCGGGGGGAGATTACCGAAACCACCATTGCCAATGTCGCCCTGGAGCGCGACGGCGAATGGCTTACGCCCCCGGTATCGTGCGGACTGCTGGCGGGCACCCACCGCCGCCGACTGCTCGAAGAGAACAAGCTCCGCGAGGAGGTGATCCGCGTAGAGGACGTGCGGGCGGGGACGGGGCGCCTCTGGGTGTTCAATGCCCTTCGCGGTCCGCTCCCGGCCCGGCTGGTGGAATAACGGGCGCGCCCCGCAGGCCTCGTCGATTTTTACCATCGCATCGCGATCCAGGTTCACTAGGATGGGCAGCATGAAACGGATTCAGGATATCGTATGTGCCAAGGAGACCGGGTGGGTCCTGGCGTCCATTCTGTTTCTATGCCTGATCTGGGTGCTCGGGCAGTGGCGGTACGAGAAAAGCCGGATCGACATGCGGGAACAGAGGATCGCCGAGCTCCGGCGCGACCTCGCCGAATACGAAGGGCTCGCCTCCGGCCGGCAGG
>CAZCOO010000064.1:7535-13545 GCA_964500395.1 uncultured Verrucomicrobiota bacterium
GCCGAGCTCCGGCGCGACCTCGCCGAATACGAAGGGCTCGCCTCCGGCCGGCAGGAACGGGACGCGCTCCGGCAGGAGCTGGAATTGCTGCGCCGACGGTATCAGACCCTGCAGCAGGCCGGCGCCGCGGCCTCGAATAAAGAGGCATCGGCGGGCCGCTGATTTTTTCGGCTCCGGGGGCGCAATTTTTTGTTGACACGCCTTTGTTAATTATTTAACAATTCGCGCAGACAAAGGAACAAGGCTGTGCCCGCCGGGTGTCTCATAGGGATATAAGGGATGAGACGTTCGGCGGGTCTTTTTTGTTCTTCAGCAGATGCGGGGCAGTTGCTCGCCGCTGAGCATGTCGAGGATGCGGGTCGCGCCGATCTCGCTCTCGATGGTCACCTCGGCCCGGGCCTGCTGTGGCTGGACTTCGCCGATGGCGGCGGCCTCCCGGCAGGCGGCGTGGTCGCGCAGCGCCCGGAGCGCGGCCTCGGCCTGGTCCGCCGGAAGCCAGAGGGCGGCCCGGCCCTCGTTGGCGACGTACAGCGGATCGAGGCCCAGGATTTCACACGCCCCGCGGACCTCTTCGCCAACGGGAACGTCGAGGCTGCGGATGTGCATGCCGAGGCCGGTGGCATCGGCCAGTTCCACGAGCGCGCCGGCCAGTCCGCCCCGGGTGAGGTCGCGGGCACAGTGTATCTCCAGGCCGGCTTCGCGAAGGGCGAGAAGCGGATGATTCAGGGGGGCGCAATCGCTTTCCAGGGCGGTCTCGAATTCGAGCCCCTCCCGGCCGGCCATGATGGCCGTGCCGTGCCGACCGAGATCCCCGGTCACGAGAATGGCGTCACCGGGCTGGATGCGATCGGGGCGCCAGGCCGGCGCCTCGGGGAGGACCCCGATCCCCGCGGTGACGATGTAGAGGCCATCGGCGTTTCCCCGGTCCACGACCTTGGTATCGCCGGTGACGATTTGCACGCCGGCCTCATCCGCGGCGCTGCGCATGGCGGCGAGGACGCGATCGACGGTGTCCATGGCCAGTCCCTCTTCGAGGATGAGGGCGGCGCTGAGAGACCAGGGCCGGGCGCCGGCGACCGCGAGATCATTGACCGTTCCATTGACCGCGAGCGTGCCGATATTGCCGCCGGGGAAGAAGAGAGGCTTCACGACGTAACCGTCGCTGGTGAAGGTGAGGCCGCCGCCGCCGGGCATCGGGAGGATCGCGGCGTCATGCTGGGGGGAATCGGCCGGGGGGCACAGCGCGGGCAGGATGTGCTGCTGGAGCAGGCGCTGCATCATGCGGCCTCCGCCGCCGTGCGCCATGCGGATGCTTTGGTCGGCGGGCACCGGCGCGGGGCACTGCATATCGAGGGGATTGCCCGTCATGAGGGATCGGCTCCGGCCTGTTCGCGGGATCGGTACCGGTAGTACGCGGCGCAGGCGCCTTCCGAGGACACCATGGTGGCGCCCAGGGGGTGTTCGGGTGTGCACCGGGTGCCGAAGGCGGGGCAATCCGGCGGTTTCTTCAGCCCCTGCAGGATCCGGCCGCTGATGCATTCGGTTTCGACCGGCGCCCCCGCGGCCCGGACATCGAACCGGGTTTCCGCATCAAAGGCGCGGTAGTCGCGGCGCAGCTTCAGGCCGCTCTGCGGGATGTCGCCGATGCCGCGCCAGCGGCGGGGGCCGACCTCGAAGATCGTGCGGATGAGGTCCTGCGCGGGCCGGTTGCCTTCGTCCCGTACGGCGCGGGCATACTGGTTCTCGACTTCGGCGCGCCCCTCCTCCAGTTGTTGCACGCACATGAGAATGCCCTGGAGGATGTCGAGGGGTTCAAAGCCGGTGACGACAATGGGGACGTGGTACTTTTCGGTGAGAGGGATGTATTCTTCGGTGCCCATGATGGTGCACACATGGCCGGCGGCGAGAAACGCCTGCACCCGGTTTGTGGGCGAAGAGAGAATGGCCTCCATGGCGGGGGGCACGAGCACATGGGATACGAGAATAGAGAAGTTGGATATATTGCGCTGCGAGGCTTGGTACACCGCCATGGCGTTGGCCGGCGCGGTGGTTTCGAAGCCGACGGCAAAAAAGACGACGTCCCGGTCGGGATTCCGGGCCGCCAGCTCCACTGCATCGAGAGGGGAGTAGACAATCCGCACATCCCCGCCGCGCTCCTTGACGGCGAATAGATCGTCTTCGCTGCCCGGTACGCGGAGCATATCGCCGAACGAGGTGAAAATAACGTCCGGGCGGGCGGCGATGGCAACCGCCTGGTCGATCAGCTCGAGCGGAGTGACACAGACCGGGCAGCCCGGTCCATGGACGAGGGTCAGGTCGTCGGGGAGCATGTCGTCCACGCCGAATTTTACAATCGCGTGGGTCTGCCCGCCGCACACCTCCATCAGGGTCCAGGGCCGGGTGGTGATGCGGTGAATGGCATCCCGGTACTGGCGCGCGAGGGCGGGATCTCGATATTCGTCAATGTACTTCATGGTCATTCCGATCGCGCAGAAACTGTATCACACATGGTTGACCGTTGCCTACCGTTGGCGGTGCGCCATCCGTAGAGCCCCGCGGCTCCGAGGACCAGGACGAGAGCGCACCATACCGGCCAGCTTCCCGCCGGATGATGGCGGAGGCAGTAGACCGTGGCGGCCTGGAGGATGGTGACCCCCAGACAGACCGGGATGCGGGGGGACTCTCCGAACGTGACCGCAATAAACAAGGCTCCCTGCAGAGGGACTACGGCGAGACCCCAAAGGGCCGCGATGGAGACGCCGAGCGCACCCAGGCCGACGACGGGGAGCGCAAAGAAGGTGGCGCCAAGCCAGGGGCCGGGTCCGGTGGCAAGCACCGTCCCGAGCATGATTCCGAAGAACCAGGTGAGCACCCCGCCGAACAGCGAGGCCCCGGAAGAAAGGAAGAGGGCGACGGGGTCCGCTTCCGGAAACGCGGGAGACTTCACGCGAACGGCTCCTGTGCGACGGGTTTTCCACAGTAGAGGCAGGTGGGATGGCGGCGGCTCAGCGTCCTGCTGCAGGCCGGGCATTTGCGAGGGCCCTGATCGCGCCGGACCTTGCCGTCCAGGACGCCGTCCTCCAGGTCGATTTCCGTCACGCGAAGGATGAGATCCTCGTCGGTATATCCGTGCTGCTCCTTGAGCAGGGTCCAGAGGGCTTCGGTGATCATGGAGAGTTTGTCGACCTCGCGCGTCAGAAGCCGGACATCCTGCTCCGCCCGGCCGGCCTTGGCGGAGGCCGTGGCGGAACGGGTCTCGGCCGCGCCGGCCCGGGCCATGCTGCGGATGCCGCAGGCGAGGGGAAGGGACATATGCGTTCTCCGGTTGGTCGGTGAGCTGTTGGCGTTTGGTAGACGGAATCCTAATCTCCGGAAGGCGGCGTGTCGATCCTGAATCGGGCCCGGCGGGGTGGGCGGAGCCGCCCCGGCAATGGGCTTGAAGACGCGCGGGCGAGGGAGTATTTTCAGACATGCTTTCAGGCCCCTTCGAGTCAGGATGTTGCAGCGCATGAACGGGACCGGGTTCGCGAGCAAAAGACGGGCGCGGATCGCGGGCCGCTGTATCTGCGGCCGATCTTTAACCGAGCGGTTGCGGCGGGCTAATCGGGCGCTAACCGGGGCCTGCCAAAGAAGGGGAACCATGCCATCGATTGCCGCCGACGCCCTGTTTGCCGACGCCCTCATCCGCGAATCTCATCCCATTCGGCCGCCTGACGCCCCGCGGGCGGCCTTGTGTATACGCCTATGAATGAGCCCCGTACGCCCAAACTCTTTGTGCTGGATACGAATGTCATCCTGCACGACAGCTCCTGCATCACCCATTTTGAAGAGCACGACATCGCCTTGCCCATCACGGTTCTGGAAGAACTCGACAAGTTCAAGAAGGGCAACGAGGCGATCAATTTTCACGCGCGGGAGTTTGTGCGAACGCTGGACGACCTCAGCGGGGATGAGCTGTTTGAGGAGGGGGTGCGGATCGGACCCGGCCACGGGCGGTTCATGATCAAGCTGGACTGCGACATGCACCCCGATCTCAAGATGAATTTTTCCGATCCGAAACCGGACAACCGGATCCTGAACATCGCCTATCATCTGGCCAAAGAGCAGAATCGGCCGGTCATCCTGGTGAGCAAGGATGTCAACCTCCGCATGAAGGCCAAGTCGATCGCGGTGCCGGCCCAGGACTACACCACCGACCACGTCAAGAACGTCACCGATCTGTACGCCGGGCGCCGCATCCAGGAGAATGTGCCCGCGGAGCTGACCCAGCAGATGTACATGGAGCCCTTCGAGGTCGACCCGGAGGCGTTGCGTCCCGACCCGCCCCTGATGCCGAATGAGTACATGATTCTGCGCAACCACCGGAAATCGGCCCTGGGGTGTTATAACCCGCTCACCCGGATGATCCGCCGGGTGGATAAGAGATCGGCGTACGGGATCGTGCCCCGGAATGCGGAGCAGACCTTTGCCCTGGACGCGCTGCTCAACCCGGATGTGTCCCTGGTGACGATCGTGGGCAAAGCGGGCACGGGGAAGACACTGCTGGCCTTGAGCGCTTCCCTGCAGTTGAGCCGGCAGTACCGGCATATCTGCATCGCCCGGCCGATCGTCCCGCTGAGCAATAAGGACACGGGATACCTGCCGGGGGACATCCACTCCAAGCTGAGTCCGTACCTGCAGCCGCTGTACGACAACCTGGGGGTGATCCGGGATCAGTTTCCGGAGAACGACAAACAGTACAAGAAGATTTCCGAGTCCCTGGAAAACGGCCGGCTGAACATTACGGCGCTCTCGTACATTCGGGGGCGCAGCCTGATGAACACCTTTTTCATTATCGACGAAGCCCAGAACCTGACCCCGCACGAGGTCAAGACGATCATCACCCGGGCGGGGGAGGGGACCAAGGTGGTGTTTACCGGCGATATCTTCCAGATCGACCACCCCTACCTCGACAGCCACTCCAACGGGCTGAGTTTCCTGATCGCCAAGATGCAGGGGCAGAATCTCTACGCCCACGTGACGCTGGAAAAAGGGGAGCGCTCACAGCTCGCGGAACTGGCGAGCAATCTGCTCTGAGGCCGCGGGTGAGGGCGCGGCGACCAAGGCCGCGGATCAGAAGCCGGGGATCTTGAAATCGCCGCCCATGTTCTGCATGGAGGGCATGAGTTTCCGGTATTCCGGATTGTTGCGCAGAGGTTGCAGGCGCTGATCCTTCCGGATGGCATCGCGGGCGGGGTCGCCCCCTTTCTGGATGGCATTCCTCAAGGATGTCAGGGCCTGTTGGGTGCGCCCGCGGGCGGTCTGGACCGCGGCGAGATCAATCCAGCGCCGGGCATCGTTGGGCTGCCGTTCCAGGTACCGGGAGAGGGCCATCTCGAGGAGGTCCATCCGCTTGGCCTGGGAATAGAGCTGGGCGATCTGCAGGTAGGTCTGGGCGGGGATGTTCTGCTGTTTGAGGATCTGGGCGGTCAGGCCCTGGAATTGTCCCATCATGCCCATCTGCATGTAGATGCGGGAGAGTTCGAGGGCCTTCTGGAGGTCGGGGGAGCCGTCCTGGAAGAGCGTCTCCAGCTCGGCGCGGCGCTGGTCCAGACCTTTGAACCGGGTGATCTGCTTGAGGAAATCCTTGACCTTCTGGTTGCCGGGATCCCCCTGGGACAGGGCCTCGATGATCTCCAGGGCCTCGTCGTACCGCCGCTGCTGCATGTAGACGTCGGCGAGGCGGAAATTGGCTTCCGGGCTGAGGGGATAGAGTTCGATGGCCTGCTTGAAGGCGTACTCGGCCTCGTCGAACTTTCGGCGGAAGGCGTAGAGGCCGGCGATGGCGCTGCGGAGTTTGGAAAAGGTTTTCCGGGCGACGACGTCGCGCAGGAAGCCTTCGTCGTTGAGCAGGCGCCGGGTGTACCAGTCCCAGAAATCCCGGTCGTTCTGAATGATTTCCGGGGTGATCTCGATGGGCTCTTGGTTGATCTTCATGATCAGTCCGTGCGGCTCGAGATAGGGGTACATC
>CAZCOO010000065.1:0-13318 GCA_964500395.1 uncultured Verrucomicrobiota bacterium
GCCCAGACATCGCGGCCGGCCAGGAGCCGGACATCCCCGATCGCGAGCAGCGCCTCCATGAGGCAGGCGACCGAGTACTTCGAGGGAAAGAGAATCGTGTCCGCCTCGGCCAGGGCCGACTGCAGGGCCGTCTTGCGTTCCGCCAGAGGCCGGGGAACGAGTTTGATCATGGGCCAGTGGAGCAGGGGGCCGTGCCGGAGAAACTGCCGGGGATCGGTCCCGGTAAAGAGGGTGAGACCGGTCCGGGGAAACACATGGGTGCCCACGAGGAAGAGGGTGGGGCTGCGAAAGGCGGGAGGATCCCCGAGGTCATCGAGGGTGAGGGTGTCGATCCGTTCGTCCCGGTAGCCGAGACGCTGGCCTGCGACCACGGGTGTGCCCGGGGGCCACCCGGCGGCAATCAGGCGCCGGCTGAGCTCAGCCGCGGATCGTCCGCCCATGTAGAGGGCCAACTGGCCGCTGTCCGGACCCGGCACGGCATCCGGCGGACCGCCGGTGGCCTCCGTCGCCGGCAGAAAGGTGATGCGTCCGCCGTCTCCGCGGTGGGTGAGGGGCGTGAATCCGTGCGCGGAGGCAATCTGGGCGGCGGTCAGGGAGGGGACGATCTCCGTGCGCAGGTTCCAGTCGGTGAGGAATTGCAGTTCCTCGGCGAGATGCCCGTAGAGGCAGGGGTCGCCGCCGTGCAGCCGGACCACGAGCCGACCCCGCTCGGCTTCCATCAGCATCCGCCGGTGAATGTCGGCCTGGGCCGTGGCCTTTTCGCCGCCGGCTTTCCCCACGGGCACTGCCTTTTCCCGGATGCCCAGCAGAATCTCATCGGGGACGAGCCGGTCGTGGAGGACGACGTCGGCCTGTTCCAGGAATATGCGGGTGCGGTCCGAAAGGAGCGCGGCATCCGCGGGGCAGCCGACGAGCGCGACGAGCCCGGCGCGCCGCCGGACGTCGACCGATCCGATCCGATCGAGCAAATCCCGGTTTTCTGCATGCACGACAATGGCCAGGCGGCCCTGCTGGGGGGCCGGGTCATAGGCGAGATACCGGCCGATGCGGTCTTGCAGGCCCAGGCGGTCCAGCGCACAAGCGGCCATAATGACGGCGTCGTAGTCTCCCCGGTCCACCTGCTCAATCCGGTCCCGTATATCGCCGCGGATCGGTTTCAGGGCGGCGTCTGGATACAGGCGGCGGATTTGCTCGGCCCGTCGCGGACTGCTGGTGCCGATGGTGCGGACCGGATCGCCGGAATGGCGGTCGACGCGGAAGACCAGCGCGTCCCGGATGTCGGCGGCGGGCAGCAGGGCGGCGACGGCCAGGCCCGGCGGCATGGCCTCGGGCAGGTCTTTGGCCGAGTGAATGGCGAGATCGGCCTCACCGGCCAGGATGGCCCGGTCCAGGTCGCGGGTGAAAAAGTCATCCGCTATGGAAGGATCGGTGAGCGGGGTGGTCTTATCGGTGTCGCCGGGAGAGGCGGTGGGAGCGGTCCGGAAGGGGGTGGAGTCCGGGAACAGCGGCCGAATCAGGTCCAGGGCTTCGCGGACCTGTTTCAGTGCGAGTTCGCTGCTCCGGGTGGCGATGATCAGTTCGCGCGCGTCCACGCAGCAGCTCCATCCCGGATGATCTGCTCAGCCCGGCGGGCGGCTTCCTGCCGAAGGCCGGTATTGACCTGCGCGGACTGTTCAATATCGAGGAGTCCGAAGTACCGGATGTCCGGTGACTGGCGGAGGGTCTGTTCGCAGTCGGGCGGCTCGCCGAGGTCGACCACCACGGTCCCCGGAGACACGGTGCGCATGTGGCGCGGGTAGAGGACGGGGTGGGGGGCGGCCGTGGCCGAGATGACCCCGCCCACGCCATCCAGCAGGGAGCAGAGATCGTCGAGGCCGGTGGCAAAGCCGCCGCATTCGAGGGCCAGTTGCACCGCCTTGTCGGGGCACCGGCTGGTGATGCGGAGGGGCTGTGACCCCCGCTTGGCCAGGTAGCGGGCGGTGCTGCCGGCAATGGAGCCGGAGCCGATCACTGCGATCGAGGCATCGGGGCGGACATGGGTGAGCAGGGTGCGCGCGGCAAGACCGCTGATCGACGTGAGATTGCGGTCGATCCGGCTGAGTTTGCGGGCGCGGCGCCCCAGGGCCAGGGCCTGCTGGAGGGTTTGGTCCAGGGAGGAGGGAGCGCCGACGGCATGCTCCGTCGCCTTCAGGTGCTTGTAGGCGGCGCGGACCTGGCCGAGGATTTCGAGCTCGCCGAGGATCCGGCTCTCCAGGCCGGCCGCGATGCGGGCGAGCCGCTCAAAGGCTTCCGCAGGCGTCCAGGAACGGTGCAAATAGGGACGGTAGGGAGTCGGCGTGGTCGCCGCGTACACTTCGAAGCGTTGGCAGGTATCGAGGACGAGCAGGTTGGCATCTTCGCGGAAGTCCGCCGCGGCCCGGCTGCGGAGGGTAGAGGTTGGAAACTCGTAAGCGTACGCGTGTAACTGCATGAGCGATGGTCGATATAGGTTCGATCTGTGAACAGGTCGTATCTCTACCTGAAAATCCGAGCCACTTCAATCGATTTGTACCGAGAGCAAAGGGCTTTTGCCGCGACGCTTCCGGCGATCCCCGCGCCCCCGGGGGGCGAACCGGATCCCCCCCGATGCGGGACGGGCATCGGTCAGATTACATAATCGTCCACGGTGATGTCCGGCTCTTCGTGGTGTGGTTCGCAAATCAGGCCCGCGCCCACGGTGAGATGCGTGGTCTGGTCGATCAGGATCAGGCTCCCGGTCTGACGGTTTCGGCTGTAGGCATCGAAGGTGAGCGGTTCGGACGTCATGAGCGAGACACGCCCGATTTCGTTGAGATGAAGGGCCTCTTTGTTTGGATCGCGCTCCAGGGTTTCGATGTCGATGCCGAATTTCAGCCCCTTGGTCAGCACGCGCGCGGTGTGCGTATTGTGCTTGAGGATGTACTTGCGGCCGAGCTGCATGGGTTCGTCGTGCATCCAGCAGACCATGGCGTCGAGTTCTCGGCTGATATGGGGCTGGTTGTCCGGCCGGACGATCATGTCGCCCCGGCTGATATCGAGGTCGTCCTCGAGGAGGAGGGTCACGCTCATGGGCGACCAGGCGGATTCCAGCGGGCCGTCGAAGGTGTCGATCTGTTTAATCCGGGAGCGCTTGCCCGAGGGAACGACGACCACGGGGTCGCCCACCCGGAAGAAGCCGCCGGAGATCTGGCCGGCGTAGCCCCGGTAGTCGTGGTATTCATCCGACTGGGGGCGAATGACATACTGGACCGGCAGGCGGGGGTCGTGGAGGTTTCGGTCATTGGCGATGTGGACCTCCTCCAGGTGGGCCAGCAGGGTGGGGCCCTGGTACCAGTGCATCACGGAGGAGCGGTTGACGACGTTGTCCCCCACGAGGGCGCTGATGGGAATGAAGGTGATGTCCTTCACCTGCAGGCGCGTGGAGAAGTCGGTGAAATCATTCTGAATCTCGTCGTAGACGTCCTGGCTGTAGTCCACCAGGTCCATCTTGTTGACACAGATGACCAGGTGGGGGATGCGCAGGAGGGAGGCGATGTAGGCATGCCGGCGGGTCTGTTCGACCACGCCGTGCCGGGCATCGACCAGGATCACGGCGAGGTTGGCATTGGATGCGCCGGTGACCATGTTGCGGGTGTACTGCACGTGGCCGGGGGTGTCGGCGATGATGAACTTGCGCTTGGGCGTGGCGAAATACCGGTATGCGACATCGATGGTGATGCCCTGTTCCCGCTCGGCCCGCAACCCGTCGGTGAGGTTGGCGAGGTTGACCATTCCTTCGCCGGTGATGTCGCTCGAGCGCTCGAGGGCTTCCCACTGGTCTTCGAAAATGGACTTGCTGTCGTAGAGCAGGCGCCCGATGAGCGTGCTCTTGCCGTCATCCACGCTGCCGGCGGTGGTGAAGCGGAGAAGCTCGACCTGCTGTTTGGTGTCGTAGAAGGGGGCGGCAGTACTCATTAAAAATAGCCCTCGCGTTTGCGGTCTTCCATAGCCGCTTCAGAAAAGCGGTCGTCGGCCCGTGCGCCTCGTTCCGTGACGCGGGCGGCGGCGATTTCGGTGATGATGTCCCGGATCGAGGTGGCGCTGGACTCCACGCAGCCGGTGCAGGTGATGTCGCCGATGGTGCGGACCCGAACCGGGAGTTCGCGCACATCGTCCCCCTCGTCGGGGCCCAGCAGCTCGCTGACCGGCAGCCACTGGCCGCCTTTGCGGAATACGGTGCGCTCATGGCTGAAATAGATCAGCGGGATTTCCAGCTTTTCGCGGTCGATGTACTCCCACACATCGAGTTCGGTCCAGTTGCTGAGGGGAAAGATTCGCATGTTCTCCCCCTTGTGAATCTTGCCGTTGTAGGTGTTCCACAGCTCGGGCCGCTGGCTCTTGGGGTCCCACTGGCCGAAGGCGTCGCGGTAGGAGAAGATGCGTTCCTTGGCCCGCGACTTTTCCTCGTCCCGCCGGGCGCCGCCGAGGGCGGCGTCAAACTCAAACTCCTCCAGGGCGGCGAGCAGGGTGGGGCTCTGCAGGCGGTTCCGGCTCGATTCCCCCGGAATTTCCCGGGCGATGCCCTTGGCGATGGCGTCTTCCACGGTGCGGACGATCAGTTTGGCCTGCAGTTCTTCCGCGCGGCGGTCCCGGAATTCCAGCAGTTCGGGGAAATTGTGGCCGGTATCGATATGCAGCAGGGGGAAGGGAAACTTGGCGGGCCGGAAGGCCTTTTCGGCGAGTCGAAGCATGCAGATGGAGTCTTTGCCGCCGGAAAAGAGCAGGACGGGTCGCTCGAATTCGGCGGCGACTTCGCGCATGATGTGAATCGACTCCGATTCCAGCATGTCGAGGTGTGAAAGATTGTGGGTCAACATTGTGCGGCTCCCGATTGCGTGGTTCCCGGTCCCGGGCGGAGGCCGGGATGTTTTGTCTCAATGCTACGAATCTCTCAGGGCGACGGGTTTTCCGTCCACCATCTTGATGTGCAACCCGCACTCTTTGTGTTCCGGCTGCTCCCACCACCAGCGGCCGGCCCGCTGGTCTTCCCCGGGTTTGACTGCCCGGGTACAAGGGGCACATCCTATAGACGGGTACCCGCGATCGTGCAAGACATTATACGGAATTTTTTCCGTTTTCACGTAGTCCCAGACCCGCGTCAGAGTCCAGGAGGCCAGCGGGTTGAGCTTCACGATGCCCCCGTGTCTGTCATCGATTTCCACGGTGTTCAACGTCCGGCGGGTCACGCTCTGCTCCCGGCGTTGCCCCGTGACCCAGGCGTCCCGCCCTTCGAGTGCGCGCCCGAGGGGCTCGACCTTCCGGATGCCGCAGCATTCGAGGCGGTTTTCCACGCTTTCCCGAAACGAGTAGAGTCCCTTTTTTCGTTCGAGCTCTTCCACGGCTTTCCGCTCGGGAAACATCCACTGGATTTCGGCCCCGGTTCGCTCCCGGAGATCCTCCGCACACTGGTAGGTCTCCTCCGGCAGGCGGCCGGTATCCAGCGAGATCACGCGCGGTCGGATGCCCTGCTGCGAGGTGAGGTAAATCAGGGCCACATCCTCCAGTCCGAAGCTGGAGGCAAGGACCGTGTCCGGATACAGCTCGTGTCCCTTGCGCAGCACTGCGGCCGCATCGTCCAGGGGCACCTCCGCCCAATCCGCCCGAATTTGTTCGTCGGTGTATTTCATCGCTTCTTTCGGCAGGTTAAATGGTGTAATTTGCCACCAGTTGGCCACGGGCCTTGAGTTCGTGCCGGGCGAGCACATCAAAGGTGTAGTGGGCCATGCTCTCGGCCAGGGCGGAGCGCGCGGCCTCCCAGACGGGGGCGAATACGTCGACGGAGCGTCGCGTCTGGGCGTGATCGTCGTACGGGGCAAACAGAGGCCCCTGAACCTCTTCGATCAAGTCGCTGACGAGGATCTCGCGCGCCGGCTTGGCGAGCAGGTAGCCGCCCTCCTTGCCGCGCTGGGCTTCGACGTACCCCGCCTGCTTGAGCTGGCGCATGATGGCTTCCAGGAAGCGGGCGGGGATGTCCTGCTCGCGGGCAATCGCGGCAATGGATATGGGGCCCCGTCCCTCCTGCTTGGCCAGTTCCAGGACGGCTCGCAGGGCATATTGACATTTATTCGAAATCATATTGCATCTCCAATACTCATATTCCGATAGATATAATAGTAATTTACCCGGCCGTCAACGCCAATGTGTGCAGCCCCCCAAAAAAAGGTTTCAGGGCCCCGATTCAGGCGCGAGGGCCGGCCGGATCCGGGCTTCTCTCCCCGGAGTGTCTGCGGTAAGGTTTGCGCACCATGGCAGTTGAACGGCATTTTCTGGGATGGGATCGTCCGCTTGTCTGGTCTGTCCGGGACTGGTTGATGGCGAGGGCGGGCACGGACGGCCCGCTTTCCCTGCGCGACCACGTCGTCATTGTCCCCACCCGGCAGGCGGGCCGGAGGCTGCGGCGCTCCCTGGCCCGGCATCTCGCCGACCAGAATACGGCACTGATTGCCCCCCTGGTACACACCCCGGCCGGCTTTGTGAAGACGCTGGACCGAACCGGGCCGCCGCCGGCCCCCGAATCCCTCACGCTGAGGGCCTGGGCCACGGTCCTGGCCGGGATTCATCCGGCGGAGCACCGCGCCCTCTTCCCGGTGCATCCCGTCGACCGCGATGTATCCTGGTGTATTGACCAGGCGCGAATGATTCAGGGGGCCCGGGAGCGCCTGGTCGAGGGCGGGTGGACGGTTCGCCGTCTGGTTGAGTCCCGGCCGGAGCTGTTGGACGAGCCGGATCGCTGGCGGAGCCTGGCCGCCCTGGAGGATGCGGTCGTGTCGCTGCTGGCGGACTGGGGGCGGGCGGACGACTGCACCGACCAGCGAGCGCGGGCCGCGGAGGCCCCGGCGCCGCGGGGATGCCGCCGGCTGGTCCTCGCCGGCGTGGCCGATCCGCAGCCCCTCCTGCTCCTCGCGCTCGACCGCTGGCGCGAGGAACTCGACATCGATCTGCTGGTTCACGCTCCGGCATCGGAGGCGGCCGCCTTTGACGAGTGGGGGCGCCCCCTGGACACCTGGCTCGAGAGGACGATTGCCTTTCCGCATGCCGATCGACGCCTCGTGATGAGCGCGCGACCCGATGCGGAGGCGCGTCGGGCGGCCGAGATCCTTCAGGCCCACCCGGCGGGTCCCGACCAGGTGGCCCTCGGGGTTCTCGACGCGGAGGTGACGCCCTTTCTGCTCCGGGAAGTAAAAGCCGCCGGACACACGGCGTATGATCCGGCCGGAGAACCGCTGGCGGTCCAGCCCCTCGTGGTTCTGCTGGGGCGTGTGCGGGGCCTCGTGTCCCGCGGCGCCTGTGAGGATTTGGACGCGTTGCTTCGGCACCCGTATGTGCTCGAGGCGGCCTGCCGGGACATGGACGAGACGCCCCAGGCCCTTCTCCAATCGTGGGACCGGGTGAAACAGGAATGGCTGCCCCAGTCCCTGTCCGACCTGCGGGAATCCCTGGAGAACGGCCGGCCGCCCGGCGGCGGGCGCCGCGATGCCAACCGGATTCGGGATCTGGTGGCCCTGCTGGCGCCTCGACTGGAAGCCCTCGACGGAGAAGACGGTCCGGGCGCGCTCCGGGAATTCCTGGTCTGGATTGTCGGGCCGCGTATGCTGCATCCTTGGGACGAGCAGGATGAATGCTTTCGATCCTCGGCGGATCGGGTGATGGAGGAGCTGGCGGCGCTGGAAGGCCTCGGCGCGGCGGCGCCGAGCGCTGCTGCAGACTGGATGGCCTACCTCCTGGAATCGCTCACGGATGGGGTGATCTATCCGGACCGGGACGAGGCGGAACTGGAGGTGGAGGGATGGCTGGAGTTGCCCTGGAATCCGGCGCCGGACCTCGTCCTGGCCGGTCTCAACGATGCCTATCTGCCGGGGGGGCGCCTGAGTGATCCGCTGCTGCCCGACAGCCTGTGCCGCCGGTTGGGGATCCGCCACGACGAGGCGCGCTGGACCCGGGACGCCTATCTGCTGCACAGCCTGCTCGCCGTGCGGCGGGAACGCGGGCGCGTGATCGGGCTCCTGGCCCGCCGGTCCATGGGCCACGATCCGCTCAAGCCCAGCCGCCTGCTGTTCCAGTGTGAGCCGGGGGACCTGACCGAACGGGCCGCGCACCTGCTGGCGGAGCCCCCCCCCGAACGGCTGCCGCCGGAGCCCGCCTTCGCGGTGCAGGGTATGCCCGATGTGTTGACGCCGGTGCGCCCGGAGGTGTTGGCCGGGGAATCCCTGCCGGTCACCCGGTTACGCGACTATCTGGATTGCCCGTTTCGGTTTTACCTCAAGCATGTCCTCAAGCTGGAGCCGTTTGAGGAGGACAAGCAGGAACTGGATGCACTCGAATTCGGGACGCTTCTGCACAACGCCCTGAAGGGCCTGGAGGCCGGCGGAGGCGACGTGGGCGACGCGGCGGCCTGCGGGCACGAACTCGCGGAGGTGCTGGAATCCCTCGTCCGCCGCCGCTTCGGGCGGCGCCCGCCGCTCTCCGTCCAGTTTCAAACGGCCAGCGCCTGCCAGCGTCTGCACCGCCTGGCCGAGGTGCAGGCGGGCCTGGCGGCCGAGGGCTGGCGGATCCAGGAGGTGGAGCAGGATGCCTCCCTCACCCTCCGGGATTGCCGATTGTCCGGGCGCATCGACCGGATTGACGTCCTGCCCGGCCCGAACCGCTACCGGATCCTCGACTACAAGACGGGCACCCGGGCCACATCGCCCCGGGATGCGCACGTGGCCGCCCTGCGGGAAGGGGATGCGGAGTATCGCGCCTGCCCGGTATCCAGGGGGCGAAAACCCTCCGCCTGGATCGACCTGCAACTGCCCCTCTACGTCGAGATGGCCAGGGCCGAGGGGCTGGTTCCGCCGGATGCGGAGGTCGAGGTCGGCTATTTTCAGGTGCCCGCGGCGACGGCCGACATCCGGATCGATCGCTGGCCGGATGCGGCCGTGGAGGAGGTGCGGCGCTCGGCCCGGGAGTGCGCCGCGGGTGTGATCGCCGATATCCGCAGGGGCGTCTTCTGGCCGCCGTCCGAACGGAGCCGGGATACGAGTTATGACGAACTGATCGGGCCGGCGGGCGCGCCCCGGGTGGCGCCGCCGCGATCCGTATCCGGAGAAGGGGCGGCGTCATGAGGAACTCCGTTCGACCCGATATCCCCAACCTGGCCATCGATGCCGCGGCCGGCGCAGGCAAAACATTTCAATTGTCGCAGCGGTTTGCCGTCCTCATGGCCGCCGGCATTCCGCCCGACCGGATTGCCGCTCTGACCTTTTCCCGCAAGGCCGCCGGCGAGATATTCGACGCCGTTGCCGATCAACTGATCCGCGCCGCCCGCTCCGAGGAAGGGGCGAGCGGTTTGTCGGCCGAGGCGGGGGTTCCCGTTTCGCGGGCCGATGCGCAGACCCTCCTCCGCCGGTTTCTCCTGCACCAGCACCGGCTGCAGGTCGGGACCCTCGACGGATTCCTGGTCCAGGTCCTGCGATGCTTCGCCCCGGAGTTGGGGTTGCCGGCCATTCGCCAAATCCTCGATGAAGACGCGCGCGAGGCAAAACGGGGGCGGCGGACCATTCTGCGGGACGCGATGGCGGGGCTCGAGACGGACGAGGAAGCCGGACGGGCATTTTTTGAGGAGGTGAAGCAGTCGTTGGTAAAAGGGGAGGATCGGCGATTCGTCAGCTCGCTGGATACCACGGTGGAGACCTACCACCAAATTTATCGCCGGGTGCCGGACCAAACGCGGTGGGGGCAGGCCGATACCGTATGGCCCGACACCCCGGCCTGGGAGAGGCGGCTGCCCCCCCCGGACGAGCCGGCGGCGATCGTCGAAGCCTGGGCGGTCTCCCCGGATGCGCCCGGCCGCCTGGCGGACAAGCTGCGCGAATTCAGCGCCGAATGTTGCGGGTACCACGGCGCCACCCGGCCGCTGGATAAGTTTTTGACCTTTATGGAAAAGCAGATCATCCCGCATCTGCCCGCCCTGCGCCGGGGCGAGGGGGCGATTACCTTTTCCCGCCAGAGCGCCGAACTGCCCCCGGAGGTCTCGCGGGCCGTGGCGGACCTGGCCGACCATGTCCTGAAAAAGGAAATGGACCTGCGCCTGGGCGCAACGCAATCCACCTACCGCCTCATCCGTCGCTACGACGAGGCCTATCGCCGAGGGATCCTGCGCTCCGGGGTCCTCACCTTCGACGATATCCTGGAACTCGTCGATCCGGCGGGGGCGACCCCGGCCCCGATGCTGTCGCAGGAACGAATCGAGGAGGCCCGCCTGTACCTGAACTACCGCCTGGACGGCCGGGTCGACCACTGGCTGCTGGACGAGTTTCAGGATACCAGCGACCGGCAGTGGCGTGTTCTGGAGCCGCTCATCGATGAGGTGGTCCAGGATCCGGAAGACCGGCGCCTGTTTCTGGTCGGCGATGTGAAGCAGGCGATTTATCGCTGGCGGGGCGGCAACGCGGCCCTCTTTGCCCGGGTGCGGCAGCGCTACGAGGCCGTCCTGCAGCGCAAGCACCTCACCACGTCTTTCCGGTCGGCCCCCGAGATTACCGCGTTCGTGAATGAGGTCTTCGAATCGCCGCAGGCCGCCGGCATCGAGGCGGTGGACGAGGCCGTATGCGCCCGCTAGGCAGAGGTGTTCAAACAGCATCGCAGTCATGACCGCATTGCCCCCCCGCGCGGACAGGTCGCAGTGCTGCAGCTCGGTGAGAAAGAGGAAAGAACGCAGGATGGACTCACCGCCCGGCGGCGGGTGATCTGTGACCTGCTGCGGCGGATCAAGCCCGCGGAGCGGGGATGGACGGTCGCCGTCCTGGTCAAGACCAACGCGGAGGTGAAGGCGACGGCCGAGGCCCTGCGAAGGCGGGAACCGGGTCTGGAGGTGTACCAGGAGGGGAAAAACCGCATTCTCGACACCTGTCCGGCCGCGCTGCTGGTGTCCCTGTTCCGGCTGGCCATCCATCCCGGCGACACCCTCAGCCGGGGGCACATTGAGATGAGCCCGCTGGCGCAAGAGGTCGGGGCTGCGCCGCAGGCCTGGCGATCCCTGCCGCTGCGCGTCCAACGCGAGGTGGCCGACCACGGGTTCGCCGGGTGTATCGCGATATGGCGGCGGGCGCTGGAGGCAAGCGCGCACCTCACCGAATACGAACGACACCGCCTGGACGATGTAGAGACCGCCGCCCTGCACTATGACGCAGGGGGCGACCGGGACCCGGCCGGCTTTATCCGGTTTCTCGAGGACTACCGGCAGGAGGAGAAGGGACGGCCGGGCAGCGTTCGAGTCATGACCGTGCACCAATCCAAGGGGCTCGGGTTTGATGTGGTGGTCCTGCCGGGGCTCGATGGATTGTCTTTCCGGCCCCGGGAGGATGATCCTCTCGTGCATACTGACGGCATTGGCGGACCGCCGCTGTGGGTGTTGAATCGACCGCGCCGCCATTTCTGCGATGCGGACCCGATCCTTTCCGCGGCCCGCCGGCAGGATCTGGAAGCGGGGGCGTTCGAGACCCTGTGCCTGCTGTACGTTGCCATGACCAGGGCCAAACGGGGCCTCTACATCATTGCGAACAAGCCCGGCAAGACCTCGACGCCGACCCATGCGGAAGATTATCTCTCCATGCAGCTCCGGGGCGATATCCAGGTGGACGCGGCGGCCACCGCAGACATCCCCTGGAGCGGCGAGGATGTGCGCCTGGTGCATGAGATGGGCGACTGGCAATGGGTCGAGGATGTACCGGCGCCGAAATCGGATGCCTGGAAGGTGGACACGATCTGGGAGGGTCTGCCGGTCTCGGAAGAGCCCGCCCGGGCCGAGCGCCTGAACCGTCGAACCCCCTCGCGCCAGGCGGCCGAACCGGAACCGGCCGCCCAGCGGTTCCAGCCGGTCCAGCAGTCCAGCACCGCCCTGGGAACCGCGGTGCACAGTCTGCTGGAACAGATCGAGTGGGCGGATGGCGGATGGGAAGACGTCGTCGGGCCCTGGCGGGCGGCGTGGGGCGGAGATCCGGAGGACGCGGAGGCAGCCGTCGAGCACGTGCGGCGGATGATGTCCGTGCCGGAGGCCCGCAACGCCCTGTCCCGGCCGGATGGAGACCGGGTGGAAGTCTGGCGGGAGGCCCCGTTTGAAGGCATTGTGGGGGCGGACTGGGTCTCGGGGACCTTTGATCGGGTCGTACTCGAACGCGATGAAGAGGGCCGGCCGGCGCGGGCCGAGATCCTGGACTACAAAACGAACGAACTCTCCGGGGCGAATCCCGTCGAGCGCATGATCAGGCACTACACCCCCCAAATGGCGCTGTACCGCACAATGCTGGGCCGCCTCCTGAATCTGGAGGAGGACGCGATCCGCTGCCGGCTGCTTCTGACCCGCACCGGGCGCGTCCTGGACATCGCGGAATGAATTCACTCCGGCCGGGCCGCTGATCGAGCACCCCAAGGGCCTGGGAATCGAACATCACATGCAGTAAGCCGGAGGCGATACGTATGGACGGGTCCCAGGCTGACAAAATAACGACAGCAGTCCATGGC
Source organism: uncultured Verrucomicrobiota bacterium (assembly GCA_964500395.1). Taxonomy (GTDB): domain Bacteria; phylum Verrucomicrobiota; class Kiritimatiellia; order CAZCOO01; family CAZCOO01; genus CAZCOO01. Next base: position 12,559 of record CAZCOO010000065.1, read on the forward strand.
TTCAGGCCATGCCGTCAAAACGGTATCCAACTTCCGCCTGCCGGCCCCGGCACCATGGGCGATGTAGGGAAAGATAAGAATTCATTGAGTCAATAATCAATAAGATGAACGTGGCATCACTGTCACCAGTTATGTCGGCGGTGCAGAAACAACCCCCGAGGCCTGGGCGCGCATCGGCACCATTGCAAATGCCCTGAACACCACCCTGGTCAGCGGAGGCTGGGGGCTGCTGGAAAACCCGGAAAGCATCCTGCCCGTGATTCGTGAGCATGGCCTTCGCGTAGCCATTGAGAATCATCCGGAAAAAACACCGGAAGAACTGCTGGCAAAACTCGGGAGCGATGACGACTGTGTGGGCGCGGCGGTGGACACCGGCTGGTTTGCGACACAGGGATATCCGGCGGATGAAGCCCTGCGCAGACTCGGCCGGCGCATCTTTCACGTACACCTGAAAGATATCCTGAAGCCCGAACCGGAAGGAAACAGGGGTTTCGCAATGAAAGACATGGGCCATGAAACCTGTGCACTCGGCGACGGGATCGTGCCCGTCCAATCCTGCCTGAAGGTACTGAATGAGATGGATTACAACGGCCCGTTGTCCATTGAGCACGAACCTGAAACCTACGACCCGACCAATGAAATCCGCATCAGCCGGGAACGGCTCGAAGTCTGGATCGGCAAGCCGTAATAGGAACGATCGCGTTCAGACACGCTGCCAGGCGTCGCCTTGAACGCGTGGCTGGGGCTCTTTGTCTTGGCC
>CAZCOO010000066.1:0-10539 GCA_964500395.1 uncultured Verrucomicrobiota bacterium
TCAGCGGACGGCACGTCACCGGCCGGTTCGGCGGCGGCCGGCGTCGCGGCTTCCGGTTCGGGGGCGGGGGTCGGTTCGGGCTCCGGCGGGGCGGCCGGTTGCGCGGGCGCCTTGGCCTGCCGCTTGAGGAGCGTCTTGACGGTATTGGAGAGGAGGGCGCCGTTGTTGACCCAATAGTCGATGCGCTCGGACTTGAGGTCAAAGTTGGTGCCCCGGCGGCCGGGATCGTACCAGCCGAGAGTCTCGATAAAGCGGCCGTTGTTGGATGCCCGCTGGTCGGCGGCCACCACGCGATAGAAGGGGGCATTGCGGCGGCCCATACGACGTAACCTGATTTTTACTGCCATGGTGGAGTTCCTCCGAGCAATTCCTGAGAAAACCCGGCGCCCGTGCGGCGCGGTGAAGTCGGGTTTGTTCGGGTAAACGCGAATTTCTACATCAGCGCCCGAGGCGAAGCAACCTTTTTTGTGATTTTTTCATCCGCTTGGTCATCTTTTTGGCCTGCTGAAACTTGCGCAGCAGGTCGTTGACGTCGCGCACCTGGGTCCCGCTGCCCGCGGCGATGCGTTTGCGGCGGCCGGCGTTGATGAGCTCCGGTTTCCGGCGCTCCCGCGGGGTCATGCTCTGGATGATGGCTTCGGAGCGCCGGGCTTCGCGGGCGCTGAGATCGGCCATCTTTTCCTTTTCCTCGGGGCTGATCTTCGGCGCCCCGGGAATCATGTCGAAGAGGCTTTCCATGGAGCCGAGCTTTTTCATCTGCTGGAGCTGGGAGAGGAAGTCCTCGAGGTCGAGGGTGTTTTTGCGGACCTTCTCCTCCATCTTCTGCATCTCGTCGACGTCGAACTGTTCCTGGGCCTTTTCCACCAGGGAGACGACATCGCCCATGCCCAGGATGCGGGAGGCCATGCGATCCGGATAAAAGGGCTCGAGGGCATCGGGGCTTTCCCCGGTGCCGGCGAGCAGCACGGGGCATCCCGTGACGTGGCGGACGGAGAGGGCGGCCCCGCCGCGGGCGTCTCCATCCAGCTTGGTCAGGATGAGGCCGGTGAGGCCGATCCGTTCGTGGAAGGTTTCCGCGACGTGAACGGATTCCTGGCCGATGGCGGCGTCCAGCACGAGGATGACGTTGCGCGGATTGACTTCGTCGCGCAGGTCGCGGACTTCCCCGACAAGCTCGTCATCGATCTGGAACCGGCCGCCGGTATCGAACAGCGCGACGTGGTATCCGTTGGCCCGGGCGTAGTCCATGGCCCGCTTGCCGATGGCGGGGACGCTCTCGCCCGCCTCGGGCGTGAGGATGTCCACCTCGACCTGTTCGGCCAGCACGCGGAGCTGGTCGACGGCGGCCGGGCGGCGGATGTCGCAGGCCACGAGCAGAACCCGCCGGCCCTCGGCTTTCCAGCGCCGGGCGAGTTTGCCCGCGGTGGTGGTTTTCCCCGCGCCGTGCAGCCCGAGCAGGAGCACGCCGGACGGCTTGCGCGAGAGGTCAAAATCGGCGGGGTCCCGGCCGAGGAGGTCGATCATTTCCTCGTGGACCCGTTTGATGACCTGCTGGCCCGGCGTCACGCTGTTGAGCACGTCCTCGCCCGTGCAGCGTTCGCGCACGCGGCTGATGAAATCTTTCGCCACCTGGTAGTGGACGTCGGCCTCCAGCAGCGCCATGCGGACTTCGCGCAAGGCGTCCTTGATATTTTTCTCGGTGAGCTTGCCGACCCCGCGGAGATCCTTGAATACTTTCTGCAGGGATGTGGTGAGGGAATCGAACATGGCGGCCTCGTGAACGGGTGATGTCAGGGCGTACGTGAATCGGGCCCCGTATCCTGCGGGAGGCCGTCGGCTGAATCAAGCGCGGATTCCCCGGTCCGGATGAGGCCGCGGCCCTCACACCGGCGGCAGGTCCGCACAGCCCCGGTGGTCTCGTCGCGCACGCGGCCGAGCCCGCCGCAGGCGGGGCACACCGTGTCATCCTCATATTGCACGCGCACTTCGCGGTACTGCTTGCCGAAGGTGAGGGGGGACACGGAACGCTGCCCGGTTTGCGGATCGGTCACGATCAGCTTTTCGGATGCGGAGGCCTCGATCAGCTTGGTCTGCATGGGCCCCGCGACCCGGTCGGCGGGGTCGCTCAGGGCAATCATGCCGGCCCCTTCGCACAGGGTACAGGTGTGGGCATCGGCGGGTTCTTCCCCGGGGACGCGGCCCATGCCGGAGCACCGGGGGCAGAGGTAGTGGGATTGGGAAAGCTTCACGACGTCCCGGAATCCGAGGCCGAAGCAGACCGGGCAGAAGATCTGCGTGCGGCCGTCCTGGATGACGCCGCTGCCCTCGCAGTGGTAACAGAGAACCGTGGTCTGGCTGTCGCGGACGGTCCGGTTGACCATGGTGGCGGTATTGGACGAGACGAGGGTTTCCCTGTTCTGCTGGGTCCACTTGTACTGCAGCACCAGGCCCAGCACGCAGGCGGCGATCACCAGCGGGATGAACCGGGAGGAAGCGGTTTTTCGGTTGTGCCTGGTTGTGAGGAGTCTCGTCATTTGCTGTAGATGCCCCGGAGCGTACGGCACCGCCCGGTTAAATCGTTGTGGACCCGGATGTCTTCAAACCCGCTTTGGTCCAGACATGCGAGGACGTCGTCCGCCTGCCCGTCCCCGACCTCCAGGAACAGCGCCCCGCGATCCTTGAGGACGCGCCCCGCATCGCGGGCCAGGCGGCGAATGAGGTCCAGCCCGTCGTGGCCGCCGTTCAACGCCTCGCGGGGTTCATGCTGCCGGATGTCCGGATCCAGTTCTTCGATATCCCGACTGCGAATGTACGGGAGATTGGACACGATAGCATCGGCCGTGCCCGGATTCAATTCGTCCAGCAGATTGCCGACGAGCCAGTCTACGGAGGCCTTGGGCCGCACTTGCTTTTCATTTTCACGGGCGAGCCCGATGGCCTCCTCGCTGATGTCGATGGCCGTGTAGCGGCCGCGGGGCCGCAACGTCGCCAGGCTGAGGATGATGCAGCCGCTTCCGGTGCCGACGTCGACCACATGCGGTGCATGCTGCTGCCAGAGCGGAGCATAGCCGAGGACATCCTCCACCAGGCACTCCGTTTCCGGCCGGGGGATGAGGGCCCGCCGGTCGGTCTTGAAGGTAAACCCCATGAAGCCCGCGCGCCCGGTGATGAACTGGAGGGGTTCGCCCCCGGCGACGCGCTCGACCTGCGCCCAGTACTCGTCGATCTGGCTGCGGGTCAGTTGTTTGTGGGGGTGGAGAAAGAGCTTGAGGCGGGGGAGGTCGAGGAGGCTCCCCATGAGTTCTTCGGCGATGAGGCGGGGGTCGCGGTGCCAGGTATCCTCCAGCCGCTTCTGGGCCCGCTTGAGCTGAGCCAGGACGGTGCGCTCACTGCTTTGCTGGGGCTCTGTGCCCATGGCCCTGCATCCCCCATTGTCGGCTGATTGTTCAGGTGTTCTGTTGTGCGGCCAATCGCGTTTCCACGTCCTGATCATACAGTGTCTGGAGCAATTCGTCCAAGTCCCCTTCCATGATGCGGTCGAGGTTATGCAGGGTCAAGCCGATGCGATGATCGGTTACGCGGTTCTGGGGGAAATTGTAGGTGCGAATCCGCTCGCTGCGGTCGCCGGAGCCGATCTGCGATTTCCGGGCGTCGGCGGTTTTGGACGCCTCCTCGGCGCGTTTCCGGTCCAGCAGGCGCGCTTTGAGCACGCGCAGCGCCTTGTCCCGGTTTCGGTGCTGGGATTTTTCATCCTGGCACTGGACGACGAGCCCGGTGGGGATGTGGGTTATGCGCACCGCGCTGTCGGTGGTGTTGACGCTCTGGCCGCCGGGGCCGGAGGAGCGAAAGACGTCGATCCGGATGTCCTCGTTGGGGATCTCGAGCTGATCGTCCATTTCTTCGGCTTCCGGGAGGACGGCGACGGTGGCCGCCGACGTGTGGATCCGGCCGCTGCCCTCCGTGGCGGGCACGCGCTGGACGCGGTGAACGCCGCTTTCGTAGCGCATGCGCCGGTAGAGGCCCTCGCCCTCGACGGTAAAGATCACTTCCTTGTATCCGCCCGTCTGGCTGGTGCCGGCATCGATGAGATCGATTTTCCATCCCTGGCTGTCTGCATACCGGTGGTACATGCGAAAGAGGTCGCCGGCGAAAAGGGCGGCCTCTTCGCCGCCTGTGCCGGCGCGGATTTCCATGATGATGTTTCGCTCCTCCACGGGATCGGGGGGGAGGAGGGCCACCATCAGCCGTTTCTCCACCCCGGGGCGGCGGGCCTCGAGGGTCTCGAGTTCCTCGCGGGCCATCTCCCGCATGTCCGGGTCGGAGTCGGCGTCCTCGGCCATGGTCCGGGCCCCCTCGAGTTCCTTCATGAGGTCGAGGTACGCGGCGGTGCGTTCCCGGATCCGCTTCTGGTGGGCGTGTTCGGCGATGACCTGTTTGAAGCGGCCGGTGTGCCCCTCGGCGGAGGCGTCGGCCATTTGCTCTTCGAGCTCCCGGATCCGGGTATCCACCCGCTGAAGGTATGAGGGGTCAACGATCATTGAGCCGCCGGCTGGGGATTCCGCACGGATAGAGAACGGGCCGGATCTTCCCGGAGGGAAGCGCCGGCCCGGCCGTGCGAGTGGAGTGCTACTGCTTTCCGACTGTCTTGCCGTAGCGTTTCTTGAACCGTTCGACGCGTCCTTCCGTGTCGATGTACTTCGCCTGGCCCGTGTAGAACGGATGGCAGGCCGAGCATGTGTTCACGTGCATTTCCTTGACCGTGGAGCGGGTCTTGATCACGTTCCCACACGCGCACTTGATGACGGCGTCGATGTATTCGGGATGGATGTCTGTCTTCATGATGTCACGTACGGGGTTAGCAACGTTGGCTTTGTACCGGACATTCCTGTACAAAGGGGATGAGAGTAGCATCCCGCGGACGCATTTCAAGACCCAACAGGTAGAAATTTATGGCAAAGTTGGAGAATACATTTTCCTGGAGTTACTCGGCGGGCACCGCCTTCGAGCAGTGCCGTCGCCGGCGCTACTGGGATAAGTACGGCAAATGGGGGGGATGGAAGAAGGACGCCGCTCCGACGACCCGGCAGGCCTACCTGCTGAGCAAGATGACCTCCCGCCACGCCCTCGCGGGCGATGCGGTGGAGCGGGGCGTCGAGGCCATGCTCACCGCCGCCCGGGCGGGGCGCCCCATGAGCGTGGAGGCGGTGTTCGACAAGACGCTACGGCCGTTTTTGCGGTCCCTCTGGAACGAATCCAGGACCCGCGCCTGGCAGCAGGATGCAAAACGGTGCAATCTGCACGAGCACTACTATCCCGAGTTCCACCCGGGCAAGGACGGCGACTACGTCCGGCAGGTCGCCGATATCGTGAAGGGGTGCCTCGCCAATTTCGAGCAGCGGGTGCTGCCCCGCCTCCGGGACATCCCGCGGGAGAGCGAAGTATCCGTGGACCTGCCGGGCCGGGGCGATCCCGAGCACTTTTTCCTGGACGGGATCAAGATCTATGCCATCCCGGACCTGGTCTACCGGGCGGGGGAGGACTGGCATATCATCGACTGGAAATCCGGCTCGGCCCGGGCGGAGCATCGGCTGCAGCTCGGCGTCTACGCCCTGTGGGCCAACCGGAAGCACGGGGTCGAGCCGGAACGGATTCAGGTGGCGCTGGAATACCTGCGCGATGGCGCCACGGTCTGCGAGCCGGTCGATTCGGCGTTTCTGGACAAAGCGCGGGCTTCGATCCTCACGTCGATTCAGGACATGGCGGATTACCTGGAGAATGGAGACCTGCAGCGCAATGCCCCGCGGCCGCGGGCGGAGTGGGACCTCGCGCCGGATTTCAACACCTGCCGGCTGTGCCCGTTTCTCGAGCTGTGCGAGCCGGAGCTGAAAGAGCTGGGGGTCTGGCCCGATCCTTCATCATAGGGGCGGCAGCGGGATGTGGGTAAAGACCTGGGAGCGGGTATCCAAGACGGCGACGCCGGGGGCCGGGCTCCGGTACACGGCACCGGGATTGAGAATCCGCGTCGGGCCTTCCCGGCGGTCCTCGAACCGATGGGTATGGCCGGTCACGACCGCATGATACGACCCGGACTCGACGGCGGATCGGAGGGCGCGGCCGTCATGTCCGTGGAGCAGGGCGAAACGAAGACCGTCCAGGGTGCAGTCCGCCCGCCACCCGGCCACGCGAACGCCCGCGCTCTCGGGGAACCGGGCGAGGGCGGGATCCCCGGCATCCACGTTCCCCAGAACGGCGAGGACGGGGATGGCCTGCGGCTCGAATCCGGCCGCCAGCTCGATGAGGACCCCCTCTGCGCCGATGTCGCCGGCGTGCAGGACATAGTCGACGCCTTCCCTGCGCAGGGCTTCGACGGCCTGCCCCGTGCGGGGGATGTGACCGTGTGTATCCGAGAGAATGCCGATCTTCATAGGGGTCAAAGGGGGGCTTTGGCCGGACGGCCGGGCGGGCGCGGATAGGCGGCCGGCCCCTCGCCCGTCCGGGTGATGTGAATGAGCGCGGCGGGCCGGGACGAGCTGGAGGGCAGGGGAATGATCCGTTGCAGGGTCCCGCCCAGAACGTGGAGGGCATGAGCGGCCTCGTCCGCTTCCCGGGCGGCCTTTTCCCCCTTCATGGCCCAGAGCGATCCGCCGGGCTGGAGGAACGGGAGCAGGAGTTCCAGGAGGACGGGCAGGGGGGCGACGGCGCGGGCGGTTCCCTGGGCGTAGGCCCCGCGGTGCTCCGCCTCGTGGGCCGCGGTTTCGGCCCGGAGGTTGACGACCCGCGCGCGCGCCAGGCCGAGTTCGCGGACCGCGGCTTCAAGGAACCGGGCCTTTTTGCCGGTGCTCTCCAGAAGGGTCACAGGCCGATCGGGAAACAGGATGGCCAGGGGAATCCCCGGGAACCCGGCCCCGCTGCCGACGTCGATGAGGGGAAACGCCCCGCCCAGGTGCGGGACAATCGCCAGGCTGTCCGCGACGTGCCGCATCCAGACTGTTTCCGGGGTTGGGTCCGCCACCAGGTTCTGCCGGCGGCCGGTAACCGCGATCCGGTCGACGAAAGCACCCAGGCGGTCGAGCGCGTCCGGGTCCGGGGCGACCCCGGCTTTCCGGCAGAAGGCGGAAAATGCATCCGGGGGCGTCATGAGGAGGGGGGGGAGGACGGGGATCCCAGCCAGTGGACGGTGTTGGCGAGGAGCCGGAGCATGTGCGGGTCGTGGTAGATGCGGTACGTTTCGTGGCCGGGCCGCAGATAGACCACCCGGCCTCGGCCTCGATGCCATACGCATCCGCTGCGGAACGCCTCGCCGCCCTCAAACGCGGAGACCAGGAGGAGTTCATCCGGCGGAGGAACGTCGAAGGGTTCGCAATACATCTCCGTTTGCGGCAGGGAAAAACTGGGGGCCAGGCCCTGCGCGACGGGGTGATCGGGGGCCACGACCCAGAGGGTTTCCCGCCGGCCGTTTTCCGCCCAGTGGCCCAGCTTGCAGCTCGTGCCCATCAGCCGGATGAACGGCTCGGCAAAATGGGCGGAGTGGAGCGCGACAAAGCCCATCCCGGCGCGGACCCGCGCCTCGATGCGGTCCACGCAGGCGGCGGATACCTCCCGGTGGGCCCGATGGCCCCACCACAGGAGCACGTCGGTGGCGTCCAGGACCGCCGGGGGCAGGCCGTGTTCGGGCTCATCCAGGGTCGCCGTGCGAATCTCCAGCGACGCATCGCGGCCGAGCTCGGCCGCCAGGGCGCCGTGGATCCCCTGCGGATAGGTCCGGGCGGTCTCCTCCTCTTCCCGCTCCTGTCGGTATTCGTTCCAGATCGTCACGCGAAGCCGTGTCTGTGCGCTGGTCATGGTGCGCCTCCGTCTGCACCCTCCCGCCGTTCGAACAGGGCCGCATAGGCGCCGTCCATCAGGGTGCGGGGCGGGATGCTTTTCTCCGCTTTCAGGAAATGGAATTCGGGGTGCCGCTGGGCCCAGCGGGTGCAGATGCTCTCATCTTCCTCGGGCTCCAGGCTGCAGGTGCTGTAGACGAGATGCCCGCCGGGTTTCACAAGGGGGGCGAGCCCGTCGAGAATGCGCTCCTGGGTGTGCACCAGCTTTCGAAGCCGCATCTCGGAAAAATTCCAGCGGGCGTCGGGGCGGCGGCGGAAGACACCCGTATTGGTGCAGGGGACATCGGCGAGGACGGCATCGAACAGGGGGGGGCGGTCGCCGGAACCCGTCTTGGGCGCATCGGCGGCATCGCCCTTCAGGACCTGCACCCAATCGTCGAGGCGGAGGCGCCGGAGCGTGTCGCGCAGGGTGGCGAGCCGGTCATCGTGGCGGTCCATGGCCACGAGCCGCCCCTCTTTCTCCATCGCCTCGGCGAGGAGGGTGGTCTTGCCGCCGGGGGCGGCACAGGCATCGAGAACGGACATGCCGGGACGCGGGTCGAGAAGGCGGACGGCCAATTCCGTCGCCGGGTCCATGACCAGGAACCATCCCTCCCGGTAGCCGGGCAGGCTGGGCACCGGGTGGCCGCGCGGAACGATGTGCCAGGCGGCGCCCGCCGCCGCATGCGGGCGGAGCTCGATGCCCTCCTTGCGAAAGGCGTCGCGAAACTCGGCCGCCGGGATGTTCAGGGCGCAGTGCCGCAGCACCACGTCGGGGGGGACGTTGTCCCACTCGGCCAACTGCCGGGCCACCCGGAACCCGTAGGCCTTTTCCCACCGGCGGGTGATCTCAAGGGGGTGCGAATGCCGGATGGAGAGCGGTTGGCGGCGGAGCTGCCGGGTCAGGTCCTCGCGATTGCGGATCGCGGTTCGCAGGACCGCATTCACAAAGGCGGCCTCCCGCTTGTTCACCAGGCGGGTGATGGCTTCGACCGTTTCATTGACCACCGCGTGATCGGCGGGGTCCGGGCGGAAAAAGAGTTCGTACAGGCCCATGGTGAGGGCGGCCTGCTGGAGGGGGCGGGGCGTTTGCCGGATGAGCTGGGAGAGGATCCACTCGAGCGATTTGCTGTGCCGGACGGTCCCGTACACCAAATCCATGATCATGGAGCGGTCGGTATGGACTTCGGCCAGATCCCGTTCGGGGAATCGGCGCGGGTTCTTCTGCCAGGCGGCGAGCAGTTTGATGGCCTGCTCGCGCGGCGGGGCATGGCGGACATGGGCGACGGGTGGATTCATCCGCCCATCATCGCCCGAAAGGGGCGGCCCCGTGCAAATGCAAAGTGAAAAAAAAGTCGCCCGGCCGATGGGGAAGCCGGGCGACTGAGTGGCTATCGCGTGGGGATACGATAACCTATGGGTGGGATGGGAATCGTCGGGCGCCGATCCGCTGACGGTTCGGCGTCTCGTAAATATTGGTATTCACATTCTCCGGGGCCTCCTGGCGGGCCGGTTTGTCGGGGATCCCCCACAGCATGCGGAGGTATCGCACGCCGGGGGCGGTGGAATCGGTTTCGATATGTGGTTGAGAAGCCATGGTTCGTGTTCGGTTTTGAATCGTCATATGTTGAAACTGGAAGTAAAAGTACGCGGTTTCGGGAAGAGCGTTTAATACTTTTTCATAATTTTCCGCAGACTTGGAAGAGGTTAGACTCGGGTTAGGAATGAGCGGGGTGAAAACGATGTGGAACGTATGCAGAATCGTCTTGAGGAGGCTGGGTCCCGGGCGGCTCGCCTGGGCCGTGACGGGCTTGACCCTCGTCGCGGTCAGTGCCTGCCTGTGGCTGCCCGGGCGGGGGCGACCGGTTCCGCCCCCCGGGGTTCCGGGGCGGACGGTGACGGTGGAAACGACCGGGTATTGCGAGTGCCGCCTCTGCTGCGGATGGGAGCGGACGTGGTACGGGAAACCGGTGTTCAGCAGCGGGCCCAACAAGGGGAAGCCGAAAGTGGTGGGGCAGACCGCCGGCGGAGTGCAGGCGCGGCGCGGGACCCTCGCCGCGGATCCCGCGGTGTTTCCCATGGGGACCATCGTGAAGATTCCGGGGTATGGGTACGGGCGGGTCGAAGACCGGGGCGGGGCGATTCGGGGACGGCATCTGGATCTGTTTTTCCGCAGCCACCGGGAGGCCCTGGAATGGGGGCGCAAAACACTGTCCGTGAAGGTCTGGTATCCGGAATGATGCCGGGAATCGGCCCCGTCAGGCCGGGTCGGCCGGGTCGCCGAAAAGGGAAAGCTGGTTGGCGTCGGGGGCCTTTTTTCGCGGGCGGTGGCGGGCGATTTGCGGCTGTCCGCTCTCGCCGAATTCCCCCTCTTCGAGGTTGCTGAGCACCTCCTTGGCCCGGGAGATCACGGGGGCGGGCAGGCCGGCGAGGCGGCCCACCTGGATGCCGTAGCTCTTGTCCGCGGCGCCGGGCGCAATCTTGCGGAGAAACACGATCTTGTCGTCTCGTTCCCGCACGAGGACATTGTAGTTGCGGATGCCGGGGAAGAGCATGGCCAGGTCGGTGAGTTCGTGGTAGTGGGTGGCAAACAGGGTCCTCGCTTTGACCTCCGCCTCTGTATGCAGAAACTCGGCCACGGCCCAGGCGAAGCTGATGCCGTCAAAGGTGCTGGTTA
>CAZCOO010000066.1:10549-13203 GCA_964500395.1 uncultured Verrucomicrobiota bacterium
CATCCAGCACGATCAGGCTCCGGGGGGTGGCGTTGTGCAGGATGTTGGCGGTCTCCTGCATTTCCACCATAAACGTGCTGCGTCCGCGGACCAGGTCGTCGCTGGCGCCCACCCGGGTAAAGACGCGGTCCACCAGGCCCAGGTCCATGGCGGTGGCGGAGACAAAGCTGCCGGCCTGGGCCATGATCGTCAGGAGGGCGACCTGGCGGATGTAGGTGGACTTTCCGGCCATATTCGGCCCGGTGATGACCAGGATCTGGTTGTTCACCCCGTCCAGGTCGGTGTCGTTGGGGACGAAGGGTTCTGCGTCGAGCATCTGTTCGATGACCGGGTGCCGGCCGTCGCGGATCACCAGCCGGTCGTCTTCGTGGAGAGTGGGGCGCACATAGCGATTGACCAGGGCCCGCTCGGCAAAGGCCGCCAGCACATCCAGGGCGGCAATGGCGGCGGCTGTGCGCTGCAGGAGGTCGGTCTGTTCCACGACCTGCCGGCGAATGCCGGTGAAGAGTTCGTACTCGAGTTCGACCGCCCGCTCGTGGGCGCCGAGGATCTTGTTCTCCCACTCCTTCAGCTCCGGGGTGATGAAGCGCTCCGCATTGACCAGGGTCTGCTTGCGGATGTAATCGTCCGGGACATCGTCGAGATTCGCCTTGGTGACTTCGATGTAGTAGCCGAAGACCTTGTTATGGCGGATCTTGAGGGATTTGATCCCGGTTCGCCGTTGTTCGCGGGACTGAAAATCGGCAATCCACTGCTTGCCTTCGCTGCCGGCGCTGTGGAGGTCGTCGAGGTCCGCGTGGTAGCCCCGCTTGATCAGCCCCCCCTCCCGCAGGGTGACGGGGGGTTCGTCGACGATGGCCCGGTCCAGGAGGTCGGCGAGGTCCGGCAGGGGCTCAATTTCCGCGGCGAGCCGCTCCGCCAGGGGTGTGCCCACGCCCCCGGCCCGGTCGCGGAGGGCGGGCAGGGTGCGGAGGGACTGGGCCACGGCTTTCAGGTCGCGGGCATTTCCGCTGCCGCTGCCCAAGCGGGAGAGGAGCCTCTCCAGGTCCTTGACCTCGCCCAGGGCGCCCCGCAGCTCCTGAAGGCCGCGCCGATCGCGGGCCAGGGCCTCCACGGTTTGGTGCCGGGCCTCCAGCGCGGCGCGGTCCAGCAGGGGGTGTAACAGCCACCGGCGAAGCATGCGGCTCCCCATCGCGGTCCGGGTGGTGTCGAGGACGTGGAGGAGGTGGGCGGACGCGCCCGGCGCCCCGCCGGGCCGGGTCGGGATCAGGTCGAGATTGGCGATGGTCGCTTCGTCCAGCAGCATGGTACGACCCGCCCGGCTCGCGCGCAGGCGGCTCACATGGTGGGCGGGCTGATGGAGTTCCCGGGTGACGTAATACAGGATCGCCCCGGCGGCGCAGACGCCGGCATCCATGTGTTCGCATCCGAACCCTTCCAGCGAATGCACCCGGAAGTGCCGGGTGAGGACATCGCGTGCGGCCGCGGGGTCAAACAGCCAGTCCTCGCCGGGGGTGAGGGCGAACCCGTGCCGGCCGTCGAGAACCTCCCGCATGAAATCGGCCGCGCGGTCCTCCTCCGGGACGACGACTTCGGCGGGCGCCTCCCGGGCCATGGCGCTGCGGATCGCGGCGGCGTCGGAGGCCTCCTGCACCCGGAAATCCCCGGTGGAAAGGTCCAGGAGGGCCAGGCCGTATTGGCCGTTTCGACGGCACAGACCGCCGAGATAGTTGTTCCGGTCGGCGTCGAGGACCTGGTCCTCGAGGATCGCGCCGGGCGTCACGACCCGGACAATCTCCCGCTTCACGATGCCCTTGGCCGCGCCGGGATCTTCGGTCTGTTCGCAGATGGCGACCTTCATGCCGGCTCGGATGAGGCGGGCGAGATAGGACTCGCTGGAATGGTACGGCACGCCGCACATGGGGATCTTGTTGCGCTTGGTCAGGGCAATATCGAGGATGTCGGCGGCCTTTTTGGCATCCTCGAAAAACATCTCGTAGAAATCCCCCAGGCGGAAAAAGAGAAGGGTATCCTCCGGCAATTGCCTGCGCATGCCGAGGTACTGCTTCATCATGGGGGTGGTGTCCTGGTCTGCCATCTCGTCCGTCCATGCTGGGTGGGCAAAAGAGAAACTCTGCGCAGTCTGGTGCGGCTCTGCAATGTAAAAAAGGCCCGCCCGCCGGCCGGGAGGGGGACGGCCGGGGGCGGGCGGAGCTGGATCCGGCGCCGGTCGGGGAGGGGGGGTGGCGACTCAGTCGCCGTCCGATCCGGCCCCTTCGAGATCCAGCTTGAGAGAGAGAAACTTCAACATGTCTTTGAGCGATAGGATGCCGAGCAGGCGATCCCCCTCGACCACCATGAGACGGCTGTTGCCGCTCCGATGCATCAGGTTCAGCGCGTACATGGCGTCTTCGTCGGGGCCGATGCTGTTCTGGTCGGAGCAGGATCCGGCGAGTTCGCCGGCACTTCAAAGCCAAGCAACCGGAACAGTTTTACACTGTGCGTGAACATTCAACCTCCTTCTGTACCGACTACGACAGAACGTCTTCGTCCCGTGTTCAAATCAATCTGGGGCAGATTTGTCGGGATTCAAGAGGGGCTGCAGTTCACCAGGCGAAAGGGAGCGGGTCGGATGGAATCGTTCCGGCCATGAG
>CAZCOO010000067.1:0-13007 GCA_964500395.1 uncultured Verrucomicrobiota bacterium
CCTTGCCGCCCACGCTGCTCCAGGTGATCTCCGGGTGGGTGCTGCTGTAGTCCACATCGTGCAGGACGAACCGGGAGGAAGCACTCATGGGATGGGTCCCCAGTTGCCATTCATCCCAGTTGCTGAAGCCGTCCGCGTCGCTGTCCAGCGAGGCGGTGGCATTGGTCTTGCCGCCGAAGTACCGGGTCTCCCATTCGTCCGGGATGCCGTCCCCGTCGGTATCCGCATTGGGCAGGCCCACTTCGAGACCGCTGAGCGTGACGAACCCGAACCCGAAATTGTTGACCCCGTCCAGGCCGGCACTGTTGGTGGCGGTCAGGCCCAGGTAATTGCCGGAGAGGTATCGATCGGGCCCGTTGGTGGAGCTGTTGGCCAGCACGCCGGAGACGTGCAGGCTGCCCAGGTCGTCGATCCCGCCGGGGGCGCCGACCTCGGCCCAGGGGATGCAGGCCTCCCAGCGATCCGTGAGCCGATTGCCGTCGTCGTCGGTGGTCGCGGTGGCATTGGTGCCCGATCCGTCGAACTGGGCGAGTTTGGAATTGGAGACGGCCGGGAAGTTCAGGGCCGCCGACAGGTCGTAAATGCCCTGCCCGAAGTCGTACCCGTCTCCGAGGGCGAAGCTGGGATACGTCCCGTCGCCCCATTCGTCGCCGAGCACGATGGCGATGTTCACACCCGGGGTGAACTGCAGGTTGTGCAGGAAGTCCAGCCCCTGCGGATTCCCGGTGTGGCTCCAGAGGTTTGCCGCGGGCCCGGCCATGGTGTCCAACGACAGGAAGATGATCATGGCATTGTTGCTGCCCGCGATGAGGCTGCCGTCGCCGCCCACGTAGAGGTTGGTGGCGTCGTAGTTAAAGTACACCTGGCCGAAGGCGCCGAACCCGCCCTGCGAGGTGGTGACCGCCGCCCCGCCGGTGCGGTTGAAGTCCGGGGACTCGCCGACCTCGTTCTGGGTTGCCGGGTCGTCTTCGACGGACGGGCTTCCCCGGACCAGCCGGACCTGCTGGGAGACCACCTGGCTGCAGTTGGAGACGACGACGGTCCAGTCATCCCCGCCGTTGTTGTCCCAGGTGGATCCGTTGTTGAGGGCCACGTTGATCTCCTCGGTCCCGGCGGGAGGGGCGTAGACGTAGGAAAAGCTTCCGGTGCCGCTGGAGGTCATGGCCGGATCCGGCGTGATGACATCCTGCCAGCCGTCGTGGCCGATGTGGATGTAGATGAACTCCGCATCCTTGAGGGGGCCGGTGCCGGGCAGGTACGTGACGGTTACATCGCCGCAGCCGGTGGGATTGGGCGGGTCAAAGACGACCTCCGACTGGACCACGTTCGTGGAACAGGAGGCGATCGCCACCTCCCACGGGTTGGCCATGCCGTCGGTGGTGCCGTCGCCGTCGTGGAAATAGAACAGCCCGTTGGTGGAGCCCTCGGGGATGTCGGCGGTATAGGTCCACAGGCCGTTGGAGAGGGTCATGTCCGGCGCCACGGGGGTCTGGGGCGGCTGCCACTGGAGCTGGACCTGTACGGTGGCGGCGGTCTCGAGCGGGCCGCCGACGGCATCGTAGGTGATGAGGAGGTCATCGCAGTCCTCGGGGGCCGCCGGGCTGAAGGTGGCGGGCTCTTCGCAGTTCGTCACCGGGATCGTCCAGTCGTCTCCGCCGTTGTTGTCCCACAGGCCGTCGCCGTTGTTGACGGCAATGTTGATGGTCTCCGATCCGCGCGGGATGCTGTAGACGTAGCTGAACGATCCCGTGCCGCTGTCGACCATCTGCGGGTTGGGCACCAGGACATCCTGCCAGCCGTCGTGGCCGACGTGGATGTAGAGGTTGCTCGCATTCTGCAGGGGGCCCTCATTGGGGAGGTAGGTGATGGTGACGTCCACGCAGCCGTCCGGGGACGCGGGGTCGGTGACGATCGCGGAGGGGGTCTGGAAGGAGCAGGGCTGTACATTGAAGTGCCAGTCTTCGCCGTCGTTGTTGTCCACGGTCGCCCCGCCGTCGGAAAAGTAGAACACGCCGTTGGTGGCGCCGTCCGGCACGGTATTGGTCACGATCCACTCGTTGGCCCCGGCACTCGCCATGGAGAGGGAGGAGGACGAGGCCCAGTTGTCGTACGAGATCGTCATCTCCACCGGGCTCACTCCGTCCAGGGGCCGGTCCGCGGCGTCGTAGCGGATGACCACGTCCTCGCAGTCCTCCGGGGCGACGGGCGAAATCTGCACGGGGGAGGCCCCGCCTTCCGAGCCGACAAAGACGTGCTGGATTTCCGTCTTCTCGACATTCCCCAGGGCATCGTAGGCCTCCACGTAGTAGTCGAGCAGCACGTTGTCGTAGCCGGTGATCTTGAACCAGTACTGGTCGGCGGTGTAGGAGGTGCCCGAGCCGTCGTCGGGCATGATGAAGAAATCGATTTCGGGGTCGTTGTTCACGTTCCCCTCGAAGGTGGAGGCATCCCGTTTGTTCATGGGGTAGCTGGTCCAGGATCCGACGGAGGCGCCGCCGGCGTAGGTCTCGTTGTCGTTGTTGCTGAGCGGGTTGAACCCGTCGTTGTCCTGCCGGATTTTCAGCACCACGGACGTGACGCTGGAGACATCGGCGGCAAAGGTCCAGATGTACCACCCGTTGGTGTTCACCCAGGACTGGTATCCGTAGGCGGATCCGTAATTGGTGGTGCCGGGGTTGTAGGGATAGCGCTGGGGGATAAACACGGTGGGGCCGGTTTCATCGTAGGCGGGCAGCGGGTAGGAGGAGAACACGTTGCGCGCGTACGGGAGCGCCGTGTTGCAGGCCAGGGTCTGCTTGACCTCCATGTCGATGGATTTGCCGTAATACATGTACCCGCTGGTCAGGGAGGGCAGGAAGAAGTGCCAGGCCAGCTCCGCATCGTTGGCGCCGGACACGGTCGGGTCCTGTACGCGCCAGGTGTCGAAGCGCTCGCCGTTGTCTTCATGAATCTGCCGCGCGGTGCTGACGTAGTTCTGGGCGCCCATGATGACGGCCCAGTTGCGGAAGTCCTCGGACCAGCCGTTTTCGATATCCGCCCAGGTGGACGGGTCGTTGTAGTCGTATTCGGGCGCGTCGCGGTCCCGCTGCGGGTACCAGAGCCAGTTCCAGTACTGGGGGTGGCCCCAATCGTCGGTCGCGTTGAACCAGGAGCCGTCCTCCACGTGGACCACGTCGTCCGCCGGGGGCGGATTCTCATCGAGAAAGGTCTGGATGGTGGTGGGGCGATAGCCTTTGCTCGCCGCTTCTCCGACGAAGGAGGGCACCGCCTGGTTGTAGTAGCTGTAGCCGCCGCCCCACGCGTTGTCGCCGTCGTGCGAGAAGAGCGCGATGCAGGGCTGATCGTGATTGGCGTAGGCATTGAGGGTGTCGAGGATGCCGGCGCCCTGCTGGCTGTACCCGTCCCGGTAGCTGCCCAGGTCCGTCATGGGCACCACGATGATCTTGTATTCCTGGCCGGTCTCCGGGTCCACCTGCTTGGCCCAGTGGGCCTGGAAGGAAAAGGGGATCGACTCGGTCGAGCCGCGCCCGTCAATCTCGCCGGAGTACCACCCGCCGTTGTTGGGGGGATTGATCTGGTCCGCCTTGTTCGGGGCGTCGTAGAGCCCCTTGCCGTGGAGCTGCTGATAGTTGGGGTGGGTGCGGGAGAGATGGTGATTCGGGACAATCACCCATTCGTAGCCGGCCTTCACCAGGTCGTCGATGATGCGGGTGGAGAAGGTCTCCTCCGCGCAGCGGAATCCCTTGGGATGGGGCTGCTCGGGGGTGTAGTCGTAGCCCAGCCATGCCTTCCACCAGATGTGCTTGTTCAGCTCGATCTCCATCTCCAGCGCCTCGGGATCGATCAGCGGCGCCAGCGAGTGATGATACGTGAACCCGACCGGTTCGAGCTTTCGCATGCCGCGGGTGGTCGTCCACTGCATCCCTTCCCGAATGGCGGAGTGCCAGTTGGGGCCGTAGCCGAGGGAATTATTTTGCCCGAGGCTTTCGATGTTTTCGATGAGACAACCCGAGTAGGAGATCTGGGCGCCGGCATCCGGCTGGTTCATGGCCGCCACCGCATCGCGGGTGCGGTACTGGTAGACGGCGACCCGGTCGTCTTTTCCGAAAATCTCCGCGATGTTGTTTTCCGGATGGCCGGGATAGGTCGGGCTTCCGCTCAGGTGTTCCTGGGCAAACATGTACCGGTCCTGTCCGGCGACTTTCTCCGGCCAGTAGTTGGGCTGCTGCAAGTGCCAGAGATAGGTGGAATAGACCTTGTAGGCCCCGGCGGGACTGGAGGGGGAAGAAGCGAACCAGGCGAGGGCGCCCGCGGCGGCGGCGAGCCACCCGGCTCGCAGGGGTAAACGATCAAACATCAAGTCATCTCCAATTCAAGGGGGTGTAGACCAGTAAAGCGCTACACCCTTCGCCGGGATTTGTATATGAAAAAGATGCGCCCGGGGGGGAAATGATGGGGAAAAGAGGGCGGGAGCCCGGGATGGCAGGGCCGGGCCTGGGTGTGCATCGTGCACCCCGTCCGGGGCGCGGTCGGGTCTTCTGGGCTGCCGGGGAGGGCGCTCGATCAGAACCCGAAATTGGCCCAGGCCGCCGGGGTGGATCCGTCGTCACTCAGGGGAAACACGACGTCGCTGCCGTTCACGAAATAATCGTGCCAGCCATTGCCCACGGCAAAGTTGCGGGTCAGGACGTTGCTGGAGCCGTTTTCATAGATGCCGTACACATTGTCCACGAGTGTATTGTCGGCGATGCGGTTGCCGGAGGAGTCGCTGGTTGCGAGGATCCCCGAATGGCCGTTCGTATAACACACATTGTCGGCCACGTGGCATCCCCACCCCTCGATCCGGATGCCCGAGGAGCCGTTCCGGAACGCGGCACACTGCACGATCCGTGTTGTGTTTGAGGCGACAAACCCGTTCCGCGCGTTTTCATGAACCCGGCATCGTTCGGCCAGGCTGTCCTCTTCCAGTACGACGCCCTCGCGTGCATTGGTCGAGGCCCCCGAGTGGAGCAACAGGCTGCCGACGCCGAGATGATAGCCGTTGGATTGGTTGGCAATGGCCTGGCAATGCTCCACCGTGCTCCCGGGCTCCGTGTGCACTCCAAGCCCGCCGTTTTGTGAAGCCAAACAGGATAGCACCCGGGCCCTCGGCCCTGCCTGGATGCCGGCCCCTTCATTTCGCAGCGCGGAGCAGTGCTCGACCACGCTGTCCGGGCCGGCGATGATGCCGTGATAGCTGTTGCTTCGGGCCGTGCAATGCCGGATGACGGATTGGCCCAGGGTTCGAATCCCGGCCCGCCTCCCCGATTCGGTACTACACCCCTCCACGATACTGCCCGGCCCCGTGACAATGCCGTTATGACTCCGCCGCACCTGCAGATTCCGGATCTGATTGCCCTCCCCCGTGCACAGGAGCCCGCCACTGTAGGAGTGCATAATCGCAATGTTTGCCCACCGAATGAGTTGTCCGTTCTGAACGGTCAGGTTCCGGTTGGTCGACGGTTGATAGATGCCGCTGCCGGAGGTGCTTCCCCCTCCGGAAAGGGTCCATCCATTGAGGTCGATCACCACATCATCCGCCAGGACGCTAATGCCGCTCTGGGACAAATGTGTTCCGACAAGGGCCAGGTCGCGGGTGACCACATAATGTCCGGAGGTGGTGATGGTATAGGGAATCTCTGCAATCTCCCAGGCTCCGTCTCCGGCCGGGGAGGGAACCGCCGGCGCGACGGACAGGGCGAGAATCAGAATCGCGGCGCTCTTACGCTTCATCACTTTGGTTCCTCAATACTCGAGATTGGTCCAGGGCCAGCCGTTGGTGACGTTGCTGATCTGGTGGTAGAGATTTCCGGGATCGACATTCCAGTTGGCATTGGTGTTGGCGGTGGCGTAGTTCTGTACGATCAGGTTGGTGACGCTCTGCACGTCCAGGCCCGTGGCATTGCCGATCAGCGTATTGTCTTCGATCCGGTTGCCCCGACCGGATGCGGGGGACATTCCGTCCACCTCGATGCCGGTTCCGTTTTCCCGGCATAGGTTGTGCGCGGCCAGGGTGAAGGCCTCGAAGATGCGGATGCCCGCGTCCGCGTTATTTCCCACATGGCAATCGAGAACAGCAGACCCGTTCCAGGCGGAAATCCCGTCGCTGCCATTCCCCAGCACCAGGTTGTCTGCAAAGAGAGACCCGTAGGCGTAGTCGCCGAGGCCCGGAAGCTGGTTGACGCCGGCCTGCTGGTTGTCCCGGATGAGGCTTTCCCGGAGAACGCAGGCACCGATCAGACCGAGTCCATTCCGGTGGTTCCCGGCCAGGTGGGTATCCGCGACCACGGAATCCGAGGCAAGAAGTCCCTCCCCCCGGTTCTGGGTCGAGACCGATTTCCGGACGACACTGCCCTCTGCGGCGGACAACCCGTTGGATCCGTTATTCCAGGCGATACAGGCCCCCATGACCCCGGCCGAGACCAGAAACCCGTGGCTGTCATTGTAGCTCGCAGAGCAGGATGCCAGGACCGATCCTTCGCCGGCCGAGACGGCGTAGACGACGTTGCTGAAGCCGCTGCAGTTGACCACCACGCTGCCGCTGCCGGCCCGGATTCCCATTCCGCATTGCTTCGTGTGGACATTGCGTATGAGGGCGGCCTTCCCCCCCGCATAGAGGCCGTATCCTTCCTGCCACCCCGTCAGGAATCCGTCTCGTACCGACAGGCCCCGGTACTGCTGAGGCTGGTGAATCCCGTTCAGGCTGGGCCGGCTCGACGGACCGACAAGGGAAAACCCGTTGAGGTCGAGGGTCACGTCATCGGCATACACCGTGATGCCGTTGGTGGTGTCCTGTACGGACAGCGGTTCGGTTACCACGTAGCTTCCGGAATTGGTGATGAGGTACGGCATCTGCCGCTGGGAGATTTCGATCCGCCCGTCCCCCGCCTGCCCCGCCGGCGCAAACGCCATGCAGGAGACCGCCGCCGCGAGCGCGGGGACACGGACGATTCTGCGCGGGACGGGATTCCTCATCTCTCAATCTCCAAATTCAAAATTGGCCCAGGGCTCGCGCCATAGGATCGTGGATGAATAGGCGGGCCCCACGATATTCGTGCTGTTGACGTGAATGTTGTAATGATCGGCGTCGGCATATGCGCTTGAGTTCCTGACCAGCAGATTCCCGGAGCGTGACAGCGTAATGCTGTTGGTGTGCAGGCAGATATGATTGGCTTCGAGCCGGTTGCCGGCGCCGGTGATCTCGAACGCCTTGCCGTACTGTTCATTGCCGTTGCTGAAGAGCAGGTTGCCACTCACGCGCGAGGCATTGCCGATCGCGATGCCGAACCAACCATTGAGTGCTGACACGCAGCCTTCGATCATGCCGCCGTAATACAACGCCTTGATCCCCGTTTCGCGGTTGTCTTTTGCCGCGGATGAATACACCGAGCTGTAGGTATGGATCTGGATCCCGTCTTCCCCGTTCCGGGTTGCGTAGCACCCGACCACCCGGCCCGGGGCAACAAAAATCCCGTCGTTGGTGTTGAGCGTGGCGCAGCTCGAGGCAACGGACGCGTCTTTGGCCCCGTAGATGCCCGAGCCGCGGTTCTGCCTCGCCACCCCGGCGACCAGGCTTGCGCCCTGCAGCGAGAACCCGCTGTTGTCGTTCCACGATGCAGTACAGTCGGAAACCGAGGATCCCTTCTCCGCCTGTATGCCGGCATTCTGATTGTACTGGGCGGTACAATACCGCACCTGGGAATCGAGCACATGGATCCCCAACACCCTGTTGGATAGAGCCATACAGTATTGAACAAGGCTTCCGGGCCCCGTGCGGATCCCGGTGCCGTTCGAAAAGGCCCGCACGGCTTCGATCCGGTTGCCCCGGCCCAGTGCGAGGACGCCGCCTTGGCTGGTCGACCGAAAGTCCCGGACCACACCATTGCATACCGTCAGCGAGACGCGGTTGGAGTGCTGGTAAATGCCCGTTCCGGTGTACACCCCGCCCGGGCCGATCACGGCATGGCCGTTCAGGTCGATGGTTACATCATCAGCGTCTACCTCGATGGCGTGTTCCTGGTTGGAGACGCGCAGGGTTTCCACGACGACATACGACCCGCTGTTGGTAATGACCAGCGGCGGTGAGGTCAGGTGGTGCTGGGCAATCGGGATCCGTCCATCCGCCGCCGCGGCCGGGGACGGCCAGAGAATCATTCCCACCAGCGCGGCCAGACCGGCGCCGAGCCGGCCGGCCCGCGGGTTAAAAATCGAAGTTGGCTGTCTCATAGGTGTTGCTCGGGTTGGTGGTCAGCGGACCGATCGAGTTTACCCCCAGGATGCGGTAGTCCCCGCCGGGGCCCGGGTTGTCTGCTGCGAGGTTCCGCATCACGAGGTTGGTCCCCGACATGATCTCGATTCCATTGCGGCTGTTGCCCCGGGCGGTGTTGTGTCGGATGTGGCTGCGGCCCGCCCCGTTATGGGACCAGAGGCCGGAGTATCCATTGCGCATGAAGACGTTATCCGCCACCCGGCAGGAGCCCTCTTCGATCTCGATCCCGTCCACATCATTGATAGAGCTGATCGATCGGGAAATCAGGCATCCCCGCCTCACGGTGATGCCTGCCTCCCCGTTCCCCCGTGCGATGCAGCGAAGGATGGAACTCGAATCATCGGCATACACGCCCTGAAGCGTATTGCCCTCCAGCGTGGAGTGTTTCACCACCCCCCGCTCTTCCAGCAGGATGCCTTCCCGCCCGTTTCCCGAGACGGAACAGCCGGTCACGAGGGCTTCCCCCAGCGTGAGAATCCCGTTGGTCTCGTTTCCCGACACGACGCAGTCGCTGACCAAAGCGCCCGCCCCCGCTGCGATCCCGTTCCCATTGCTCACCGAGGTGCAGTGACTCAAAATCCCTTCGATGGTGAACCCCACCTTCCCGTTCTCCCTTGCCGTGCATGCCCGTACGATGCTTCCGGGTCCTGTACCGATTCCGATCTCGACGTTCCGGCCGGCCCGGCAGCCGGTGACAATTGCCCCCTGTATTGCGAGCAATCCGTTGTAGTTGTCCCGAAGAACCAATCCCTCAAACCGGCAGCGCCGCCCCGAGGCAACAACCCCGGACGCACCGTCCCCTCCCCACCCCGCGATGGTTCCGTTGTACAGGCGGAGGCCTTCGATCCGCTCCATGGTGGGAAGCGAAAAGGACTGAATGATGCCGTTTCCACTGCCGGACCCGGGACCGTAAAACCCGAACCCGTTCAGGTCGATCGACACTTCATCAACCGCAATCAGCAGGCCGATCGCCCCCACATTGGTGAAGACGATGTCTTCCGTAAACCGGTAGCATCCCGCTTGCTCCACCGTATAGGTACCCGAGGAGAAGTCGTGGGAGCTCAATTCGATGCAGCCGTCCCCGGCGAGGGACGAACCCGCCGCCGCACACACCAGGAACGCAACAAGGACAACACGCTTCATAGTGCTAAAACCCCGGATTGAGTGAAACACGGTAGAAGTAGACGGACACGCCACTGTGATTGGTAACCGATGTCGAAGCGCCGTGGGCCTCGATTCCCGTCATGATCGGCCCGCCACCGGGGGCGGTGAGGGAGGGGGCGGCCTCCACGTCATATTCCTTGCCGGCCACGGACGCCCAGGTGACCACCTCGCCGCCGGGGGCGGAGGCGATGGCCGTCACGCGCAGGTAGTCCGCGTCGTTGTACGGGTCTGTGCCGCACGCCGCCTCCCGCCCGTCGTGCATCCCGTCGCCGTCGCTGTCCGCCATGCTGGGGTTCGACTTGAATCCGTTGGGTCCCAGCTCGAACGTGGTCCCCGGATAGGTGGTCACGGCTTCATCCTGTCCGGTCGATTCCTCGAAATCCGTCAGCCAGTCTCCGTCTGCATCGTTTGGGTCATCCAGGGCGGCCAGATCCGCCCGGGATTCGATATGCGTGTGCCGGAGCAGGGTCACAAAGCTCCCCGCTTCGTGATACACCCAGATGTCTTTGTCGGTACCCGTATGGCCGTTCAGGGTGGCCGTGACATCCAGCGAGAAAAAGAGGTGGTCCTCGTCGCAGCTCAGTGCGTCGAGGTCTGCTTGTGGCGGAATGCCCAACAGGGTGGAGCCGTCCGCATAGACCATGATGTCGCCGGATTCAAAGAGGAAAATGTCTTCGTCGTCCACATCTTCGCCGGGGATCGAAATGGTCGTATCCAGAGAAAACAGCAGGTTGGTCGTGCCCGGCTCAAAACACACGGCGTCGAGATTGGCACCGGGGGGGAGCCCGTGGGCCGAGCCGTCGAAGAACATGGAGTAGGTTTGTTCTGTGGCGTGATAGGCCACCACGTCTTCGTCGGCAAACGCATCTGCGTCCACGGAGAAACCGGCGTCTGGGGAGAAAAAGATCGTATTGCTGCGCACCATGAGCGCATCGATTCCGACCCGCTCGGCGCCCGCAAAATCCAGGGTCATGATCTCGTCCGGCTTGGTGAGCCCGATGCTGATCGCCTGCTGGTCGGTAAACGACACCAGCCCCACTTCGGCATCTACGTCCACCCCCACGCGCATCCAGTTAGTGGACACGGCGTCAGCGCCAAGGGCGGAAAGAAGAGAAAAGCAGGCGGGGAGAAGAAGGAGCCGCGCGAGCGGAGACAGACGGCAAATCGCGGCGGCGTATCGCCCCGATTCCCTGTGCGCCGAGATAAACCCTGATAGCCCCATATCCCTGACTCCTTCGATGCCAACCCTATCGCCCCCCCAAGCAAAGGGCAAGGGATTTCTCAGACTTTTTCCGAGGTGCGGGGAGGGGGCTGGGTTACGACCCGAGGATCGATTTGCGGTAGAGGGGCACAAACCGCTCGATGGTGGTGACGGGCGGGGCGCCGAGCTCCTTGAGCTTGTCCTTCACCAGGGGCAGGTTTTTGCCGGGACGGACCACCCGGACCCGAAGCTCGGCATACTCCACGGCCCCGTCCGGCCCCTTGCGGATTTTGCCGCGCCCCACCGTCCCGCCGATTCCCTCTTTTGTCAGGAAGAGGTTGAGGGAGTCCCCGTACTGCCGGGCGAGGCTCTCGCGGTCCAGGGCCTCCGGAATCTTCACGACCACGACATCGGTCAACACCCGCGGATGCGGGTTGTTCTCAGCCGGTCTGTCGTCGGTTTTGCTGCACGCGGCCACGCACCCCATCAGGCACGCGAAAGCGAGGCATCCAATCCGCCTCTTCATCACATCATCTCCCCACGAAAGCAAATTGTTCACGATTCAGTATGCCGCCCGGGAAAGGGCGGGAACAGAAAAAAGAAGCGCCCCCGCTCAACTTTATGACCCCGCGCGATTCCGTACCCGCCGCCGGTTCGATGCGAAGCGGGCATGAGGCGACCTGCGTGGCGGGGGCGATGCCGCGGCATGCCGGGGAACCGGGCTCCATTCCGGGGATGCCCCGTCCGGGTTT
Source organism: uncultured Verrucomicrobiota bacterium (assembly GCA_964500395.1). Taxonomy (GTDB): domain Bacteria; phylum Verrucomicrobiota; class Kiritimatiellia; order CAZCOO01; family CAZCOO01; genus CAZCOO01. The sequence goes on from CAZCOO010000067.1 coordinate 11,426, forward strand.
ACGGTCTCCGGGCCGCCGCCGGCTCCATTCCGATGCGGAGTCTATTTCGTCGTGAGTTTGTCTCTGAAGGTTGCCAAGAGGGTCCCGTCGTCGCCTCCGGCCGGTTTATTCAACGTCGGCCGCTGCCGGGCGGCGGTACACCCGGGTGCCCCAGGCCGTGACCAGGGTCGCGAGCAGGACGACGGCGAGGCTGAGTCCGAGCGCTGCCCCATATTCGCCCGTCCGTTCCGCCAGCATCCCGCCGATCGCCGGGCCCGTTATACCGGCCACTCCGTAGCCGAGGAAGGCGATGGGATAGAGGCGGGGAAAGGCCTTCAGGCCGAAGTACGCCGACAGGGTCGAGGCGTAGACGACAAAGTTGGCGCCGAAGCCGAATCCCAGTAAACCTGCGGAAAAAATAAACAGCGCCGGCGAGGAGACGACACCGAAGAGGATCAGCGCGGCCCCCAGGCCGGCGAGGGAGAGGGGGATCGACGCGTACGACACGCGGTCGAACCAGTGCCCCCACAGGATTCGGCCGGCCGCATTGCCGATGGCAAAGGCCGACACGCTCTGCGCGGCGGCCGCCATGGAGAGCCCCTTTACGATCGCCATCGGCGTGAGGTTCCCGATCACCAGGAGACCGGCGAACGTCCCGGAAAACAGGCCGTAGGCCGCCAGGAGAAACGGAAGGGACCGGACCCGCGTCCCGTCGCCCCCCGGCGCCGGCTGCCGGGAAACGGAATCCGGAGAGGCCAGCAGCAGCGCCGCCACCAGGAGCAGGCCCCCCGCGACAATGGCAATCCACATAAACACCTGGAGGACATCCATGCCTCCTGCGAGAAGGCGCGAGGCAACGGACGACAGGACGATCGCGCCCCCGCCGAACCCCGCGACCGCCAGGCCGGAGATTAAGCCCTTCTGCCGGGGGAACCATTGCATTCCCACCGTGAGGGGGCACACATACCCGAATCCGATGCCCGCGCCGGAGAACACGCCGATTCCCAGCAGCAGGAAAGCGGGATGCCCGTTCGACGCGGAGGCGATCGCGTAGCCGGCTGCGAAGAGCACCGCCCCGATCGCAGCCGTTATCCGGGGGCCTTTGCGGCTCAGAATCCGCCCCGCGAAAATCATCGCGACCGTGAAGACCCCGATACACACGCCGAAGAGAGTCCCGCTGAGTCCTTTTTCGATCCCGTACCCGTCCCGGAGCGACGGAACAAAGACGCTCCAGGCATAGATCCCGCCGAGGATCGTTTGAATCAAAACCCCGGCGACCAGCACCACCCAGCGATTCTTCACATCTCTCCTCCTGTAGTTCCCAGTCCGTCCGACACCGGCATGTCCATGGCGGAGATAACCAAACGTCCCGCCCGTGGTACAAGCCGTTTCGTTTTGCCCCGGCCCGTCGGCCGGGATTGCCGCGACGCCGCCTGCGCGGCCGCCTCGCCTGAGCTCGCCATGGGGGTGGCTTCCCTGCGCGGTCGTATCGGCGAGCACGAGGTCCCTGAATTTGTTGCAGTTTTTTTAAACGCTGGAGCTGTTGTGGTGCGGGGCGATGCCCGTTGGGGGGTCTTTGGGGGGTGTTTTGTGGGAGGGCGGG
>CAZCOO010000068.1:0-4440 GCA_964500395.1 uncultured Verrucomicrobiota bacterium
GCCCGGAGCCTGGTCGACACCGCACTCAACCTGACCCGCGGGGGATAAGGTCTAGCCTCCCGTGGGGCTGCGTGCTATGGGTACGCGTCCTTGGAAGGGGCGGTAGCTCAGCTGGGAGAGCGCCAGAATCGCACTCTGGAGGTCGAGGGTTCGATCCCCTTCCGCTCCACCAATTTCCTATTCCCGACAATGCACGCCGCCGCCCGCGACACGGCTCGCGCTCGGCAAAGGATCCTCCCGCTTCCCGTTCCGCCACCTGCTGAACGGGGCGAGGAACAGGGGCCGAATCACATCCGCACGTCCCGCAGGCAACGATCGACATTCTCTATGAAACAATCCCATCTACATTCCCAATCGGATTTGGAACACATCCTGCGCCGCATCGACGGCAAGGGGTACGGCGCCTACAAGGACCTGAAGGGGTCGTATGCCCTGGAGGCATGCTCGCTCTGCATTGAACACGTGCAGGGCGACCCCTTCGCCGCGCCCTCCCGCATCAGCGTGCGCGTCCCCGCCGGCATCGCCGCCCTTTCCCGCGACTGGTTTGCCACGCCTGTGCGGCGGCGGGCCCTCGAAGACTTCCTCATTCGCGGGGCAACGGCATTTCTGGAGAGCACCCGGCCGCCGCGGCGCGGATCCGGCAAGAGCGGGCTGATCGGGATTGTCCGGCCCGGCCAGGCCATCCTGGAACGGAGTGCCTGCCGTGTTGCGGACGGGGAAATCGAGATGATTTTCTCCGTCGGCCTCCCCGCCCGGGGACGGCGGACATTGAGCTGGAAGGAGGCCCGCCCCATGCTCCTGGAGGATCTGCCCGCCCTGGTGGATGCATGTCTCAGAGCGCGCGCCCTTCCGGAAAAGGCTCTGTGGAAACACCTGGAGACGGCGGAAGACGCCGACGCACTGCGTCGCCTGCTGACGCAGCGGGGATGGACGGCGTTTGTCGCCGACGGGGCCATCCTGCCGCGTTGCAGCGGGGTGTCGGATCGCCCGATGCACCCGCGGGATGCCGTCCCCTTCGAGGCACCCGACGAACTCGCCGCCACCGTATCCCTGCCGCATGCAGGGGAGGTCCGGGGCATGCCCATCCGGGAAGGAGTGACCCTGCTGGTCGGCGGCGGCTACCATGGAAAATCCACGCTGCTCAATGCCCTCGCCCAGGGGGTTTACGACCACATCCCGGGAGACGGACGCGAGCAAGTGGTCTGCCGGGCCGATGCCGCCTGCATCCGGGCCGAGGATGGCCGCCCCGTCCGCAGCGTGGATATTTCACCGTTTATCCGCGATATCCCCTCCGGCGCGGATACCCGTCACTTCTCGACTGAGGATGCATCCGGGTCTACCTCCCAGGCGGCCAATATCATGGAAGCCCTGGAGGCCGGCGCCCGCCTGCTGCTGATCGACGAGGATACATCGGCCACCAATTTTATGCTCCGGGATGAACGAATGCAGCTCCTGGTGGCGCGCGACAAAGAGCCTATCACCCCCCTGCTGGATCGCATCGGCCGGCTTTCCCGCGAGCATGGCGTGTCCTGCATCCTGGTTGTCGGCGGAAGCGGAGATTTCTTTGATGTGGCCGACCATGTCATTATGATGGATGCCTACGAGCCCCACGATGTCACCGAACGGGCGCGGGAGGTCGCCCGCACCCATCCCTCCCAGCGGCGGGACGAAAGCCGGGACGACATGGGGCCCCTCCCGCAGCGCCTGTTCGATCCCGACTCGCTCGACCCCACGGTCCGGCCCGGCAAAGTGCGGATCCGCTCGCGGGGACAGGACGAAATCGAATTCGGCACGGACAAAATCGACCTTCGGCGCGTCGGCCCGTTTGCGGAGGAGGCCCAGGTGACCGGGGTCGCGGAATTGCTCCGGCTCCTCGCCGCAGACTCACCCGGCCGGAGGCCCACCCTGGCTGCGATGCTCGAGACCCTGGAACAGCGCCTGGAGACACACGGCCTGATGAGGACGCTCGTGCAGCGGACCGGGGGCGTGGCCCGTCCGCGTCCGCTGGAAGTCGCCGCCGCCCTCAATCGGCTGCCCGGCCTGCACGCCGAGTCGCCGGACCGGTTTGGACTTGAAGAAACATCGCCAGTCCTCTAGGAACTAGGCTGGTTTCGGGCGTATGGGGATCCGGTTTTTCCCGCACCTGGATTCGCGGCCCCTCCCGTTGCGTCCGCTCACGATCTGCGGCAAGGTAGAAACGCTTTATGGTTGTAGACAAAGATTCCAAGCTATTCAAAATGCGGCACAGCGCCGCCCACGTCATGGCCACCGCCGTGTGCCGGCTCTTCGACGACGTCCAACTCGATATCGGACCGCCCACCGAGGACGGGTTCTATTACGATTTCGATCTCCCCCACCGCCTCGCCCCCGAGGATTTCGACGCCATCGAGCGGGAAATGCAGAAGATCATCAATGAAGACCAACCCTTTGAGTGCATCGAGGTCTCCCGGGACGAGGCCCGCCGGATGATCGAGGAGCGCGGCCAGAAATACAAGATCGAGCGCCTGGCCGACATCCCGGAGGGCGAGGCCATCACCTTTTATCAGAACGGCGAGTTCGTCGACCTCTGCCGCGGCCCCCACCTGGAGAGCACCGGCCGGATTAAGGCGTTCAAGATCCTCTCCGTGGCCGGCTCGTACTACCGCGGCAAAGAAACCAACCCCATGCTGCAGCGCCTCTACGCCACGGCTGAACTCTCGGACAAGCAGCTCCGGGTTCACCTCAAACAGATCGAAGAGGCCAAAAAACGGGACCACCGCAAGCTGGCCCGCGAGCTTGACCTCTTCAGCATCCAGGACGAAGTCGGCCCGGGGCTCATCCACTGGCACCCGCGCGGCGCCCGCATCCGCTCCATCATCGAAGACTTCTGGAAGAAGGAGCACTACAAGGGCGGATACGACCTGGTCTACACCCCTCACATCGGCCGGGCCAATCTCTGGGAAACTTCCGGCCACCTCGATTTTTACCGCGAGAGCATGTACGCGCCCATGGACGTGGAGGGCCTCGAGCATTTCATCAAGCCGATGAATTGCCCGTTCCACATCAAGATCTATCAGACCCGGAAGAGGTCCTACCGGGACCTCCCGCTCCGGTGGGGAGAGCTGGGCACGGTCTATCGGTACGAGAAAGCGGGCGTCCTCCACGGCCTCATGCGGGTGCGGGGCTTCACCCAGGACGATGCCCATATCTTCTGCACACCGGAGCAGATCGAATCGGAAATCGAGCGGGTGATTCGCTTTGCCACCGACATGTGGGCCGCGTTCGGCTTCACCGAGATCACCGCCTATCTCGCCACCCGGCCGGAAAAAGCCGTGGGCGAAGAAGCCCGGTGGGAGCAGGCCAACCGCTCCCTCCAGCAGGCGCTGGAGGCCGTGGGCATCCCCTACGAGATCGACCCCGGCGGCGGCGCCTTCTACGGGCCCAAGATCGACATGAAAATCAACGATGCCCTGGGCCGCGAATGGCAGATGAGCACGATCCAGTTTGACTTCAACCTGCCGGAGCGGTTCGAGATGACCTATACCGGCGCGGACGGGCAGGAGCACCGGCCCTACATGGTGCATCGGGCGCTGTTTGGAAGCCTCGAACGGTTCTTCGGCATCCTCATCGAACACTACGCCGGCGCCTTCCCTCTCTGGCTGGCCCCCGAGCAGCTCCGCATCCTGCCCCTCACCGAACACCAGCTCGAGGCGGCCGAAGAGGCCGCGGCCTGGTTCCGCGAGCGGGATTTCCGGGTGGACATCGACACCCGGTCCGAGAAAATCGGCGCCAAGATTCGCAACGGTCGGCTCGACCGCATTCCCTACATGCTGATCATCGGCCCCAGAGAAGCGGAGGCCGGACAGATTTCCGTGCGCTCCCGGAGTGAAGGCGACCTCGGCACCATGAGCCGGGAGGAGGCCGCCGAACGATTCGCAGAGGAAGTCGCCACGCGATCGACCGCGTCCTCCTCGCTGGAGAGCGCCTGAAGAAAAAACCCCAACAGGGAGGAACTACCATCAGAAACAGATCCAAACGCGATTTCACCCGGATCAATCACCGCATCCGGGTGCCGGAGGTCCGATTGATCGACGAGGAAGGAGAGCAGGTTGGCGTGGTCCAGACCCGCGACGCGCTCCGCCGGTCGGAGCAGGCCGGCCTCGACCTCGTGGAGATCGCCCCCCAGGCGAAACCTCCGGTGTGCCGGATCATGGATTACGGCAAATACAAATACGACCAGGAAAAGAAGAAGCGCCAGTCGCGCAAGAATCAGTCCCAGGTCAAGCTGAAGGAAATCAAGTTCCACGCCAATGTCGAGGAGCATGATTATCAGACCAAGATGCGGCACGCCCGGGAATTTCTGGACGACGGGCATCGGGTGAAGTTCTCTCTGTTCTTCCGGGGCCGGGAAAACGCCCACCGGGAGCGGGGGTTCGAGGTCATGCACCAGGTCCAGAAAGA
>CAZCOO010000068.1:4450-11114 GCA_964500395.1 uncultured Verrucomicrobiota bacterium
GATCAGACCCCCACCCTGGTCGGCCGGAACATCATCATGATGGTCTCGCCCCGAAGCGGACAACCCAAGTCGTGACCGGGCGTCCCCCAGCCTCTCCCCTGCGATCCGGCGGGGCCATCTCGTCCCTGCGGCCGGGTTTTTCCCCCCGAGGGGAGCCGTCCGGATGAGTTGACGACAGGGCGCTTCGCAGTACAGTAGGCCATTATGTCCGCCACCACACCACAATCTTCCGGGCCCGGGGCCATTCCCGAATTTCTCGCCGATGTGCGGGATCTCATGGGCCATACGCTCGAAGAGACCCCGCTGAAGTCCCTCCTCAATGATTGCCGGAACCTCCTGGGCAGCGGCAAGATGCTCCGCTCGCGCCTGATCGGCGAGGTGGGCGCCGGCGCCGGTACCGGCCGGGATCACCTGCTTCACGCCGCCGCGGCCGTCGAGATGATTCACGGCGCCAGCCTGCTTCACGACGATGTCATCGACGGGGGCTTTCTCAGACGGAATGAACCCGCTTTCTGGGTCGATCGCGGAATCTCGGGCGCCATCCTCGTCGGCGACCTCCTGTTGTTCAAGGCGCTCGATTTAACCTGCCGGGTGGATCGGGACCGCCTCACCCCGCGGTTGATCCACCTCACCGGCCAGGTGTGCCAGGCGGAGTCCGAACAGGAGCTGCTGCTCCGCGGCAAGGACACCTCCTGGCAACAATGCATCCAGATTGCCCGCCAGAAAACCGGGGCGCTCTTCGCCTTTGCCGGGTTCGCGGCCGCCGGCGATACCGCCGCGCTCTCACAACCCCTCGAAGAGGCCGGGTACGCCGTGGGAACAGCCTACCAGTTGGCGGATGACATCCTGGATGCCAATGGCGATGCCGGGCAGTCCGGAAAAACGCTCGGCACGGATGCCGGGCGGGGAAAAACCACCGCGGTAAACGGGATTCGCGGAGCGGAATTTGATCCGGTGGCCGAAATTCAAAGGCTGTGTCAAAGCGCCTCCAACCGGCTCGGCGAATGGCCCTCCGTCCATGAGGCCTGGCAGGCCTTCATGGATCGGGACATGGCACCCGCCCTCCGAAAATACACCGACTGCTACTCCGTCTGATTTGCGAGCAGACCCGAGTGCTCTGCCGACTGTCTCGAGCGCCGCCCCTGCAGGCGAAAACACCGGCCGCGAACCGAAACTCCCCCCGTCTCAGGAATCCCCCCGCGCCCGGCGCCGGAACTGAGGTCAACGCCGTTGTCGAAAGACATCCGTCGTTGACATCCCATACCGCATCTGGTCTAACCTACCGGACTTTATTTTTCCGGGGCTTTTTTTGAGCCCGATCAACTCTGTGCTACATTCTGCGGGTGGAGTTCGTCATGGCAAACATTACGATTAAAAAAGGACTGGATCTTAACCTCGATGGAGCCCCGGCCGCGTCTGTCTCGGACATCCCGATGCCCGAGATGGTCACCATCTATCCCACGGAGTTTGCCCGGGTAAAACCCCGCCTCGAGGTGAAGGAAGGCGACACCGTAAAACACGGGCAGGCCCTGTTTCACAACAAGAAAAACGAATCCTTCCGCCTCCGGTCCCCCGTCGCCGGCACGGTCGATTCCATCGTACGCGGGAAACGACGGGTCCTCGAGCAGATCAACATTCGCGTCGACACCTCCATCGGCACCGAGGAACTCCCCACGTACACGCGCGAGAAGATCAAGCAGACCGACGGCCGGGAACTTAGACAGCACCTGTACGACACGGGGCTCATCGCCCTCGTCGTCGAACGCCCCTTCTCCCGCATTCCGGATCCCGAAGTATTCCCCAAGAGTATTTTCGTAAATGCCATGGGCACCGCCCCCCTTCAGGCCCAACCGGAGGTGGCCCTGGAGGGACAGGACGACGTTTTTCAGGCCGGGCTCGATGCCCTGGGACGCATGACCGAGGGATCGGTGCATCTGTGCACCGCCGTGGATCCTGCTCCGGTCTTCGCCCACGCCGAGGGAGTGGAAAAACACACCTTTGCCGGCCCCCACCCCGCCGGTCTCAGCAGCACTCATATTCATCATATCGACCCCATCCTGCCTCACGAAGCGGTATGGGCGGTCCGCGCCGCGGATGTGGCCCAGATCGGCCGTCTCCTGACAGAAGGCCGCATCCCCTCCCACCGGATCGTCGCCACCGGCGGAAACGGGCTCAACGACGAGGCCCGGCGCTACTACCGGGCGCCCATTGGGGCGTCGTTCACCACCGTGTTCGACGGCAGCGTCAAGGGCCCCGACAACCGCTTCATTCGCGGCGATGTCCTCAGCGGCACCGCCGTATCCCGCGACGAAGGCATCCGCTATGGCGACCACGAAATCTCCGTCCTCCCCGAGGGCCGGGAGCGCTATTTCCTCGGGTGGCTGGCGCCCGGCATGAAAAAATTCAGCGCCTCGAGGCTGTTCCTGTCCCGCTGGCTCAACCGCGATGAACGCTGGTCGCTGGACACCAGTCGCCGGGGCAGCAAACGGGCGATGGTCCTCACCGGCTGGTACGACAAGTACGTTCCCCTGGATATCATGACCGATTACCTGGTGCGGGCCGTTCTCGCCCATGACACCGACGAGGCCATCCAGCTCGGCATTCTCGAAACCGACCCCGAAGACTTTGCCCTGCCTGCCATGATCTGCCCGTCCAAGACGGATATCTGCGGGATCATCCGCAACGGGCTGGCGGAAATCGAAGAAGAAGGCATCTAACCCTCGACCAAAACGCCTATGAAAGCTCTGCTGAAACAACTCGATAAACAACGTGAACTCTTCGAACCCGGCGGCAAGCTGGAAAAGCTCTACCCGCTGTTCGACGCCCAGGACACCTTCCTGTTTACGCCGGACGACACCACCTCCGGCCCGCCCCACGTCCGGGATTCCATCGATATCAAGCGGGTGATGATCACCGTTGTCCTCGCATTGGTCCCGGCGACGCTGTTCGGGATGTGGAATGCCGGCCATCAATACAATGAAGTCAACCAGATTGCCGGAACGGGGTTTTTCCAGGATTTCCTGCGCGGGGCCTTGATCGTACTGCCCATCATCCTCACGTCGTATGTCGTCGGGGGCTTGTGGGAGGTTCTCTTCGCCATTGTGCGAAAACACGAAATCAATGAAGGGTTCCTGGTGACGGGGCTCCTGTTCCCCCTCACCCTCCCCCCGACGGTTCCCCTGTGGCAGGTCGCGGTGGGAATCTCCTTTGGCGTGGTGATCGGCAAGGAAATCTTCGGCGGCACCGGCTTCAATGTGCTCAACCCGGCCCTGACGGCCCGCGCCTTCCTGTTTTTTGCCTATCCGGCCTATATGAGCGGAGATTCCGTCTGGACGGTCGTCAAAGACAGCGGGCAGACGGTCGAGGGATTCACCGGGGCCACCCCCCTTGCCGTGGCGGCCCTCACCCCGGACGGACAGAGTCCCATCGCCGGCCTGCAGGAGGCGGGCTTCAGCTGGGGACAGATGGCCCTGGGCACGATGGGCGGCAGCATCGGGGAGTCCTGTATGATCGCGGTCCTCATCGGCGCCGTGATCCTCATCGCCCTCGGGCCGGGCTCCTGGCGCATCATGGCCGGCGGGGTGGCCGGGCTGCTGATCGGCAGCCTGCTCATGAACGCCCTGCCCGCCGGGTCCACCTCCGGCTACACCCAGCTCCCGTTTCACTACCACCTGGTTATGGGAAGCTTCGCCTTCGGCATCGTGTTCATGGCCACCGATCCGGTCTCCGCGGCGGCCACAACCGCCGGGAAATGGGTGTACGGCATCCTGATCGGGGTGGTCACGGTGATCATTCGTGTGGCCAACCCGGCCTATCCCGAAGGCGTTATGCTCTCCATTCTGTTTATGAATGTGATGGCGCCGCTCATCGATCATTCCGTCCTCCAACTCCACATTCGAAAGCGAAACAAACTCATCAGGAGTGTGGCTCATGCGTAAGACCGACCTCTGGACCATCGTATTTGCCGCGATTGTCTGTGTCGTGTGCAGCTTGATTATCTCCGCCACGTCGGCGGCCCTGAACGACCGGCAGGCATTCAACGTCGAAATCGACCGCAAGCTCAATGTGCTCAAGGCATTCGGCGTGGAGACTGTTCAGGACGGCCGGAAACTGTCCGGGGAAGAGGTGCAGAGCATCTTCGATGAGCACATCGAAGAGATCGTCGTGGACGGGGATACCGGAGAGGTGCTCGAAGGGGTCACCAGCGCCGATATCACGGACCTGGAGCGGAAAACCGGCGAAAAACTGCCCCTCTACCGCTGGGTGGAAGACGGCGAGGTAACCTCCTATGCCTTCCCCCTTTCCGGCATGGGCCTCTGGTCCACCATTTACAGCTACATGGCCCTGGAAGACGATCTGGCCACCATTCGGGGCGTCACCTTCTACGGCCACGCGGAAACCCCCGGCCTCGGCGGAGAAGTCTCCACCGACTGGTTCCAGCAGCAGTTCGAGGGCAAGAAAGTCTACGGCGACGGAAGCCTCAAAGATTTCGAAGTCGTCAAAGGAGAGGTCGATTCGAAGTACCCGCAGGGCAACGATCACGCGGTGGACGGTATCAGCGGAGCCACCATGACCGGCAACGGCGTGCAGGATTTTATCAATGAGGGCCTTGAAAAATACAATGTGTACTTTAATAAGTTACGTACGAGCTGAAACGGGGAGTCACTGACACCATGGCCGCGAAGTACAAACAAGTCGTTCTCGATCCGCTGTCGGACAACAACCCCATCACCATTCAGGTGCTGGGGATCTGCTCGGCACTGGCCGTCACCGTGAAGATGGATACCGCCGCCGTCATGTGCCTCTCCGTCATCGCGGTCCTGACCGGTTCCAATGTCATTATTTCCACCTTGCGAAAGGTAATTCCGGGCCGCATCCGCATGATTGTGGAGATGTCGGTGATCGCCTCGCTGGTGATTCTCGTGGACCAGGTCCTCAAGGCCTACATGTTTGATGTAAGCAAGCAGTTGAGCGTCTTTGTGGGGCTGATCATTACGAACTGTATCGTCATGGGGCGGGCGGAAGCCTTCGCCATGCAGAATCCCCCTCTGGCCTCCGCGCTGGACGGTCTGGGCAACGCTGCCGGCTACAGCATCATCCTGATCCTCGTCGCCTCCGCCCGGGAAATCCTGGGCAGCGGAACCTGGTACGGGTTTCAGGTGATGCCGGCGAATTACCTCGGGAACGGACTCGCCCTGCTCGCACCCGGGGCCTTCATCATTATCGGGCTGCTTATCTGGGCTCAGCGGGCTGTGATTAAGAAATACGAAACGGACTAACCGGAACACGCTGTCATGGAACTCATCAATCTGGCTGTCAAAGCGATCTTTATCGAAAACATCGTCCTGGCCTTCTTCCTGGGCATGTGTTCGTTTCTCGCCCTCTCCAAGAAGGTGGATACGGCATTCGGCCTCGGCCTCGCCGTCGTCTTTGTGCTCGGGATCACCGTCCCCCTCAACTGGGGAATCTACAACTTCCTCCTCAAGCCGGGCGCCCTCGGCTGGACCGGGGTGCCCGCCCTGGCGAGCCTCGACCTCAGCTTTCTCAACCTGGTCTGCTTCATCGCCGTGATCGCATCCATGGTGCAGCTCGTGGAAATGACGCTGGACCGCTTCTTCCCCCCGCTCTACAACGCGCTGGGAATCTTCCTCCCCCTCATCACCGTCAATTGCTCTATCCTCGGCGGGTCCCTTTTCATGGTGGAACGCAAGTACGACCTCGCGCAATCGGCCGTATTCGGGGTCTCGAGCGGATTTGGTTTCTTTTTGGCCATCGTAGGGTTGGCCGCCATTCGGAAAAAGCTTCGCTATTCGAACATTCCGGATGGGTTAAAAGGGCTGGGAATGACATTCATACTCACCGGCCTGATGTCGATCGGCTTCCTCTGCTTTTCCGGCATCAGTCTCTAACCAGGAGTTCCTCGCCATGGATATGTTCATCTATGTCGCCTCGAGCATTGCGATCTTCACCGGAGTCATCGTGGTTCTGGTGGCCGGTCTCATGATGGCCTCCCGCCGTCTTCAGCCGAGCGGAGAAGTCACCCTCGATATCAATGACGGATCCAAAACGCTTCAGGTGCAACCGGGCTCGACGATCCTGTCCACCCTCGCCGACAACAACATCTTTCTTCCCTCAGCCTGCGGCGGAGGCGGCACCTGCGCCATGTGCAAGTGCAAGGTCAAGGAAGGCGGCGGCAGCCTCCTCCCCACCGAAGCCGGCTACATCAGCAAGCAGGAAGCCAAGGAAGGCCTTCGACTGGGCTGCCAGGTCAAAGTCAAGGACGACCTCAAGATCGAGGTCCCCGACGAGGTCATGGAGATTAAGAAATTCGAGGGAACCGTGCTTTCCAACAAGAACGTCGCGACCTTTATCAAGGAGTTTGTGGTCCAGCTCCCCGAGGGAATGGACCTCAATCACAAGGCGGGCGGGTATATCCAGATCGATATCCCCAAGTACGAGATCTCCTTTAAGGACTTCGAGATCGAAGAGAAGTTCCGGGACGCCTACGACGCCATGAATCTGTGGGATCTCAACGTCAAAAACGACGAGCCCTGCTTCCGGGCCTATTCGATGGCCAATCACCCCGCGGAAGGCAACATTGTGAAGCTCAATGTTCGAATCGCCACCCCGCCTCCGGGGACCGATGCGCCTCCCGATATTGCCT
>CAZCOO010000068.1:11124-12939 GCA_964500395.1 uncultured Verrucomicrobiota bacterium
GCTACATCTTCAGCCTCAAGCCGGGCGACAAAGTCATGCTCAGCGGCCCCTACGGGGAATTCTTCATCAAGGAAGAGAGCCAACGGGAAATGGTCTACATCGGCGGCGGCGCCGGGATGGCGCCCCTGCGGAGCCATATCTTCCACCTCTTCCACACCCTCAAAACCGACCGCAAAGTCAGTTACTGGTACGGTGCCCGCTCCCTTCGGGAAATGTTCTACACCCAGGACTTCCGGGACATTGAGGAAAACAACCCCAATTTCTCCTACCACGTCGCCCTCAGTGAGCCCATGGAGGAAGACAACTGGGAAGGACCCGTCGGATTCATTCATAATGTCGTCCTGGAAAATTATCTGAAAGACCACGAGGATCCCTCCGAAATCGAGTATTACCTCTGTGGCCCCCCTCCCATGATCGCAGCCGTCAATAAGATGCTGTACGACCTGGGAGTGGAAAAAGACATGATCGCCTATGACGAATTCTAACCCCGCTCGTGCCTGAGGGAACAGGGCTTCAGCGTTCGGGATTCGGATCGATAGACCTCCGCTCGCAAGGAGGCGCCCCGAATCCCCAACGCTGAGTCTCGACCCCTGGCACCGCCCCCCCTCGCTGATGTCCATCTCCCAACCACGCCCCTTCCATCCTTGGAAAACCCTCCTCGTAGCGTCCGTACTGATTGCCTTTTTCGTCTACACCTACTTCATCCGGGAGGTGCCGGGGCCGGCTCATCCCGGCTGGCAGGGTCGTACGATGGGAACTGTCTACGCTGTGCGATTGGCCGACAGCCCCCTCTCCCAGACGGAAATAAAGAATCTCCGCCGCAGCATCCAGGGACGACTCGACGAACTCAACCGGCAGATGTCGACCTGGCTTGAAGACAGTGAGATCAGTCGCTTCAACCGGCAATCCGCCGACCAGGCGATAGCCATCTCCCCCTCCTTCGCAACGGTCCTGAAGGCATCCATCTCGCTCCACAGGCGTACGGCGGGGGCCTTCGATCCCACCATTCGCCCCTTGATCGCCCTGTGGGGATTTGGCTCGGATGCGGAAGCCCGGCCCACCCCCCCTTCCGATTCCGACATCCGGGCCGTCCAGGAGAAAATCGGGGTCGACAAGCTCGTTCTGAATGCCGACGCCCAAACCCTGGCCAAGCAGGCGGGTGATGTACAGATCAACCTCGACGCCATCGCCAAGGGACGTGGTGTGGACGAGGTCGCGGAGCTTGTCAAAGCCGCCGGGGTCTCAAACTACTTCGTTGAAATCGGCGGCGAGGTGGCCGTGCAGGGAGTCAATGCCGAGGGGATTCCCTGGCGAATCGGCATTGAAAAACCGGTCCGATCGGAGGGGAACACCCGGACCTTGTACGGCATTATCAATCTGACAAACGGCGCGGTCGCCACGTCGGGCGATTACCGGAATTATCTGCCGGGCCCCGACGGCACACTCCTGCCTCACATTCTGGATCCCCGAAGCGGACGCCCGATTGCCTCGAGTGTGGCCAGCGTATCCGTTATCGCGGATAATTGCATGATGGCAGACGGGTTGGCCACGGCCCTGATGGTCATGCCCCTGGAGGAGGGGCGGCGCTGGGTCGAAACACAAACCGACACAGAAGCCCTGTGGATGGTGAGAGAATCCCCCGATGCACCGATCGTTACGCATACCAGCAGCGGCTTCAGGCAGCGAACGAATTGGGAACCCATCTCCGAACAGTAACGGGGGGCGATTCGGTACCTTCAAAGAACGCACGCTACACCGTCCGATGCGGCGCGCCCTACCAGGACATGGATCGCGAATCTTCCTGTAGCCACGCCG
>CAZCOO010000069.1:0-12802 GCA_964500395.1 uncultured Verrucomicrobiota bacterium
TGCGGAACCCGAAAGATCCGGGTACTCGCGCCCCCGCTGATCGCCAGCACACCCGCACCCGGTCCCACAATGGTGAGGTCCTTGTCCACGACAATCTCACTGTTCAGGAGGATGGTGGACCCGACCAGAAACGGATCGAACAGGATTTTATCGCCCGATGAAGCCGAACTGACGACCGCCCGCAGCGAACCCGGCCCGCTGTCATTTGCATTCACCACGGTATGCGATGCGCCCTGCGTTCCGATAACACTCCCCGCCAGCAATCCGGCCGCCGCCAGCATAATCGGAAAACGGGCCGTCCGCGGCTGCTTTCGGGGGCATGGGGACTGGTTGTCGGCGGATTCTCTCAACGGGTTCATGGAACTCCCTCCTTTCCGTCTTGCTCGTATCGTTTCGGGCCTAACTCCGGCTCGGGAGTTGGGGGAGTCTCAGCGGCTCGCGCAGGGGGCAGCGGGGCCCTGCACGCGGCCGCCTCTACCCTAATGAAGATGCCGTTGAAATCAAGCCCCGTGGAAGGTCCCGCTGGAGTCCGGCCGCGGGAACGTCACTTCCCGCTTGAGCGTCCCGCATGGATCGGCCATCGTCTGACCCGCGCCCGCACGAGAGGGAGGTCCTTATGTACAACCTGGTGA
Organism: uncultured Verrucomicrobiota bacterium; assembly: GCA_964500395.1. Lineage (GTDB taxonomy): Bacteria > Verrucomicrobiota > Kiritimatiellia > CAZCOO01 > CAZCOO01 > CAZCOO01. Next base: position 633 of record CAZCOO010000069.1, read on the forward strand.
GCCTGACGGGCCTGGCCCTGTTTCCCGCCCTGGCCTGGCTGTTGTCCACGAACCGGCGCGGGGTCAACGGGCGGGTCGTGGCCTGGGGTATCGGGCTGCAGCTTCTCTTTGCCGTGTTTGTGTTCCTGATCCCCATCGGCCCGGTCTTTTTCCTCGCCGTCAACGATGGGGTGGTGCGGCTTCTCGATTCCTCCACGGCGGGCAGCGAGTTCCTGTTCGGCCGCCTGGCGGTGCCGCCGGGGTCGCAGAGCGATGCCGGCGAACCGTCCCTCGGCTTCATTCTCGCCTTCCAGGCCCTGCCCGCCATCGTGTTTTTCTCCGCCCTTATCGCCGTCCTCTACTACACGGGCATCATGCCGGTGATCATCCGGGCCTTCGCCCGGGTCTTTACCCGCCTCATGCGCATTTCCGGGGCGGAGTCGCTCTGTGCGGCGAGCAACATCTTCGTGGGCGTGGAGTCGATGCTCACCGTCCGCCCCCATCTCAACAGCATGACCCGCTCGGAATTGTGCACCATCCTCACCGCGGGGATGGCCACCGTGGCGTCCAACGTGTTGGCCTTCTACACGTTCATGGTCCGCGATTCGTTCCCCACCATCGCGGGCCATCTCGTCTCCGCCTCCATCCTCTCCGCCCCGGCCGCCCTGGCCATGTCCAAGATCCTGCTGCCGGAGTCGGAGGAGCCGGAGACCCTGGGCGTCGACGTCCACCCCCATTACGAACGGGATTCGAGTGTCTTCGAGGCCGTCATCAACGGCGCCAACGCCGGCCTCCGCCTCGTGTTGGGCATCGCGGCCCTCCTCCTCGCGGTTCTCGGGCTCGTCGATCTCGCCGACCTCCTGCTGGCCGCCGCCGGCGGGGGAATCAATGCCCTGACCGGCCTCTCCGCGGACTGGTCGCTCACCACCCTGCTGGGCTGGGTCTTCTATCCCGTCACCCTGGTCATGGGGGTGCACCCGGAGGATGCCGGACTCGTCGCGGAGCTGCTCGGCGGGCGGATCATCCTCACGGAAGCGGTCAGTTACAAGGACCTCGCCGGGATGCTCGCGGCGGATGCCTTCGGCCACCCGCGGTCCATCGTGATCGCCGCCTATGCCCTGTGCGGGTTTGCCCATGTCGCGGCCATCGCCATCTTCGTGGGCGGCGCCGCGGCCATCGCCCCCGACCGCTCCGCCGATCTCGCCCGGGTGGCCCCCCGGGCCCTGCTCGCCGCCACCCTCGCCTGCCTCATGACCGGCTGCATCGCCGGCCTGTTTATGACGGATACGACGGTTCTCTTCGGACCTTGATCAGCTCCGCGGCAATGCTCACGGCAATCTCCGCGGGGGTCCGGCTGGTGGTGACGATCCCGATCGGCGAACGAACGCGCTCAACGTCCTCCCGCGCATAGCCCTCACGCAAGAGGTGGTCCCGGACGCGGGCGGCCTTGGTGGGGCTGGCCATCATGCCGATGTACCGCACCGGGAGGCGGATGACCGAGCGCAGCACCGCTTCGTCATACCGATGCGAGGGCGTCATGATGACCACGTAGCTGCCGGGCCCCGGCCGGACGGCGCGGTGAAAGTCATGGAACGGGCCGATGCGGATCTCATCGGCGAAGGCGTTCTCGCGAATCGTGGGGACGTCGGGGCGGTCATCGTACACCAGGACGCGAAAATCGAGAGGCGCCAGGGCGCGGGACAGGGCGAGCGCGACATGCCCGCCCCCGGCGATGTACACCACAGCACACGGACTCGGCGGCTCCTCGTAGCGCCACTCCGCCTCCGAACGCGCGCTCCAGGAAATCTCCGCCCCCGATTCCCCCGGCCCGACCGGCGCCGCACCGTGCGGCGTAAGCGCCAGCCCGACCGAAGACGGGCCGGCTTGTTCCAGGGTTTCGACAACCGGCAAATCCCCGGGCGCCAGCGGAGCGAAGACCAGCGTCTGCTCGCCGCCGCAGATCATGCCCGAGTCGTCATCGCCTCCTTCATCCCGGTGGCGGCGGCGGATGAAATATGCCCCGGGGGCCGGTTCGCCGAGCAGGATCCGCGCGCGCTCCACGGCCTCGTGCTCGATCGCCCCGCCGCCCACGCTGCCGGCGCACGCCCCGTCCTGCCTCACCGCCATCTTGAAGCCCGGCTTGCCGGGCGTCTCCCCACGGGCCTCCACAACCGCCACCAGGACCGCCCTCTCCCCCCGCCGCAACGCGTCGGCGATCGCGCTCCAGACGTCCTGGTCATTCATGACAGCCACACCTCGCTGATCGCGTAGTACAGGGCGAGCAGGCCGGAGAAGATCGACGCCCCCACAAACCGATGCCGAATCGGCAGCGCCCCCTGCACCACCGCATTGCCCACGATCAGCACGGGCACGGACGCGCCGAAGGATTGCGCCGCGCGCCAGAGCAGCATCCAGGAGATCTCGTCCCACATTCCCCCGAAGATCTTGATGAACAGGAAATGCCGGGCCACCCAGATCGGGCTGAAATACGCAATCGCCAGACACGTGCGTATGGCCACGGCCGAGACCCGCCCGTGATTCCGGGACATGTGGTGGATCCAATGAAAGACGTTCGGCACCTCGAAGGCGTAGACGGTCCCTCCAACAAGCGCCATCCCGAGCGTCCGCGTCCAGAGAAACTCGCCCGTGATGAGCGTCGCCAGGCCGTCTCCCAGCGCATAGATCAGGGCGCCGTTGAGGCTGTCGGTCTTTCGGAAGAATACGTGGGCCAAAAGGGTCGACCTCCATGCAACATCATGAACACCCGCTCGGGGGTCAGCGGGGCGCGATACTCGACCGGCAGATCCGGCCGCGCCTGCCGGACGGCGTCGAGGAGGGCCAGGAAAGCGCCCGTGCCGTAGACAAAGGGCGGCTCCCCGATGGCCTTGGCGCCGAAGATCCCCAACTCGCGCGTCTTGCCGGTCCTGAACTGTACATCCACCTCCGCCGGGGCGGAATACACATCCGGCACTTTGTACGCGGTCATGGTGTCGGTATGCAAGCGGCCTTCGCGGTATACCAGTTCCTCGAGGGTGAGCCAGCCGATGCCCTGGACCAGGGCGCCCTCCGCCTGGCCGCGGTCGATCAGGGGATCGATCGTCTCTCCGGCATCGTGCAGGATCTGCACCCGGTCGATGCGGTAGGTGCCCCGGAGCACGTCCAGGGTGGCCTCCGTCACCGCGATGCCCGGCACATGGTAGGCAAACGGACGGGCGGAGGGGCCCTCTTTCCGCAGGTCGGGCGTGGCATAGTGCGCCTGCGCGGATAGACTCACCCGCTTTTGCCACGCGGCATCGACGACCGCGGCAAACGTCAGCCCGGTTTCCTCCCCGTTTCGCAGCAGGCGCCCCTCGCGGAACCTCAGGTCCTCATCCTCCCCGGCGCCGAGGAGACCTCGCCCCACCTCGACCAGCCGGGGCAGGAGCTGCTCACAGGCCAGGCGGACGGCGTTGCCGTTCAGGTCCGCCGCGGTACTGGCCGCGGTCGGCGAGGTGTTGGCCGCGCGGGTCGTGTTGGTCGTCTCGATTTTGACCTGCTCGATGGGAACGGAAAGCACCCGGGCGGTTACGCGCCGGAGCTTGTTGTTGATGCCCTGCCCCATTTCGACAGCCGCGGTACTCACCCCCACCGACCCGTCCGTATAGACGTGCACCAGCGCCGAGGCCTGGTTCAGCATGGTATTGGTAAAGGCGATCCCGAAGCACAACGGAATCACCGAAAAGCCCTTTTTCCGGGCGGTGTGCTGCCGGTTGAAGTCCCGGATTTCGCGCCGCCGGGTGTCCACGCCGAAGCGCGAGCAGGCATCATCCCAGATCTCCCGCATATCGTCGTCCTCAAACGCCATGCCGTAGGGGAAGCGATCCCCGGGGCGCAGCAGATTGAGCCGCCGCAGCTCGGACGGCGGGCGCCCCGCCAGCCGCGCGGCATGGTCCAGGGCGCACTCCATGGTATGAATCGCCTGGGGGGCGCCAAACCCCCGAAAGGCGGTGTTGGGCGGGATGTTCGTGCGGCAGCAGAACCCTTCGATCTTGCCGCTGGGAACGGAGTAGCTGTTGGTCGCGTGATAGAAAGACCGCTCCATGACGGGCATGGAGAGATCGGCCGCCGCCCCCGAATCCTGGTAAAAACAGACTTCGTAGGCGAGGATACGCCCCTCGCTGTCGAGTCCGATCCGATAGTCGCAGGAATACGGATGCCGCTTTCCCGTCATGCGAATGTCTTCCTGCCGGCCCAGGATCAGCGAAACGGGAACCCCCAGGCGCTCCGCGGCCACGGCGGCCATGCAGGCCCACGGGGTGGCCTGGTCTTCCTTGCCGCCGAACCCCCCGCCGAGCCTGGCCACATCCACTTCCACGCGGTTCATATTCCTCCCGAGTACGCGCGCGACGCCGCGCTGGATCGCGGTGGGGGATTGCGTCGACGAAATCACCAACATGCCCCCGCCCTCGCCCGGGACCGCCAGGGCCCCCTGCGTTTCCAGGTAGATGTGTTCCTGCGCACCGGTTTCAACCGTGCCCTCCGCGATGACTGCGCACGAGGCAAAGGCCGCCTCCGCATCCCCCCACTGCAGGGTCCGGGGCGGGGCGACGAATTCGTTCCGGCGGGCCGCGTCCCGCGCGTCAAACACCCCCGGCTCTTCCTCGACCTCCACCGCGACCGCCTGCGCCGCGGCCCGGGCCCGGATCGCGGATTCGGCCACCACCACGGCGACGGGCTGCCCGATATAGTGCACCTCCGATTCGGCGAGGAGGGGTTCATCGTCCGCAATCGTTCCAATCTGGTTCTCACCCGGGATGTCGCCGGCTGTAAAAACCGCATGCACACCGTCCATCTCCAACGCCGCGGACCCGTCGATTCGCTTCAGGCGGCCCTTGGCACAGGGCGAAGAGACAACCGCGGCATGCAGCCCCCCCCGCGGCGGGGGACGGTCTGCCAGGAACCGCGACTCCCCGCGCACATTCAGATACGCATCCACATTTTTCATCGCGCACCCTCCGGCTGGAGGCAGGCCGGCGCGAGGGTTTCGAAATGCGCCCAGACCAGGTGAGAGAGCAGCTTTTTCTTGTACGCCGCCGATCCCCGCATGTCCGAAATCGGCGCCACTTCGTCCGCCGCCGATTCGCACGCCCCGGCCGCTGACTCGAAGTCCAGGCGGGCACCCCGCAACATCGCGCTCGTCTTCGTCAGCGACGCCGGGACCGGCGCCACCCCGCCCGCCGAAAGGTGGACGTCGCGCACGACATCCCCCTCCAGGTGCAGCGACATCGCCGTGTTGACCGAGGCGATGTCCAGGCACTCCCGCTTGGACACTTTTTCGAAATGGAAGGGTATCGGCCGGCACGGCACCGGAAATCGAACCGCCCGCACAATCTCTCCTTCCTGGAGGTCCAGGTTCTTATAGCCGAGAAAGAACTCCCGCAGGGGCATCGCCCGCTGCGCGTCACCTCGCTCCAGAAAGACCTCGGCATTCAGCGCCAGCAGCATGACCGTCATATCTCCAATCGGGGACGCGTTGACGAGGTTCCCCCCGATCGAAGCCCGGTTTCGAATGGCCCGTGAAGACACGAGGCGAAGCAGGGACGGGAAGCCGGGAATGGTTTCGCGAATCGCGTCGTGACCCGCCAGCGCCTCCACCGGGGCGGCGGCGCCGATCTCGATCCACTCCCCCCCGTCGGTCACCCCGCGCAAGGCCGGCTCCCGGGAGAGAAATCGCAGGGAGTCCTCACCCATCAGGTCCTCCGCGCGCTGCACGTAGAGATCGGTTCCCCCCGCCACGATGCGGCGGCTGCCGCCGGCCTCCGGATCCGGCTGCACCCTGCGCAACGGAAGCGCCGCGGCTCGTTGCGGAACCCCATCGGGGAGGAAGCCCCGGGCAGCCACTTCCCGCACCCGGTCGAGTGTCCCGGGAGAGGAACGGAACGGCTCCCGGCGAAGAGAGTCCGCTACACGGCGGAGGGCCCGGTGGATGGCCGTGTAGCCGGAGCAACGGCAGATGTTGCCGGACGCAGCCGCCATGAAATTCTCGAACGACAGGTCGTCCGACGCGATCAGCTCCCCCGTGAGCGAGAGCATGAAGCCGGGCATGCAATATCCGCAGTGCGGAGCGCCCTCCTCGACAAACGCCTCCTGCCAGGGCGTCGCCTCGCCGCGGTTCAGGCCTTCAATCGTAACGATGTGGCAGCCATCCGCCTCCGCCAGCGGAAAAAGGCAGGAGTTTACAGTCCGGTACTCCACGCCGGTTTCCGTTCGCTCCCCCGTTAGCACCATGCAGGCCCCGCAGTCCCCCTCCCGGCACCCCTCCTTCACGCCGCACACGCACAGATCATTGCGCAGGACATCGAGCAGCACGGCGCCGGCGGGTTTGTCCACCCGCACCGGCCGATCATTCAACACGAACTCAACAAGCATGATGTCACCCGGTCAGGGAACCACCCAGACCTGAACCGCGAGGGTCGCCGCCAGCATGAAAACCGCCGCGCCGTCCGCCGCCACCCAGAACGGGATGCGGCATCCATCGCCCCCCGCAGTCGCGTGCGCAAAGGCCCGGCCCGCCGCCACTCCCGACGGCCCGGCGATGGCCCCGACACCCGCCGCCAGCGGGGAGTAGACAATGGAAAGCGGAAGCGATGTCCCCGGATGAAGGCACGCCGGCATGCCGGTCACGTGCCCAACCAGCGGAAAAACAAATGCAGCCGCCAGGGCGCACCCCGCCCCGATCCCCGCCCAGGCAACCGGGCCCCGCCCCGAGAGACCGGACATCAAAAGCCCCAGGGCAAAAAAGATCCCCACCTGGGTCCCGTAGGCAAAAACCGGGTTCAGAATCGCGCCGTGAACCACGGGCACCCCCATCAGCGGAGCGCTCAGCACCTTCATCCCGACAATGATGCAAAGCATCAGCCATACGCCGCGGATGCGGCCGGAGAACCCGACCGAGCCGGCGAGAAAGAAATAGGACAATCCCGTAAGCAGCGAGCCGGTCATGAGAAACGTCCCGCCGCCGCAGCTTGTGCGCAGGACCAGGCCCCCGGCCACATCCACAAACCCCCACAGCGCACCGACGAAAATCCATCCGTGCAGCATGCGGCCATCACGCCCGTGTCCCGTTTGCATAGCATCCGCCCCCTGTCGTTGCGGGCACCACTGCCCGCCGGACGAATACTATCGCGCCGGCGCCCCCGGGCCAAGAAGGAATCAGGCCGCCCTCAGCCCGGCCGGCTCCGACTCCGCATCCCCCTCCCCGGCTCCGGGCTACGTCCTCCGCACCGTCCCCCCCACCACCAGCGCCGCGGAGATAATGAGGATATTCTTGATGATGTACTGCCCCTCGATCGTCAGGGCGTACGGAATCCGCCCGGCCTGGAACGTCACCTCCGGCAGGATAAACAGCGGCATGAACGTCCCCACCATCTGCAGAAAGAGCAGCCCGATGGCGATCCGCAGGGTGGCGGGAAACAGGAAACAGATCCCGATGGCCACCTCCCACCAGCCGATCACCGCCAGCCAGCCCTCCGGCGAGAGCACCGGCATCCAGTCCACCGTCTGGATCACCAGCCCGGCCGCGGACGACAGCCCGAACGGTTTGAGAATCCCGAACCAGAAGAAGATTATGGCCAGCGAATACCGCAGAGCCGTCACTCCATACCGGTTCATAAACAGCGCAATGCGTCGATCGATTTCCTGCAGGTTCATGGGGAGTCCTTTTTGTTGTCTAGCGGGAGGGTTACAGACCACGTGTGCGTGCGGGGCCGTTCGCACACCCGGTCGTTACAGGGTTGCAGCGTCATGCGGAAGGTCAGGGCCGGATCCCGGCGGGCCGTCATCGGCGCTTTCCATTTCATAATGTGCACCGTCTTGCCCACGTAGGCCGGGATGGCGTCCCCCATGCCGGGAAACGTCAGGCGGGTCGAGGCCGCGTACTCCGTGCCCAGGTGCTCGAACCCGTCCCCGGAGGCGACCGGCTCAATCCGGAAGGCGGCCAGGGAGTCGCTCTTCGCATCCGCCGCCGTGAGATGCCGGCGGTCCTCGATCTCCAGGACCAGCGCGATGGAAAATTCCTCCCCCGGCTGCACCCGTTCCGGCACGCCGTCGAGGCGGGCCTCCACCGGACCGCTCTGCCATCGGAGGGCCCGGCCATCGGCCGCGCCGGCCGCCGGACCCGGGCGGACCGCCGACCGCGCCGCCCCCAGCAGGGTCGCCGTCGCCGTGGGCGCCTTTTCCATGATCGGGGCAAAGGTCGTGATGATCTCCCGGCCGGCCTCCGTCCAGCGGGTCTCCCCCGTCTCCGCCCCCAGGGCCGACAGCACCCGCGCCGCCACCCCGTTGGCCGAGGGAACACTCTGGTCCAGCGGGTCCTTGCTCCGCGCCGGCAAGTCCTCGTGTTCCGGCCCGGTGGTGTAGAGTCCGCCGCCTTCCGGATCGGCAAACCGCTCCAGCATCTCCTCCGCGAGGGTCGTCGCCCGCTCCAGCCACAGCGACTCGCCCGTCGCCCGATACAGCTCGATCAACCCGTCGGCCAGATACGCCGCATCCTCGAGATAGGCGGGGATGTGGCCCCGGCCCTCGCGCCACGAACGGCGCAGCAGCCCGTCCACGCGCTGGCGGTCCCACAGAAACCCGGCCGCGCGTTCCGCGGCCTCGCGATAGCGCGGTTCGTCCAGCGCCACGGCCCCGCGGGCCAGGGCCCCGATCATCAGGCCGTTCCACCCCGTGAGCACCTTGTCGTCGAGGCCGGGCCACACCCGGCTCTCCCGCACCGCCAATAGCCGCTCCCGGATGGCGGCAACCCGGTCGCGCAGCTCCGCCTCCGGCATGCCCAGGGCCTCCGCGTGCGCCCCCAGGGTCGTCTCCAGGCGCAGGATGTTGGCCCCGGTTCGGCGGCCGGTCGCCTCGTCCCGGTAATTGCCCTCCGCCGTCAGGTGAAACAGCGCCCGCGCCGGCTCCGCATCCTCTGCCGGGAGCGCCGCGTCGATCTCCGCCAGGGTCCAGACATAAAACCGCCCCTCCTCGCCGCCGCTGTCCGCGTCGAGGGCGCTGGTAAACCCGCCGAGTTCATCGGTCATGTCCCGCAGCACCCAGTCAAACAGCCCGCGCGCCGTATCCGCGTACAACGGACGACCGGTCTGGGCCGCCGCCTCGGCATACACCCAGCCGAGTTGCGCATTGTCGTAGAGCATCTTCTCGAAATGGGGCAGCACCCACTCCGCGTCCGTGGCATACCGGTGGAAGCCGCCCCCCACCACGTCGTGGATGCCCCCCAGCGCCATCGCCTCCAGGGTGTGGTGCAGCATCCGCTCCACCCGCTCCCCGCGCTCCGCCGGCGGAAGCGTCAGCAGAAAGCGAAGAGCCGCGTGCGGGGGGAACTTCGGCGCGGACCCGAACCCGCCGTGCTCCCCGTCGTATTGGCTGAGCCACTGCCCGCGGGCGAGGTCCGTCAATTCCTTCACATCCGGCGTCCGGCCGTCTCCCGTTTGCGCCGTGGCCGCCATCGTCCGGCGGATGGCTTCGGTCAATTGGTCGGCCTGGGCCTCGACATCCTCCCGGCGCTCCGTCCACCAGGACTGGAGTTGCCGCAGGACATTCAAAAAGCCGGGCATCCCGCCGCGATCCGCCGGCGGGAAATACGTCCCGCAATACCACGGACGCCGGTCGGGCATCAGCCACACCGAGTTGGGCCAGCCCCCGCGCCCCGACATCAACTGAGTGGCCGTCATGTACACCTCATCGATGTCCGGGCGCTCCTCGCGATCCACCTTGACCGGCACGCAATGCTCGTTCAGGTACGCCGCGATCCCGGCATCCTCGAACGACTCATGCTCCATCACATGGCACCAGTGGCAGGAGGAATACCCCACCGAGAGAAAGACCGGCTTGTCCTCGTCCCGCGCCCGGGCAAACGCGGCCTCGCCCCACGGATACCAGTCGACCGGATTGGCCGCGTGCTGCAGGAGGTACGGACTGCTCTCAAAAATCAGGCGGTTGTACTGATCTCCGCCATTCGCCGGCAGAGCGTTTCGTTCGTCGGGCGTCAGCGTCATCAAGGTCCCCTTATCCGGATTCGATGGTTGCATCCCCGCTCGCGCCAGGACGTCCGATCCGCGGCCCGCCTACGGGAGGAGGGCGAGGACGACAAGGCTCTTCAGAACGGTGATTCTCACCCCGCACCATAAGACCAAACCGCCGCCGTGCAAGCGGCGCCGCCCGATCCCGCCGGACACCCCATTCGGTATGCTCCCCGCCTCCGTCGGCTCACAACACCAGACGCCGGCCGAACTTGCTCGTCCTGAGGGCCACCGACACGGGGAGATTGGCCGGCTCTCCCGGCGCCGGACCCGGCACCGTCCGCGTGCGCTTCAGCGGCTCCGGCAACCCCTCCCCGACCCTGCCGATCCAGGCGTGCCCGCCGATGGCGGTCGCCTCGCTCCACATCGGCTCCCGCGCCATCGCTCCCGCCGCCAGCCGCGCCTCCAGGCTGCCGGCCAGCCAGTCCCGGAAATTCGCCTCGCTGTCCGCCCGGAGCTTCCGCAGCAGGGTCGGCATATCCAGGATCCGATACCGCCTCCGCTCACCCGTCAATTCATCGTAGCCCGACCACCGCCATTCCGACGGATGCGACACCACCCCCGCCCGCACCATGTTGCACTCCACATAGAGCAGACACCGGGCGAGATGCACCCCGTTCTGGATCAGCGTCGTGTGAAACCGCCCCCGCCAGAAGGCCCCCTCCCGGTTCTTTCGATGATTGTAAAACTGGGCCATCGTCCCCTGCAGAAAGCGGAGGCCCTCACTCACCGCCTCCGGCTTCTTCGCCGAGACCAGCAGGTGCACATGATTCCCCGTCACCATGTAATCGAGCACCTTCACCGGGTACCGGCGCTTCATCTCGAACAGGCGCCGCACGTACTCATTGCGATCCACCTGAAACCGGAAGAGAAACGCCCGGTTGTGACACCGGTGCGTCACATGATACGTCGCATCCACCAGCCACTCGCGCTTCCGTCTTGGCATTAAAACCTCCTGAAGCGCTAATTAAGCAAGTATACTTGCCTATATCAATAAATATTATTCATATATTATTGTTTTCCAACAAGTTTTCAGCGAACGTCCCAGATACCCCTTCCGATCCTTAGGGGTCGAGGAAAAGGAGAAGAGAAAGAGGTGGAACAATCACAGACTATTCGCTTATCCTGCCCTGAATCCTGTCCAAAGGATGGGGAGCACCTCCTATTGTCGACAAGGAAACCAATTTATGCGGACTTCGTTCAAATCCTCTCTGAAGAAAGCTCTGCCACGGCCCGTGCAGGATTTCCTGCGTATTCGTCGGTACTGGAGGGATCTGCCTTCGGTCCTTTCCTTTCTAGCTGAGGATATTCCGCTTGTCTCGCTGAAAGACAAAATATCCATTATCCATCGGCTGTATACAGTCACCTTCCGCATTGATAGCGCTCACAGGCAAAGTGAAGTTCTCCCCTTCATTCGGACAATACTGACCCTGCCTTCCGATAAAGAGGGCGTAATTGTTGAAGCGGGCTGTTTCAAAGGGGCCAGTACAGCGAAGTTCAGTTTAGCCGCGGATATTACCGGCAGGACCCTTGTGGTGTTCGATTCTTTTCGAGGTATTCCTGAAAACGATGAACTGCATGATAAAAATATATTTGGCCGTGGGGCGGGCTTCAAAAAGGGCGATTATTGCGGGAGCCTGGAGGAAGTGAAATCGAACATATCCAAGTATGGAAAGCTTCAATGCTGCAAATTCATTGAAGGTTGGTTTGATGATACATTGCCTACTTTCAACGAACCTGTTGCAGCAGCCTATCTCGATGTCGACCTGGCATCATCCACACGGACCTGCCTGAAGTATCTGTACCCACTACTTCAAAATGGATGTGCCCTGTATTCTCAAGATGGTCACCTGCCACTGGTACTGGATGTTTTCAATAACGACGAGTTTTGGCGACAAGAGGTCGGCTTTCATAAGCCTGTGGTTCAAGGTTTTGGCAAAAGCAAACTAATCAAAGTTGTAAAGGGCGGCTGATACCCGAACCGCTCTTCCTGCGGACGGGTACCGTCTTGAAAAAGGGAAAAGCGTGTAAGCTCGCGCAGTGTAGCATACTTGCTTTCCACCGCCTGAAACCGGAAAAGAAACGCCCGGTTGTGACACCGGTGCGTCACATGATACGTCGCATCCACCAGCC
>CAZCOO010000070.1:0-9318 GCA_964500395.1 uncultured Verrucomicrobiota bacterium
GTTCGAGCCGCTCTACACCACCTATTACGGGATTTGTGACAGGGGCACGGCGACGACCCTGGTCCATGAGGAAGGCGGGGGCCTGTCCTACTGGAACTCGATTCTGGACGGGTTTTTCGACGGGGGCGAGTGCACGGTGTACCGGATCGTCAACGGAGAGCTGCAACACGTGCGCACGTCGGCGATTGAGCGGTATGAAGCAGGCCCCCGGGAGAAATCGCGGAACATGATCACCTTCCGCGAGGCGGGGCCGGTGGTGAAGGCGGGCGATCTCTACCTCCTGCGCAAGAAGATGGATCACTTCCCGATCGAAAAGATGGCGGAGCGCTTCCACAAGGGTCACGTGAGCAAGGTGGTCGCGGGCTCGATGGTAAAACACAACGACCGCGACATGAAGAGCGCCTTCGACGAATCGACGGCGGCGCCGGAGGGCGGCAGCACCGCGAGCCTGCGGCTGGAGATCACCGAGGCCCGGGAGGGGCGGCCGGTGGGGCTTTCGCAGGCCCATGTGATGGGGGACCCCACGCGCATCAAATTCCAGGAGGGCGAGGCCTACCGCTTCCAGGTGTGGCTCAAGCAAAAGGGGATGGACACGGGGCGGGTGCAGATCCGGATCGGCCCGTTCTTTGAAACGGAGGTCCGGGCGACGGGCGAGTGGCAGAAATTTGAATTCGACGTGCCCACCACCACGCGGGTGGAGTGGGGGCAGCGGGCCCTGGCGAAGGCGCGCGAGATCGGGACCCCGGATGCGGAGACGATGGCGCTGCTCGAACGGTGGGCGAGCCGCCTGGAGACGAATTACCAGGAGGTGGTGGTGGGAGCGGGGTCCCTGATTACCGAGATCGCCGCCCGCTCCGGCGAGGTGACGTATTACCAGGAACTTCTTCGCGAACTCGATCGGCGCGCAGAGGCCCTCATACCCGCCGTCGAGCGCACGGATGTCGGCTGGATGATTGAGAAAGCGCCCAAGGTGGTGGAGCGGCTCGAGCCCTTCCGCGCGGCGGTGGAAGACCTCGGCGACCGCGTGGTGCATGAGGATAAAATGAAGCGCCAGGCGAAGCGGGTGGAGAGCGGCCTGAGCGGTTTGGAAAAGCGCGTCCGGGAGCATGTGTACCGGGACGACATGGAGGCCATGCGCGAGGAACTCGCCGAAGCGCTGGCGCCGTACCCGGAGGTGGCCGCCCTGTTTGAGAAGGCCGTAGACACCGGGTTGTTGAGTTGGGGCTACGATCAGGATTCCCTCATGGTGGCCACCCCGGAGAACGGCACGCTGTGGATCGACAACATGGGGCTGTTTCAGAAGGGGACCGAGCCCTTTGCCGTCCTGCCGGTGTGGAAACAGGCCCTTCGCGAGTTCCGGCCGGGGCATCTGCGCATGTGGGGCGGGTTGTTTTACAAGGGCATGCTGAACTGGATGAAGACCGGCTGGCAGAAGCCGACCGTCGGCTCTCAAACCAGCGCCCGTACGCCCGGCCAGATGTCCCTCTTTCGCGAGCTGAACCTGGCAAAGGAGATCGGGGCGGATCCGTGGCTCGTCGCGTGGCCGCTGAACCCGGACATCGAAGTGAAGGCCTTTATGCAGTATCTCGCCGCTCCCGCCGACACGGGCTTTGGCAAGTTGCGCGCCCGCCACGGGCAGGAACAGCCGTGGACGGAGGTCTTCGACGAGATTGTCATCGAGTGCGGAAACGAGATGTGGAACACCATGATGCCGATAAACTTCGGCGGCCGGCCGGATCTGGTGGCCCGCATCTCCGACTACCTCTTCCGGCAGATCAAGAGCAGCCCCTACTACGAGGCGGACAAGATCAAGCTGGTGGTCAACGGCTTCGGCTTGAGCACCAAACCCGGAGGCTGGAGCCACGACATCGCCCGCTATCAAGAGGAAGCCGACATCATCGACTTTGCCCACTACTACGGCGGCTGGGACGGGTTTACGCCCATCGGGGGCGATGATGTGGAGTTGTTTTCCCGGCAGATGCTCTACTGCCCCCATGTCGTGGAGAACCAGATGATTCACAGCATGAACCAGGACAAGGACCTGCCGGGGAAACTGGGGGCGATCTTCTCCGGGCAGCCCGCGCTGCGCCGGGAATTTCTCTCGGTCCTGAACCCGGACCGGGACGAACAGGAGGTGCCGGAGGCGGCCGGGCCGGGCCCGGACGTGATCGCGACCCTGGCCGAGTTGATGCAGGGCGATCCCCGGCTGCGCCGGGCGATCGGGGGCAGCCTGAACCTCTGGGAGCGCGACCTGCAGCAGCTCGGCGTGAAGGCGGTGATCGAAGCGGCGCAGGAGGACGCGGGGCTCCAGCGGATGTTCGGGGAGCTGTTCGGGCTCACGCCCGACCAGGCGATGCAGGTCATCCCGGCGGCGGTGGGGCACAATACCCATGCGCGCATCGAGCTGGCCAAGACCCTGCACCGGAATCCGGAGATCGGCCGGCGCATGCTCGAGCTGTTCCGGGGCCCATGGAAATACGACAATCCGCGTCATCAGCCCAAGCTCATCGACGAGGTCGAGCGGTCCCTCGAGGGCGATTTCGATATCCACTACTGGATGATCAACCGGTTCCGGGGTGTTGTCATCCCGCAGACGGTGGAGGCGATCAAAGCCAATCCGGAGCGGGCCGCCTCCCTGGCGCAGTATCTCAGCCAGGGGTGGGTCCGGGAACAGGCCCGGGATCTCAACGGGCGCGTGCAGCAGATGATCGACAATATGTCGGACCGGTTCACCGCGATCGTGAAAAACAACATGCTTCGCGATCCGGCCTTTGCCGAGGCGGTCCTGGCGGCGATGGAGGCCGGGAATGAACGGTTCCTCGAACCCGCCATCGAGGCCGTCATGCCGACGGTGCGCGAGGAGATTCGCGCCCGCTTCAGCTCCTCGGCCCTGCTGGATACCTCCGGAGGCGGGACGGACAAAGGTCTGGCCCTGCTGCCCGGGCGGGTGCGCGGCGCCATTGCATCCGAGGTCAAGGATGCGGCGCGGCTGGATCCCTCGCCGTTCTACCCCCTGGTGGCGAACCTCACGCAGGCCTCGCTCGATTCCGTTCAGGGCAAAGAGGCGCTCCTGGAGCAGACCCTCCGGTCGCCGGCGCTTCAGCGGCGCGTGGCCGAGGCCGCGGCCTACGGATTGAGCTACGACATGCTCACGCCCATGCTGGACGATGCCGGGCTCGCCCGGCGGTTCCAGTACTTCTACAACCAGCTCCCGCGGGACCGGGTGCTGGAGCGCGCAGTCTACGAGAGCGGACCGGGGTATCAGCTCCCCGGGCCGGGGAAGACCTCCCCCGAGCAGGACGAACGGATGGGGAAATCCATGGCCATCGGCATCGTGACGCTGGAAACCTTTCTCTACAACCAGATGCTCGACTTCGGGCCGCAGGCCTACTACGAGATGAAAACCGGGGATTACTGGTCGTCGCACAAGAGCATGAACGAGATGATCCCGTACCCGTCGCTGCTCGTGCTCCAGATGCGCAACCTGTATTGCGAAGGCGACCTGCTGTGGGTGGACTACGACGATGTGAAAACCATCGACATCCCCCGCCAGGAAGTGTTCAAGACCTCGACCTCGGGGAAGAAGACCAGCCGGGTGATGCCGGGGCGCAAGAACATTCCCCTGGCCAACTGTTTTGCCTATCGCAGCGGCGACCGCTACTCCTTTGTGCTGTTCAACCGCAGCTTCACGGAAACGCGGCCGGTGACGTTGGACCTGCCGTACAAGCCGGAGTCCTCGGTGGTGATCCACAAGCTGGCGGTCGACAATCCCCGCCTGGGCAACCGTTACGAAGAGAACGTGGCCCCGGAGAGCGAGCGGCGCACGGACTTCCGCGACGGCTACACCCTGGAGCTCCCGCCGGCGTCGGCCTTTGTGCTGGTGAACCGGGCGGCGGAGTGAGAACGGAGCCGCGGCCCTTCCGGCCCCCGGCGATGACGAAGCTCCTGCCCGGGGTCCGGGCTGCGGGCGGGCCTCGCCCTGTCTCTTTGATTTACAAAAGACGGGCCCGTGGCGTAGGTTGCAACGTTATTGCAACATCGTTTACCGAAAAAAGGACAGCCCTATGCGCATGCGATTCATCCCCGCGATTCTGCTCCTCACCGTTCTCTGCACGTACAGTGCCCGGGCCGCCGATGTCTACCGCGTGACGGACGAGGTGCGCCGGGCGAATCCGCCGCGCTTCGGGCTGAATTTCACCCTGCCCCCCTTTTACGCGTGGACCGCCCAGAACGAGAATTCGTGGAACAGCCTGTACTCCATGGAGCCGATCATCTTCCGGTGGACGTTCCAGGCCACCGGTGGCGATGAACAGACGATCATCAACGAGCAGGGGGCGTTCAAGGGGCTGGATCCCGAGCTGCATCGGCATGCGAAGTCCAGCGGCGCCGGATACTGGAAGGTGTTCGGCGACGAGTTCTGGCTCGGGGCGCAGGTGGATATCTACCGGGCGGTCGACGGGGAGTTGCGCCACATCCGCCGCGATCGGGTGAAATCCTTCCAGAGCCCATCCCGCGAGGAGGCCAAAGAGCATCCGGACAAGGCGTTTCCCGAGCGCATCATCCTGGAAGGCACCGGCGAGCCGATTCAGCGCGGGGATGTGTACGACGTGTGGATGACGCGCGGCCAGGTGCCCCTCGCCCTGCCGGCGGGATTGCAGACCCGGGGGCGAAACGCCTATTTCCGCCCCATGAAGAACAGCGGAGTGGAATGGGAAATCGACTCCTCGACCTTCTGCCCGGAGGACGGCAGCACCGCTTCCATGAAGGTGTCGCTGCCCGGCGATGAGGACCAGCCGGTTGGAATGGAAGAGCAGTGGCTCCGGTGGAAGGGCCGGGAAATGAACTGGTCGCTGGACCGGGACTACCGGCTCGATGTGTGGATGAAAAGCGACCTGGAGGAGCCGGTGATCGTGGAAATGGGCGACCGGGGAACCCGCACGGTGGAGGTGCCCGGCGAGTGGACGAAGTATTCCTTCAAGCTCGAGAACAGCGAGCCGATCACCGAGGACATCAGCTACCTGCGGATCAAGTCCGAGGGAGCGGGGACCCTGTGGATCGACAACCTGGTGGTGGCGCGGACGGATGTGGAGCCGTTCGCCATCCTCCCCGAGTGGATGGAGGCGATCCGGGACTACGAACCGGGGATTATCCGGGACCAGGGCGGGCGCACCCTCAAAACGGTGGACAACTTTCTGGTGAAAAACCAGTTTCAGCGGAAGATGTTCTGGCGAGAGAGCGGGCCGGCGCTGTCCAACCACCAGGGGGCGATCCCTCTTCCCCTCCTCCTGGAACTCTGCGAAGAGACCGGGGCCAATCCCTACATCATGACCTACATCCTGTGGACGGATGAGGAGATCGAGAAATTCGTCGAATACCTGGCCGGTCCCGTCACCACGCCGGGCGGGGCGTTGCGCGCCTCGCACGGCCATCCGCAGCCCTGGACGGAGGCCTTCGACAAGATCTACATCGAGTGCGCCAACGAGATGTGGAACCGGAACTTCATTCCCCAGGCGTTTCCCAACCAGCCGGAGCTGTGCGGCATGGTTGCCGACCGGCTGTTTCGCGAGATCGAGGAGAGTCCCTACGCCGCGGACAATTTCGAATACGTGGCCAGCGCTTTTGTCTACTCCATTTACCGGGATACGGACAAATACGAGCACAGCGGCTGGACTTATCGCAACCTCGTCCCCTGCGAGTACGCTACCGTGGTGGCCACCGGGCCCAGCGGCTACATCGGGGGCTGGGACGGGGCCACGCCCGTGGGGCAGAACGACGAGGAGCTCTTCCAGAGCAATCTGCTGTACCCGGCCCGCATTTTTGAGCCGAAGCAGGACAAGATCGAGAAGTTGCAGGCCGTGATGACCGAAGAGCACGGGCGCGGGACGTACGAATTCATCAAGTACGAGGCGGGGCCGGGCTATGCCCTTCCCACGCCGACGCACCCCTACCGCGAAGAGACCGAGCGCATCGGGAAGTCGTTGGCGCTGGGGACGGCCACGCTGGACAATTTCATGTTCGTGATCGCCCACAACGGCAACATGAACTACTACAAGGCAGAGGCGGGCAACAACTGGGCCTCGCACAACAAGCACATGCTGCCCCACAACACCACGCTGGCCCTGAGTCTGCGGAATGTGTGCGAGGGCGATCTGCTGGAAGTGGAGGCCGTGGACCTCGATACCATCGATCTCCCCAGGATGCAGACCGTGGGGCTCGACAACAAAGGCAACCGGCGCAAGCAGATGTTGTCCGCCGTGGACGATGTGCCCATGACCCGGGTGTACGCCTTCCGCGACGGGGGCCGGTACAGCTATGTGGCGCTGAACCGCAGCGCGGAGGAGACGCGCGCCATCACCCTGGAATTGCCTTACGAGCCCGCGTCCGAGTACACGGCCTACGCCTACACCGGCCCGAGCATCCGCGCGACCAACCGGGGGGCGGAGACGCCTGATGAAATGGAGATCCGCGTGGTGAAGGACCGCCGGAACGGTTTCAAGAAGACGTTCACCTTCGAGATCCCCCCCGGACAGGCCGTCGCCCTGGTGAACCGCGCCCGCTGAGCGCTCGGCATCCTCCCATCTACTGCATGCAACGGTCCGGCGCACCGCGGCCGGGAAGGGGCGTGTGCATGGGGTCCTCTGCATGCCGGGATCCCGGGCGCCGCTTCGGTGGATCGGCCGGCTCCGGACGCGTGTGCTATACTGGTCCGTGCACAGGGCGTGTCGCTGTGCGAAATCAGACTCAAGCAAGCCGGACTCGACACATGGGGGAACTGCCATGATGGAACAGGAAGAAACGATCCTTCAGCCGTGGGAACGCCTGGAGACCTCGCTGCAGGAGGGCGGCGTACGGGAGGTGGAAGCGTGCCTGGAGGACCTGAACGCGGCCGATACGGCGTTGGCCCTTTCCCGGCTCGATGCGGAGGAGCGCACCCGGCTGTTGGCCATCCTGCCCTCCGAAGAAGCCGCCGACGTGCTCCGGGACCTCCCCATGGAGCAGGCCGCCGATCTGCTGCAGGAGATCCCGCCGCCGGACGCCGCCACCATCATCGGGCATATCCCGAGCGACGAGCTGGTGGATATCCTCGGCGATGTCCGCGACGAGCACGCCGAGTCCATTATCACCGAACTCCCCGCAGAGGTGGCCCGGCAGGCCCGGCAACTCATGCATTACCCGGCCGACTCCGCCGGCGGATTGATGCAGACGGAGTACCTGGCCTTCCGGGAAAGCATGACGGTGGCGGACGTCCTGGCGGACCTCCAGGCGAACAGCGAACAGTACGCCGATTTCGACGTCCAGTACGCCTACATAATCGGGCCGCGCGGCCGTCTGCAGGGCGTCCTGCGGCTCCGCGATCTCGTTCTGAGCGGGCGCAACCGGCCGGTCCGCGAACTGATGATCCGGTATCCGGTCAGCGTTCGGGTGGATACGAGCCTGGAAGACCTCATCGCGCTGTTTGACGACCACGCCTTTGTCGGGGTGCCGGTTCTGGATGAAGCGGGCCTGCTGGTCGGGGTGGTGCACCGCACGGAGGTGTTTGAAGCGGCGGAGACCCGGGAAAAGAACATCTTTCTGAAGATCAGCGGGATCATCGGCGGGGAGGAATTCCGCTCGATGCCGCTCTTTCTGCGGGCCTTCCGCCGGCTTTCGTGGCTGGGGCCGAACATCGTGTTGAACATGATCGCGGCCAGCATCATCGCCCTCTACCAGGATACGCTGCAGGCGGCGATTGCCCTGGCGGTGTTCCTGCCCATCATCTCGGACATGAGCGGGTGCTCCGGGAACCAGGCGGTGGCGGTGAGTATCCGCGAACTGTCCCTGGGCATGATCAAACCGGGGGAGTTTTTCCGCGTCTTCGTCAAGGAGGCGGCGGTCGGCCTGCTCAACGGGATCCTGCTCGGGCTCCTGCTGGGGACGGTGGCCGTGTTGTGGAAGGGCTCCCTGGTGCTGGGGCTGGTGGTGGCGGGGGCGCTGGCCATGAATACGCTGATCTCGGTGCTGCTCGGGGGCTGCATTCCCCTGCTGCTCCGGCGGTTCAAGGTCGATCCCGCGCTGGCCTCCGGCCCGATCCTGACGACCGTGACAGATATGTGCGGCTTCTTCCTCGTGCTCAGCCTGGCCTCGATGGTTTTGGATCGGCTGTAGGAGCCGCCCCTGTTCGGGTCATGCCCGCCCGGAAGAGCCGAATGCGGATGCGCCCCGGGACGCGGGTCAGTACTTGGGGCTGCGGAAGCCGAAGACGACGCAGATGACGCGGGTGAGGAAGATGCCCAGGGTGCAGACGAGCACCGCAGAGAAGATCTGGGCCGCCGAGGCGTACGGACCGGCAAACTGCAGGAAGAGGGCGAGCGCGAGGCCCCAGATGATGGCGGTTTCGCCGTAAAAGGAGGTGTGCAGCATCGGGTTGTGGGCTTCCTGGCGGATCATGTCGCGCACCACGGCGCCGCCGGTGGCGGTGATGGCCCCGATGATCGGCCCCCAAAACCACAGGGGCGTGAGCCCTTCCTCGGCCACGATGGAGACCGTGACCACGGTGAACAGCGCGAGCCCGATGGCGTCGAAGAATTCCAGGGCCAGCCGGGGGCTGATGCGCCGGCGCAGACGGACGAGAAACACGACCAGGTCAAAGAACCACAGGGCGCGGCCGCGCACGCGGTCGAGAAACCGGTTGATGAGGTAGCCGGCGAGGATGGTGAACATGCAGGCGTAGATCATGCCGGGGGCCTCGAAGAAATAGATTTCGCGGAGCAGGAGGAGGTCGCGGATCACTCCGCCGCCGAGGGCGGGCAGAGACGCCAGCACGAAGGCGCCGAAGATGGAATAGTCCCCCTGGCGGGCGATGACCACCCCGGAAATGGAAAAGGCGATGATCCCCACAATAAAGAGCCCGTTGACGAGCTGGTTTCCCAGGACGCGGTCGATCGAGAGGGGGTCGACGAATCGGCTCAGGATGTGGTCGGTCTGCCCTTCGGCTTCGAGGTCCTGCAGGGCGGTGTGGAGCCGGTCCCGCTGCCAGGGGGCGACCCTTTTCCGGGAGAGCAGCAGATGGATGGGGCGTTCCTGGAGGATGGCGGGGTGCATCTCGAATCCGCGTTCCCCCCACTGAGAGAGGAGCGCCATGCTGCCGAGTTGATCGCCCAGAAAGCCGGCGGCCGGGCCCTCGAGGGCGGCGGCAATGGCGTCGGGCAGGGTGTCGGTGATGTGAAGGAGGCCGCGTGCCCGGAGCGGGTCCAGGAGGGCCGAGACCTCCGGCCCCCAGTCGTAGCCGCGGACCATGGCAATGACCGTACCGGTCTCGGCGAGCGCCTCGCCCAGGGC
>CAZCOO010000070.1:9418-12780 GCA_964500395.1 uncultured Verrucomicrobiota bacterium
CGGTGTTGATACTGGTAGGGGGGCTGATCCGACCAGGCGATCCGGAGGTGTCGCCCGCCGCGGGTCGGGGCATCTGCCGAGCGCGCAGGGGGCGCGGCCGAGAGCAGCACAAGGGAGAGAATAAGGATTGATTGGAGGGTTTTGCCTGACATAAAGCCGGGAATTGTACGGAGGCAAGGGCTCCAGGGCAAGGCTGTGATGGGGTGCGGCCGCGTTCCGCTGCCTGTGCGGCGCGCGGCCCTCTGCCGGGCTGCGACAGCTCCCGGATCCACCCTCGAGCCGGAGAATCCCGTTGATCAGGGCCCCGCCATCCCCCCCGGCGGCGCCGAGCAAAAAATCCGATTTTTCACTTTACATGAAACAATTCAACGGGTTGTATGTCCACAAATGCAAACGTTGTAACCGGAACACCGGAGTTTTCTATGCGCAGTCTTGTTTTGACAATGGTTCTGGCCCTGGCCGTCCAGGCATCCGGGGATGTGATTTTCTCTTCCACCTTTACCAACACGAGTGCTTCGGCGGCGGCCAACGGATGGTTTGCCTACAACGGACCGGGCGCCACCAATTCCTCCTCCCTCTCTGCCAATGGCGACAACACCGGGGTCTGGAGTTCCCAGGGCTCGGACACCACGGGCAGCTATATCTTTGTGGGGAACGACTTCGGCGACCAGGACAACCTGCTGTACACCGACAATGTCGGGGCTGAGAACCTCGACGTCTCCAATGTCGATTCGATTGAGTACAGTCACCGGTACGACTCCAGTGCCGTCGGCGAGCACATCGCCATCCAGGTGGCGGGGACCTGGTACCGCTCCACCAACACTTTCAGCGGCAGCGGGATCTGGGAAGACGTCAGCTACACGTTCTCCACGGCCGCGAGCGACTGGTACCTGCTGAACTTCACCCCCGGTTCGCAGCTCGACTACAGCAACACCACCAATCCCGGCAGCGACCTCTCCGGAAACCTCGACGCCGTCGGCGTGGCGGTCCTGGCGTCGCCGACGGCCAGTGACACCAGCCGGTACGATGAATTCCGCGTCAACGGCACCACGGCGATCCCCGAGCCCGGATCTGTGATCCTGATCGGCGTCGGGGTCTTTGCCCTCCGGATCGTGCGGCGCTTGATGCAGTCCCGAGCGGCCTGACCGCGGCACTGGCGGCCGGCCGGAACCGACCGCCGCGTTCATCCTCCCGGTCGAAATTGATCGGGGTGTTGCCGAAATCGAACGGACCCGGCTCCACGGCCAACAAACGTGTGATCCCGCCCCTGCTTCCTGCAAGCATCCGTCATCGGGAGGGAGTGAGGCGCTGGACGGAAACCCCGCTGCGATACCCGTTGTCCCCATGGAGAGCCCCTTCAATGGGGTTGACGATGTCTGTTTCTTGAGGCACACCTTAGGCTGCGTGAACGTCAGGTAAACGTCATGGGTATTCGGGCACTCTTCTGTTTCATTGTCTTTTTGTTGCTGGGGTCGATTCAGGCGCACTCCTTCGACTCAAACGGCGTCTGGCTGCTCCACACCAACGGGACCGAGGAATTCTTTGGAACGGACTGGCGTGCAATAACCAATGCCCAGGCCCATCAGCAGGTGGGCGACACATTCTATATCGGGACGGGAAGCTATCCCTTTGTCGCCAGGACAGGGGTTAAACTCGAAGAGGGCGTTTCCCTGCAGGGAGGCGGCCGGCCTGTTTACGATGCGGCCACGCACTCGCTCACCGGCGGGACCATCCTCAAGGGCACCATGATTCGACTGGCTCGCGGGGCCGGTGTATCCCGGATCGGGATGCAGCCTGTGTACACGGGAACGGTTGCGAACGGTATTACTTCCTTTGGGGTGGCAGGGCAGTTCGGATTGTTGTGGACGAATGAGGCGGAAAACACGATCAGCGGCGTGACCGTATTCTGCGAAACCAGAACGCTCAATCACGGCATCGAGGTGTATGGAGCGAGTGGTACTATCCGAAACTGCCACATCGTCAACGTTCGGGCTCATGGCATTGTGGTGAAAGGGGGGCGCGACTGGCTCGTTGAAGACTGCACGGTGGAAGAAGGGTGTGCCAACAATGCCTTTCTGACCAAAGCAGCCTCGGGTTCCTTCGGGAATGTAAGCAATGTGATCTTTCGCCGCTGTACGGCGAGGGATGTGGTCAATAATGGGGTTCATGTCTTTTCGGACGGTCCCGGTGACACTTCCGGAAACAACACTCCGTATGCGTATGCGACCAACTGGGGTACGGTGTTGGAGTCTTGCCTGGTGGACGGTGCGGGAACCGCGGTCCGCCTCAATGGAAGCCGAACGTACGATGTACAAATCCGGAATTGCGTGTTTCGCAACTATGGGGCTGTTGCGTTTCGCGGCGGGCAGGAGGACAACCCGGGAAACGTGGTGACCAATGTCATGCTGGATCAGGATGGGGACTCTATAGAAGATTGGTGGGAGATCGAGCACGGTGGCGACTCCACGAGTATGGATCCAGGCGCTGATGATGACGGGGATGGGCAGGTCAATGGCGAGGAGTGGGTTGCTTTGACCGATCCCTTTGTGGAGGACTCAACGTTTTCTATTTCCGCCACGGTCGTCTCGAATGCCTCTTTGGAGCTTTCGTGGCCGGGTGACTCACGTCGGCGCTATATCCTGAAGGCCTCTGATTTTCCCGGCGGGGAAACGGACAACTTGACTACCAACAATGCAAGCACGTTTAAAGTGCCGCTGACGTCATTGGATGAGCGCCGGTTCTTTTCTGTGGAGGTATTGCCTCCTGGAAGTCCTTTGGAATAGATGGGGGTTCCCTTTTGTCTGAGACGGGGCGACTATTCCCCGAAGCCGTGGATGGCCATGTAGGACTTGGGGAGGCCGGCGAGCCGTTCGACCTCGATGTGGGCGGCGGGGAAGAGGGCCTGAAATTCCCGCTTCGACAGCATGATGGTGGAGTCGGAGACGGCGAGGCACTCCCGGTAGGTGGGGGCCGAGGGGAAGTAGGTGATGTCCCATTTCCAGATCAGGAAGGCCCGGAGCCGGCGGGGGCAGAACTGGAAAAAGGGGATGTGGCTGTGCGGCTCCAGGGGAAACCACTTGCTCGGGGTCTGGATAAAGTAGGGCTTGCCCGCGGCGGTAATGCGGTCGGCCAGTTCTTTCATGGCCCGTCTGGAGCCGAGGTGCTCGATGAGGGAGTTGGAGAAAATCACGTCATAGGCCTGGAGGTCGACCTCCGGGGAGCAGGCATCCCCGCAGATGGATGCGAAGCCTTCCGCGCGGGGCGGAAGCTGCGCCTCGTGCAGGTTCAGGAGGGTGATGTGCACGTCCGCGGGATCGGGCAGGCCGGTCTTCATCGCCACTTCAATCTTATGCGCCATAGTT
>CAZCOO010000071.1:0-12561 GCA_964500395.1 uncultured Verrucomicrobiota bacterium
AGGCTCCCCGGAAAACCGGGGAAGCCTGTCCTACAAAGGCTGCCGGACAAGCCGGCCGGGGTCTCCCCGGCCCCTGCCCCTCCTTGCTACCCCTCCCGCAGGCGCGGATCGAGCGCATCGCGCAGCTTGTCCCCCAGCAGGTTGAAGGCGAGGACGATGAGTACGATGGCCAGGGTCACGAAGGCCAGCTCCCACCAGACCCCGTGCCAGAGGCGCAGCCGGGCACTGTTGATCATCCGGCCCCAGGAGGGTTCGCCCTGCGCCCCCAGGCCGAGGAAGCTCAGAATCACCTCGGTGTTGATGGCCGCGGGGAACCGGTAGGTAAAGTTGATGATCACGATGTGGACCACGTTCGGGAGGATGTGCCGGAAGAGAATCCGCGCGTGTCCCAGCCCGAGTACGCGGGCCGCGGTGACATACGTCTGGCCCCGGTGCTTGATGACCTCGCCCCGCACCAGGCGGCACAGCCCAACCCAGGTAGTCAGCCCGATCCCGAGATACACCCCGAGCAGCCCCTTCCCCACCACCATGGCGATGGCGAGAATCAGCAGGAGCCCGGGGATGGAGGCAAAGGTGCTGTACAACCAGACGATCCCCGCATCCAGGCGCCCCCCGAAGTAGCCCCCGATCAATCCCAGGACCAACCCGATGGGTATGGCGATGAGCGACGTGACCACGCCCACCTGGAATGCGATCCGCGCCCCCTGGATCAACCGCCGGGCGACGTCCCGCCCCAGCCCATCCGTTCCCAGCGGATGCTGCCGGAGTGTCCGCCAGGCCTCGCCCGCGCTCTCCGCCCCCCAGGCCCGGACGAATCCCGGCGGCAGGTACTGGCGGTCAAGGTCGGTCTTCTGGTACGCAGGCACCGTTCCCCGGGCCTGGTGCCAGTGATAGATCCCCTCCCCCGCCAGCGAGAGGCAGGCGTAGATCGCGATCACCACCAGGCAGGCCCGGGCCAGCGGACCGGCCCACAGGCGGACGGCCGCATCCCGCCAGATCGAATGGCGGCTGCCCCCCTCGCCTCTCTCCAGGGGGGAGGCCGTCATGACACCGTCACCCGCGGGTCGAGCCAGCCGTAGAGGATGTCGGCGAGCAGGTTGGAGAGCATGTAGAGAACGGACCCGATCAGCACCACCGCGCGCACCACGTCGAAATCCGACGTGAAGATGCCGTTGATGCTGAGGTAGCCCAGCCCGGGAATCCCGAAGTAGGTCTCGAGCAGCAGGCTGCCGGTGTACAGGTAGGGCAGCACCAGGGAGATGTTGGTCACAACCGGGATCAGGGCATTGCGCAACACGTGGCGAAACAGGATGCGCGCGGGGGGGCACCCCTTGGCCGAGGCCGTGCGGATGTATTCCCGGTACAGCTCGTCGAGCATGATGGTGCGGTAGAGACGCAGATCCTGCCCGAGACTGCTCACCACCCCGATGAGCACCGGCAGCAGCAGATAGGTCCACGATTCGAATCCCCACACCGGGAACCAGCCGAGCCAGTAGCCGAGTACGTACTGGCCCGCCACAATCCACACCAGGTAATTCACGCTCATCAGGGTGACGGCCAGCACCACAAAGGCCCGGTCGATCCACGTGTCGCGGTAATAGGCGCACACCAGGCTGAACAGGACGGAGATCACCAGCCCCGCGAGGAGGATGGGCACCGACAGCATGAGCGAGGGGCCCACGCCCTCTTTCAGCATGGCCGTCACCTTCTGCCCCGTGAAGTGCGACCGCCCCAGGTCGAGGGTGAGGATCTGGCCAATATAGTGCGCGAACTGCGAATCGAACGGGTTTTGCACCCGCCGGCGCAGGGACGCGGAGCGAATCTCCATGCCGGCCGGAGCCACCAGCCGGACATCGCCCGCCTCCAGGTCCGCTCCCGGAAAGCGGAGGGTCCGGCGGGTCCAGTCATCCGCCGGCGGCAGGGGCGTCGCGTCCTCCCCGAGCCGCAGGGCGGCCGCGGCCGGGGCCCGATAGGTGATCGAGATCCGGTACAGGCTGCCGGACTCAAGTCCGAACGCCAGGGGGATGTTGTTGGTGACGGCCGTGTGTGCAATCAGGCGGGGCGGGTCCCGGCCCGGATCCTCCCAGGTCCAGCCCTCCAGGTTCCACGGTCCGGGTCCGCGTTCCAGGTCCGCATCCCGGAGAGCCCGCGTCGACACCCAGCGGCCGAAAAAGAGGGGCTTGTCCAGCCCGCGCTCGGCGTCGTAGTCGGCGAGCTGCCGGGCCGAGACCTTTTCCCCCAGCACGACGGAGGCCTGGTCCCCGCCCACCACGTTGAACAGCAGAAAGGTGAGCGTCATCACCCCGAAAAGGGTAACCGCCATGAGCCGCAGACGCCGGAGGATGTACCCGATCACAGCCGCCCCTCCCCGGCCCGGCCCGCCCGCCGCTGTTCGGTATCCACACGCCGGTACTTCTCCACCCCGTACGGAAAGTCATGGTGCTTCACGTTCCGCAGCCACCCGTGATGAAGGCTGTAGGACATCCGGTGATGCAGGAAGATCCAGGGGCAGTCTTCGACCAGCATCCGGCCCATCTCTTTGACCAGGCGGGTCTTCTCTTCGGAAGCCGGGAGCGTTCGCAACTGCTCGTAGAGGCGGTCGTAGGCGGGATTGTCGTAGTTGGAATGATTGGAGCCGGGCGAGCTGTTCGGCCCGTAAAAGAGCTGAAGGAAGTTCTGGGCATCCGGGTAGTCCGCAATCCAGCCCAACCGGTAGATCTGCACATCCCGCCGGTCGACCTTTTGCAAAAAGGCCGGCCAGTGCATGTATTCCAACTGGAAGTCGACCCCGATCTCCCGCATGAAGGAGGCAAAGAGTTCGGAAGACTGGCGGATTTCCGCGTTGTCCGCAGAACCGATAGTGAGGGTGATTTCCAGTGGGCGGCCGGTTTCGGGATCGATCCCGTCCGGGTAGCCGGCCTCCGCGAGCAGCGCCCGGGCGCGGTCGGGGTCGTAGGCAAAGGGCGAGGCGTCCTCGAGGTGCCCGGCCAGGGCGGGGGGGACCGGACCGTTCGCCGCCTGGATGCGGTCATTGTGCAGCTGCACCCACTGCTCCCGGTTGAAGGCGCAGGTGAGGGCCTGGCGCAGGGCGCGGTTGTCCCCCACCACGGGGTCGTCCATGTTGAAGCCGAGATAGAACGTGTCCAGCGTCGGCCGGGACACCAGGGAGATCCCCATATCCCGGAAACGCTGATCCAGGCCGCGGTCCGGCGCGATGACCGCATCCCAGTTCGCCCGCGCCACCTGCCCGAAGCGATCGAACTGCCCGCGCAGGAACATCAGCCACCGGGTCTGCTCATCCCCCACCACGTAGTCGATCACCCCGTCTGCCAGCGGCAGGGGCCGGCCCGCATCGGCGAGCCGCCCGGCCGCCCGGTCCGCGGGGGTCCCCTGCCGCGGGTAGCGGTCGATTCGCCCGGTCTCTTCCCAGCGCGGATTTCGCCGGTATTCGACACGGTAGTTTCGCTTCCAGTCCTCCAGGAGGAAGGGGCCGGTGCCCACCGGATTCTGTCCAAAGGCATCCCCGTAGTACTCGACCGCCTCGCGGGGAACGGCGGCCGCGTACTGCATGGTCAGCACGTACAGCAATTGCGGATACGGCTCCTTCAGGCGGATCCGCAACGTCCGGTCATCCGGGGCCTGCAGCCCCTCTACCGGCCGGTCGTAGTCGGTGGGACCGTCGGCCCGCGAGGCCTCGCGAAACGCATCCAACCCGCGAATCCGGTCGTCAAAGACCCAGTAGCCGCCGGAGGCGTTCTTCACATCGGCCACCCGCTTGATGGCATATACGAAGTCCCCGGCGCGAACCGCCCGCCCCGTTCCCCCGGTCTCGGTAAAGCACGGATCGTTCTGGAAGTAGACATCGGAGCGGATGGAAAATGTGTAGGTGAGGCCGTCCTCCGAGACCTCCGGCATGCGATCGGCCAGCAGCGGTACCACCCGGTAGGGCCGGTCCAGGTAGTGGTATTGGAGCAGGCCCTCGTAGATGCGACTGAGGGCCTTCACCGAGGCGATATCCGCCACCCCGGCCGGATCAAACGAGCGGATGCGGGAGGTGGTGCCCCGGATAAAGGCGCCCTCCTCCGCCGGCCGGTCCAGGCCGCGCGGCCCGCAGCCCGCGCTCCCGCCCAGGATCAGTCCCGCCAGGAAAAAGCACCCGCCGGTCCGAAGAAACCGGCGGGTGCAGGGAATCATCATGCGCAGGGGCAGAGGCTTATGGATTGTCCGGCCGGTCACCGGCCTGCTGGGTTGTGACCGGCGCCGGAGATTCTTCCGGCTGCGGGAACCCGTCCTGGGGCGCCATTCCGCCCTCCGGGGTCTGCGGGGCCTGGGCCGGGTCGGGGATATCCGGGGTGGGAGCCACCGGCGCAGTCTGCCCGGCGGGCTCATCCCCGTACTGCTCCATGAGGGACCGGTCCTGCCGGCCGGATATGAGGATGGCCAGCAGCAGCGTATTGGCCAGGAACACGATGCCCAGCGTGATGGTGGCCTTGGTCAGCACGTTGCCGGCCCGCGAGCCGAACAGCGCACTGCCCATCTCCCCGCCGAATGCGGCGCCCATGCCGCCGCCCTTGGATTTCTGCATCAGGATGATGACAATCAGCAGAAGGCAGCACAGGCCCTCCAGCACCAGTAACAGTCCGATCAAAATTCCCATAGCATACTCCTGCGCACAGGCCGGCTCAGCCTTGAGCCGCCCGCACAATGTCTGCAAATGACGCCGCGTCCAGGGCGGCGCCGCCGATCAGCCCGCCGTCGATGTCCGGCTGGGCAAACAGGTCCGCCGCGTTGTTCGGCTTCACACTTCCTCCGTACTGAATCCGCACGGAATCGGCTACTGTGTCATCTGCGAGGTCCTTGAGCAACCCGCGAATGAAGGCATGCACCTCCTGGGCCTGCTCCTTGGTGGCCGTCTTCCCCGTGCCGATCGCCCAGACCGGCTCGTAGGCCACGATGGTATCGAGCAGTCCATCCCGGCCGAGGTCGGCCAGACTGCCGCGCACCTGTGTTTCCACCACCTGCTCCGTCTTCTCCGCCTCGCGCTCTTCCAGGGTCTCGCCGACGCACACGATCGGCTTGAGGTTGGCCGCGAGAGCCGCTTTGGCCTTCTTGTTCACGATCTCGTCGGTTTCGCCGAAGTAGGCGCGGCGCTCGCTGTGGCCCAGGATCACGTAGTGGCAGTACAGGTCCCGCAGCATCTCCGCGGAAATCTCCCCCGTGTACGCCCCGGATTTTTCCCAGTGCATGGTCTGGGCGCCGAGCCCGATCTGCGTGTCGGTGATCAGGTCGCTCACCGGTTTGAGGGCAGTGAACGGCGGGCAGAGGACCACGTCCACAGCGCTCATTTCGGCCAGGTCCCGGCGGATGTCCGTCACCAGGTCCACGGCCTCGGTCGCCGTTTTGTTCATCTTCCAGTTTCCTGCAACAATGGGCTTTCGCATCGTTCTGGTTTCCTCTCGTTCGTTGTGTAATGTCGATTGGTGAAGGCGCGGGCGCTATTTGTCGGACAGCGCGGCGACGCCGGGCAGCGTCTTGCCCTCGAGAAACTCGAGGCTGGCGCCGCCGCCGGTGCTGATGTGGCTCATGCGGTCGGCCACGCCGGCCTTTTTCACCGCGCTGACGGAGTCGCCGCCGCCGATGATGCTGACGCAGTCGGCCTCGGCCACGGCTTCCGCAATCTTGATCGTCCCCGCGGCAAAGGGTTCCATCTCAAAGGCGCCCATGGGGCCGTTCCAGACCACCGTCCTGGCGCCCTTGATCTCCGCCGCGTACGCCTCAATGGTCTTGGGCCCGATGTCCAGGGCCATCCAGCCGTCTTCGATGCCGTCCCGGGCGACTTCCTTCGTCTGCGCGGCCGCGTCAAACCGGTCGGCGATGATGTGATCGAGGGGCAGCAGGAATTTCACGCCTGCCTCCTCGGCCTTCTTCAGCGTCTCCCGGGCGAGCTCGACCTTGTCTTCCTCCACCAGGGAATCCCCCACGGGCACCCCCTGGGCCTTGAGGAAGGTGTAGGTCATGCCCCCGCCGATCAGCAGGGTGTTGACCTTGCCCAGCAGGTTCTCAATGACGTCGATCTTGCCGGAGATCTTGGCCCCGCCCAGGATGCCCACGAACGGGCGCTCGGGGTTCTCTACGGCTTTGCCGAGATATTCGATTTCCCTTTCCAGCAAAAAGCCGGCCGCCGCCTCGTCAAAATGGCGCGTGACCCCCGCCATGGAGGCATGGGCCCGGTGGCTGGTCCCGAAGGCATCATTCACGTACACATCCCCCAGCGCCCCGAGTTCTGCGGCAAAGGCGGCCTGTTCTTCCTCGCCGGCGTCCTTGCCCTCTTCCTCCGGGTAGAATCGCAGATTCTCCAGCAGCAGGATCCGGCCCGGCTCCAGGGCCTCCGCCGCCCGGCGAACGTCCTCGCCGCGGCAATCCTCGACAAACTGGACCGGCGCCTCCACCAGCTCTCCGAGGCGCTCGGCCACGGGCTTCAGGCTGAATTCCGGCTTCCGCTGCCCCTTGGGCCGGCCGAGGTGGCTCATCAGGACCACGGATGCCCCCTGCGCCAGCGCGTGCTCAATCGTGGGCAGCGCCGCGGTGATGCGGGTATCGTCCCCCACCGCTCCATCCTGAATCGGCACGTTGAAATCGACGCGCATCAGCACGCGCTTTCCCGAAAGATCCAAATCTCTGATCGTCTTCTTGTTCATTGTCTCGCTCCCAGAAGGTTGCGGGGTTGCCACTGCACGAAAGAGAGCCGGCAGGTCCCGCTGGGTGCCCCTGCCGGGGAGATAAGAAAGAGGAGTGCCGGCGGCAATTGCGGCATCCGGCACTCCTCTCCCGTTGTCAGTTCATGAGCGTTGCTCAGGCGTTGTCCACGCTCGCCATGTGGACCACCAGGTCGACAACCTTGCAGGAATAGCCCCACTCGTTGTCGTACCAGGCCACGAGCTTCACGAAGTTATCATTGAGGGAGATGCCCGCGCCCGCGTCAAACACGGAGGTGTGGGCCTCGCCGATGAAGTCCGAGGAGACGACTTCCTCTTCGGTGTACATGAGCACACCCTTGAGTTCGCCGTCGGCCGCCTCTTTCATCTTGGCCTTGATCTCGTCGTAGCTCGCCCCCTTCTCCAGGCGGCAGGTCAGGTCGACCACCGAGACGTCCAGCGTGGGTATGCGGAACGCCATCCCGGTGAGCTTGCCGTTGAGGTCGGGAATGACCTTGCCCACGGCCTTGGCCGCGCCGGTGCTGGCGGGGATGATGTTGCCGCTGGCCGCCCGGCCGTCGCGCCACTTCTTGCCGGAGGGGCCGTCCGCCACCTTCTGCGTCGCCGTCATCGCGTGCACCGTCGTCATGAGACCTTCGGCGATGCCCCAGTTGTCGTGCACCACCTTCGCCAGCGGGGCGAGGCAGTTGGTCGTGCAGGAGGCGTTGGACACGTAGTCCATGTCCTTGGTGTAGTCGCCGTGGTTGACGCCCACCACGAACATCGGGGTGTCGTCCTTGGACGGGGCGGACATGATGACCTTCTTGGCCCCGGCCTTGAGGTGCCCCTCGGCCGTTTCCTTGGTCAGGAATACGCCGGTGGACTCCACGATGTAGTCGGCCCCGCACTCGCTCCACGGAATGCCGGCCGGGTCCTTTTCTCCGTAGGCCGCAATTTCTTTCCCGTCGACGACCAGCTTGCCGTCGCTGCCGGAAATCTCGCCTTTGTAGCGGCCGTGGACCGAGTCGTACTTCATCATGTACGCCATGTAATCGGCGGAGATGAAGGGATCATTAATCCCCACGACTTCCACGTCGGAATTCTCCATGCTGGCCCGCATGACCAGCCGGCCGATGCGACCGAATCCGTTAATTCCGATTCGAATTGCCATAGTGCTCTCCTTGGTTGGTTGTAGAGATACTCGAACGTACAGGTTTTCAGCCTGATCAGGATTCCCGCTGAGGGAGCGAACACACTATCGAAAGCCACGCGACCCCGTCAACTCCTCACTCTATGGGGGATTCCCCGATATTCAATCCCGGATGAAATTTATCCCTTGACAAATGCAGGAGAGGTTGGCTTGGTGCTCACTGTCCTGCGGCGCTCGTCTTCGTCGCCCGGAGGGGCTTCCCCGCCCGGCAAACCGGGTCGCCGGCCCGTCAAGCGATTCCGCCGCCGGCCAACGTGTCCTTTTGTCAGCGACCAGTCCAACAGGTTTTTACGATGTTGTGGGTTCCCCCCATTCCTGAAAACGAGATCCATGCCTGGCCCCTGGCCGGCTCGGGACTTCCCACCCGGGTCGTGAACAGCGCCCGCCGGGCCGGCCTCGAGACCGTCGGCGAACTCCGGACATGGCCGGATGAACGGTTGCTCCGCCTGCGCAGCCTGGGCCGGGCCTCCCTGAAAAAAATCCACGCCTACAACGAACTCTGCGAGCGGATCGCCGCCGGGCGCCAGAGTTTTGAAGACCTGGAGGACATCCTCCGCAGCTTCCTCCGGGAAGACGAATACCGGCTCCTCTCGATGCGGTATGGCCTGACCCGCCCCGATCCCGCCGCCGGCCGGGCCTATTACACCCTGCAGGAGATCGGGCTCCAGGAACACTGTACCCGCGAGCGGGTGCGCCAGGTCATCGACCAGGCCATGGCCCGGCTCACCAGTGCCGTCTGCCGCGCCTGCCTGCACGCCGCCGGCCTCGCCGTCACCGCCCGCATTCGCCGGACGGATGAATCCATCGGGTGGGCGGAACTGGCCGGGGACGAAGACCCCTGGGCCGTACTCGCCGGGCTGAACCCCTGTTCGGCCCTGCTGCTGCTGACCGACCTCCTCCCGGATGCCGGCCTCCGGGCCGAAGACCGCTTCTTCACCCTGCTCTCCGCAGACACCATCGCCCGGCTCCGCACGCAGGCTCTCGACGCAATCGAACAGGCCGAGCATCCCCTGCGCCCGGACGCCCTGGCCCGTCACCTGCACGAACCGGCGGATGTTCCCGTCCGCGCCCGCCTGAAGGCCGCCGGCCTGATGCTGGAAAATCACCCCGAGGCGGGCGTCACCACAGACCGCCTGTATTTCTCCCGGCAGCGGCACCTCCCCGCTATTCTCGGCGACGTAATGCAAACCATGACCCTGCCGGCCCACTACCGCACCATCACCCTTCGCCTGAACCAGCACCTCCATCCCCAATCCCGGCTCGGCTCGGGCGCCGTGCTCTCCCACCTCAACGAATCCCGCGCGTTCACCCGCACCTCGCGGGGGATGTACTCTCTCCTCGCCCGCCGCTTCTGATTTCGCCCCCACCACCTCCCCGCCCGCCCGGACTGTTCCCGCGCCCGCTTGTCTTCCCCTCCGGCACTGAGTAGAGTACCCCCCATGAAGTTGATTGACCGCTATATCCTGCGACGCCTCTTTTCCCCGCTGCTCTATTCCCTGCTGGCGTTCGTTATCGTCTACATCATCTACGACCTCTTCGATAATCTCGAAGACTTTGTAGAGGCCGGCACCCCCTTCCTGGAGGTCCTGCAGTTCTACGCCCTGCTCATGCCCTCGGTCCTGATCTACATCGTGCCCGTCTCCATGCTCATCGCCACCCTCTTCAGCCTGTCCCAGCTCACCCGGCACAACGAAATCGTCGCCTTGCGGGCCAGCGGCATCAGCCTCTACAGGCTGATCGGCCCCATCGCCCTCGTGGGATTCCTCGCCGGCCTCCTGGTCTCCGGCGTGCACGAAACGGTCGGCCCCTGGTCCGCCTACTGGACGGAGCAGTTTGTCCAGTCCCAGCAGAAGAAGGGCGAGGTCAATGTCCATCTCGCCCACAACATCCCCTACCGCAACGTGGAGGAGGGGAGGATCTGGTTCATTCAACAGTTCGACCAGAACACCTACGAAATGCGGCACGTGCGCCTCGTCCAGCAGCGCCCGGACGGATCGGAACAGTTCCAGCTCCAGGCGCGGGTCGGCTCCTGGCGGGACCGGGAATGGTGGTTCGAGGATGTCGCCATCCAGCGGTACGACCCGAACAACAATCCCGCCGGCCCGCCCGAATACCACCGGAACTACGGCATGCCCGGCCTCACCGAAACCCCGCGGCGGTTTCTCACCGAGATCCGCGATCCCATGTTCCTCTCCGCCCGCGACCTCTACACCTACATCCAGACCCACCCGCATCTCTCGGAGGACGTGCTCGACCGCAACCGGGTGGATCTGCACCACCGCCTCGCCATGCCCTGGGCCTGCTTTGTCGTCACCCTGCTCGGCATCCCCTTCGGCACCTACAGCGGGCGCAAGGGCGCCATGCAGGGCATCTTTTTGAGCCTGATCCTGTTTTTCGGGTACTACGTCCTCATCAACCTCTGCCTCCTGGCCGGCAAGGAGCAGTTCATGCCCCCATGGCTGGCGGCATGGGCCCCCAACCTCCTCTTCCTCACCGTCGGCGCCGTGCTCATCGTGCGGATGCGATAGCCGGCGGGGAGGGGGCGGATCGGGAACAGGACGCGGCCGGCGGGGCCGCCCCCGGCGCGCCGCCCGCCTCAGACCAGGGAAATCGGCTCTGCATGCACCCCGGCGCCGGCGGAAGAGACCAGCATCACGGCCTCCTTCCCCGTTTCCTCGCGGTACTGCCGCGCAACCGCCTCGCAGAACCCGTCTGTATCATGGCGGTTGATCAAGGCCACCGCACACCCCCCGAACCCGGCGCCCGTCATGCGCGCGCCAAAACAGGCGCTCCGGCCCCGGGCAATGTTCACCATCGCGTCCAGTTCCGGGCTGGATACCTCAAACAGGTCGCGCAGGCTTTCATGGCTCTGGTTCATCAGTTCCCCGAGTTTCCACGGATCGTTGCGGCGCATGGCCCGGGCCGCATCGATCGTGCGCTCATTCTCCGTCAATACGTGCCGCGCGCGCCGTTCGAGCACCGGATCCAGTGCCCCGCGGTGCTCGCGGAACTGCTCCAGGCCGACATCCCGCAGAACGTGCCCCCCGAAGAAGTGCGCCGCGTCCTCGCACTGTTGCCGCCGCACATTGTATTCCGAATCCACCAGCCCCCGCCGGGTCCCCGTATCCATAACCACCACCTGCGCCCCCTGCGGCAGCGGCACCGCGTCGCTCTTCAGGGACCGGCAATCGATCAGCAGGGCGTGGCCCCGCCGGGCCGAGCTGATGATCATCTGATCCATCACCCCGCAATTCATCCCGCACCACTCGTTTTCCGCCCGCTGGGCCAACAGGGCCATCGCCTGCTCCGACCAGTCAAAGCCGGCACATTCCGCAAAGACCCGCGCCACCGCCAGCTCCAGGGAGGCCGAGGAAGAAAGCCCCGCCCCCATGGGAATGTCCGAGACGCTCACCCCGTCCCACCCCACCGTCGGGTACGCCGCCTCCTGGAGCGCCCAGGCCATCCCCTTGGGATATTCCAGCCACCCCTCTCCCCCCCGGCTCAGGTTGTGGCAGTCAAAGGACCCCGCCGCCTCCTGCAGTTCCGAATGGATGAGAACCCGCGCGTCGGCCCGGGGGCGATAGGCAATCCACGTAGCCCGGTCCAGCGCCATGGGCATCACAAAGCCGTCGTTGTAGTCGGTATGCTCGCCAATCAGGTTGACCCGGCCCGGCGAACAGACAAGACCGGTCGGCTCGCCCTCAAATGTCTGGCGGAATAGATCAAGTGCGCGTTCAGCGGCCTGCATAAGGCTCCTCGCGACATCGGGGGTTTGAACAGTGGGCCGTATTTTCGCGTATTTGTCTCATGATGCAAGGGGTTTCCGAAAATCCTTCGCGCCCCCGCGCAAAGTTTGCTACCGTTCGCCCCGCATCGCACAAGCAGCGACAGATACACCATGGGTGCCATAGCCTCACTTTTCATCGTCTTGCTGGCCTCCCTGCTCATCACCCGGATGGCGTCGGTGGCCCTCATGCTCACCGGCCTCTCCCGGGAATCCGCCCGCTTTCAGGCCCGGTCCGCCTTCACCGGCGTCGGCTTCACCACCACCGAAGCCGAACAGGTGGTGGGCCATCCCGTCCGGCGGCGCATCGTCATGCTCCTCATGCTGCTGGGAAATGCCGGGATCACCGCCGCGGTGGCCTCGCTCCTGCTCACCTTTATCAACGTCGGCAGCGGCAACGAAGGCGCCCTGCGGTGTATCGCCATTGCCGGCATCCTGGCCGCCTTCCTTCTCATCGCCAACAGCCGCTGGCTCGATCTCCGCATGTCCCGGATCATCGGATGGGCCCTCCGCAAATGGACCCGCCTCGACGTGCGCGACTACGCCGGCCTGCTCAACCTCTCCGCGGGCTACGGCGTCATGGAATTCAAGGTGGAACCCGGCGACTGGCTCACCGGCAAAACCCTCATCGAGCTCAACCTCCTCGAAGAGGGCATCATCATCCTCGGCATCTACCGGGAAAACGGCAAATACATCGGCGCCCCCCACGGCCGCACCCGGGTGATGAACAACGACACCCTCGTCCTCTACGGCCGCCTCGGCCAACTCCACGAACTCGATACCCGCCCCGCCGGCACCAGCGGCGACGAAGCCCACGAAGAGGCCGCCCGGAAACATCGCCGCCTCTCCGATCGCGACCAGAAATAGCCCCC
>CAZCOO010000072.1:0-7446 GCA_964500395.1 uncultured Verrucomicrobiota bacterium
ATGCTTCTGAGCAGCCGCGTCCGCAGAGCACGCCGTGCAACGGCGTGGCTACAGAGCGCCCGACCCGATATCACAGAGCCGACGCCATAACCGGGCAAACCACAACAACCAACAACTCTCCCCCACACACCCCTTCCGCCGTGTTAGAAATACGATAGCAGACCGGTTTTTTGGATCGACTTCTTGTATCTCCTCCGGCCGGGGCGTAGGCTCTCCTCCAGCCGATCAGTTGACCCACCCTCAGAGCCCTCGCAGCGGCTGCCAACTCCGCTTCGGCCCACGTTGAGCCCATGGCCCCGTCCGGCTCCAGTTTGGCTAACCTGCCCGGATCGAGGCAGTTGCAAAACCGAAACGAAACGAGATGAAAATTTTTCGCAAACAATCCTTGAATGACACTACATGTAGGATGGTATTTTCCCATCTTGTGCCACATATAGATATTTCTGCGCCCGTGCATTTTTATAACTCGAACAGTCAAAGGGGGATATTACCATGACGAAATCCAGTCAGACCGAGACCTCGCGCACACCGGACGCCGCCGAACAAAACCCCGCCCCCGCCTCTACCCCCGCCGACGGGAAGCCGCAACCCAAACGGTCAGATTCGTCCCCCGGCCTGACCTTCCCGCGCGTCTTTTCCGATGCAGAAGAGCACCCGTATGACCAGCTCCCCTGGGTCAAGCGGACGGCGACCATCAAGGACGACAAAGGCGGGGTCCTCTTTGAGCAGGAGGATGTGGAAGTCCCCGAGTCGTGGTCCATGCTGGCCACCAACATCATCGCCTCCAAATACTTCTACGGCGAAGTC
Source organism: uncultured Verrucomicrobiota bacterium (assembly GCA_964500395.1). Lineage (GTDB taxonomy): Bacteria > Verrucomicrobiota > Kiritimatiellia > CAZCOO01 > CAZCOO01 > CAZCOO01. The sequence continues at coordinate 808 of CAZCOO010000072.1, forward strand.
GGCACCCCGCAGCGCGAATCCTCGGTGCGCCACCTCGTCGACCGGGTGGCCAAAACCATTACCGAGTGGGGATTTCGCGATGGCTACTTTGCCGATCGGGATACCGCCGATGTCTTCGGCGATGAACTCACATGGCTGCTCGTAAACCAGTACGGGGCCTTCAACTCCCCCGTCTGGTTCAACTGCGGACTCTACCAGCAGTACGGGATCGGCAAGAAGAGCGCCCCCGGCAATCATCATTTCGACCCCGAAACCGGCGACATCGGCCAGGCCCGCACCCAGTATGAATACCCCCAGTGCTCCGCCTGTTTCATTCAGTCGGTCGGGGACACCATGGACGACATCCTCGCCCTCGCGCGGAGCGAAGCCATGCTCTTCAAATTCGGCAGCGGAACGGGCACCGACCTCTCCTGCATCCGAAGCTCCAAGGAAAAGCTCAGCGGCGGCGGGCAACCCAGCGGCCCGCTGTCGTTCCTCAAGGTCTACGACTCCATCGCGGGCGTGGTGAAATCCGGGGGCAAGACCCGCCGCGCGGCAAAAATGAACACCCTCAAGGTCCATCACCCGGATATCCTCGAATTTATCGAGGCCAAGTCCCGGGAAGAAAAGAAGGCGTGGGCCCTGATCGAAGAAGGCTACTCGGGCGATTTCAACGGCGAGGCCTACAGTTCCATTTCCTTTCAGAATGAAAATCTCAGCGTGCGCGTAACCGACGACTTCATGAAGGCGGCCGTCGAGGATAAAGAGTGGCAGACCTGGTGGGTCACCGACCCCGACACGCCGGGGCCGAAATACAAAGCCCGGGACCTGCTCAAATGGATCGCGGACGGCACCTGGGTCTGCGGCGATCCCGGCGTCCAGTACGAAGACACCATACAGAACTGGCACACCTGCCCGGAACACGGCCCCATCAATTCGAGCAACCCCTGCAGCGAATACATGTTTCTGGACAACACCGCCTGCAACCTCGCCTCCCTGAACCTGATGAAGTTCGTGGATCCCGAAGGCCGTTTCGACGTCCGGCGCTACAAGGCCGCGGTCGAGATCTTTATCACCGCCCAGGAAATCATCGTCGACAACGCCAGTTACCCCACCGACGCGATTGCCCGCAACAGTCACATCTACCGCACCCTCGGCCTCGGCTACGCCAACCTCGGCGCCCTGCTCATGGCCCAGGGCTACCCCTACGACAGCGCGGAGGGCCGCAACCTGGCCGCGGCCCTCACCGCCATCATGCACCTCCACGCCTACACCCAGTCGGCCCGAATCGCCGGGACCCTCGGGCCCTTTGCGGGGTACCCGGAAAACCGCGAGCCCATGCACCGGGTCATGCAGCAGCACCGCGACGCCGTGGAAGACATCGATACGGGCTGCCCCCAGTACCTCCTCGATGCCGCCCGGGAATGCGGAGAGGCCGCGCTCGCCGAAGGGGAAAAGAACGGCTACCGCAATGCCCAGGTCACCGTCCTCGCTCCCACCGGCACCATCGGCTTCATGATGGATTGCGACACCACCGGCGTGGAGCCCGACATCGCCCTGGTAAAATACAAGCTGCTGGCCGGCGGCGGCATGCTCAAGATCGTCAACAAAACCGTGCCCATGTCCCTCAACCGCCTGGGCTATACCGATGAGCAGGTCGAGGCGATCGTGGAGTACATCGACGAGAACGACACCATCGAGGGCGCCCCGCAACTCAAGGATGAGCACCTGGCCGTCTTCGACTGCGCCTTCAAGCCCCGAAACGGGCAGCGCTACATTCCGTACCTCGCCCACGTGCGCATGATGGCCGCGGTGCAGCCCTTCCTCTCCGGCGCCATCAGCAAGACCGTCAACATGCCCGAACACGCCACCGTCGAAGAGATCATGCAGACGTATATCGAGGGGTGGAAACTCGGCCTCAAGGCCCTCGCCATCTACCGCGACGGCTGCAAGCGCAGCCAGCCGGTCAATACCGGCTCCAGCAAGGACAAGGCCGCCGACAAACAGAAGGCGGCGAAAAAGGCCGACGAGGGATCCAACGGCGCCCAGGCCCGGCCCCTCCGGAAACGTCTGCCCTCCACGCGCAATTCCATCACCCACCGGTTCGAGATCGCGGGCCACGAGGGGTATCTCACCGTGGGGCTGTACGACGACGGCAGCCCCGGCGAGCTGTTCATCACCATGGCCAAGGAGGGCAGCACCATCGGGGGGCTGATGGACTCCCTGGGCACCACCATTTCCATCTGCCTTCAGTACGGCGTGCCGCTGCGCACCCTGGTGCGGAAGTTCCGCCACCAGCGGTTCGAGCCCAGCGGGTTCACCAAAAACCCGGATATCCCCCACGCCAAGTCGCTCACCGACTACATCTTTCGCTGGTTGGAACACACCTTCCTGGACAAACAGCCCGCGGACGACGACGGCGAGCCCGAGACCCAGAGCGTCGCCACCCCGCCGCCGGCCCCCGCCGTCCCCCGGAATACCGGCCGCGCCGCCCCCGAACGGCTGGACCAGCAATTCACCCACTTCATGGAAGACGCCCCGGTCTGCGACACCTGCGGCTCCATCACCGTCCGCAACGGCGCCTGCTACCGCTGCTACAACTGCGGCAACTCCATGGGGTGTTCCTGAGCCCGGGGGCGCCGGGTTGGAATGTCGGCGGAGACGGGCCGGGGCCGCCCCCGGTCCGTCTCTCCCATTCACGCTCCCATTCCGCCCAACAACACCCTTGCAAGGCCCGGGCGATCCCTGTAGGCTACCCGTCTTTTTCGGCCCCCGGCCGAAACCCACCTGTTGCTCGGGTGGCGGAATTGGCAGACGCGCTAGGTTGAGGGCCTAGTGGCCGCAAGGTCGTGCGGGTTCGAGTCCCGCCCCGAGCACCACCGCGGCACCGCTCTGCTCTAGTCGCGCAGCCCCCACCGCCTCATCCAGTACCGGCGGGCCCGCTCGATCAGCCGCCGGCCCCACGCCGGATCCGTCGATTTCGCCCGGTAGGCGCGCAGAAACTCCCGCCAGCGCCCGGGATCCCCCGCGAGAAGCCGTTTCCGGATGCGGGCCAGTTCTTTGCCCACGTTGAAGTAGAACAGGGGGCTCCTCAGCACAAACACGCGGGCCCTCCCGAAATCAATCAGCATCAGCTCGCCCCGGTCCGACATCAGGAGGTTGTCCTCCGCGGCATCCCCGCTGGTCACCCGGGCCCGATGGATGGAGAGAAAAAGATCGGCCAACTCCTCCATACTGCAATTGTCCAGGCCGTGGAGAACCTCGCCGTCTACATACCCGTGCCGGAAGCGCACCTCGCCCCGCCGCGGCGAATCAAACCCGTAATCGGGAGGAGACGGCACCCCCCGCCGATTCAGTCGCCGCAATGCTCGATGCTCCTTCCGCCATCGCCGCTTGAAGTGCCCGAGAAACCCGACAATGCGGTACTCCTTGACCAGCTCATCGCCACGTCGCCACACCTTCCACTCGACGCCTTTCACCGGCTCCCGTTCTCGCAGTAAAATCCCCTGTTCTTCGCTCACAATGTCCTCCTTGCCCACCTGTCGGCTGCGGACTACATCCGCTTACAACATCCGGGCCCCCGTCGGGACACGGCGCACCTCTCCTTCGCAAGAGCCCCCGGTCCGAGGCCGCCCGACGCTCACCCCCCGCTCACGGCTTCGCCGGCAGCGCCCCGGCGGCCCGAGTCACCGGAGGCACACGATGTCCGCCGGGCAATGGCGATAAGCTTCCGGCCGAATAGGGCCGGCCCGGCATTCTGCACGGTCACATCCTCCCCGCGGCCGTAGCGCCGGGCCGCCGCGAACCGGATCGCCGGGGCGAGCCACCCCCAGAGCAGAGACGAGTTCTGCCGTTTGTCCGTCAACACATCCGCCAGGTCCATCCCGCACAGCTTCAGGATGTACCGGTAGCGATCAAGGGTGCACGGCGAGACATGAGGCCGCGCATCGCTGCGCGGATCCTGGCTGATCGGCCCGAACGAGTAAAAATACCCCGTCCACAGAAAGCGCAGGCGCGACTTCAGAGACAGGATATTAGGCGTGGTAAACAGGAGCAGACCGCCCGGCTTGAGGACCCGCCCCGCCTCCCGGAACATGGACAGATGGTCCTCGATGTGCTCGACCACCTCCACCGCGACCACCGCGTCGAACGTCGCGTCGGCGTAGGGCCAGTCCCGGTTCAGATCCACCCGGCTGCACACGGCCTCCGCCACCTTGAACTGCTCGGGGTATAACTCGCAAGCCTCGGCGGCATACCCGGCATCGAGCAGGCGGCGCGTCAGGGCTCCTTCCCCCGCCCCCACGTCCAGCACCCGGACCGACTCCCCGGGCGGGAGATGCCGCACCAGCGCCTCCACCGCACGCGCGTGCGTCCCCCCGACAGCGCGCTCGCGGGGCGGGGGGACACTATCCTTCGTCACAGCTTTCGACATGGGGGACCTTCTCTCGCTCCTCTCCCGGACCATCCAGCCCCGATCATACGAAAACCGGGAAGGCCCCGCAACGATTTCGAAACCCCGCCGGCCGTATGCGGTCCGCGAATCACGGGGGGCGGCCGGCCCCCGGGTCCGGTCAGTCCACGACCTGAAAGCGCCCGCCCGTTTTGCGGGCAAGGCGGCGGTAGAAACGCTTGCCCTCTTCCCCGCGTTCGTTCCGGTGGGGCTTGTAGACGATGGGGTTGATCTTGACGCGGCGGCCGAAGCGGGATTCGATCTCCTCCACGTAGTCGGTGATAGTTTCCTTGTGGTCGACCAGCTCGACGCCGGTCCGGGCGCCGCCTTTCTTCAGGTATGGGGGGTCGTCGCTGAGGATGAACATGGTGTCGCACCCCTGTTCCACGGCCGTGCGGATGGCATCGCCCGGGGTGCTGCCGGAGTACCCGTGCTTTTGGCCCTGGCTCCGCGGATTGAAGTCCTGCGCGAGCCAGCTCAGGGCCTTGTCCTTGTTCTCGGAGGTGGCGAAGACCATCTCCTCGGAAAACCCGTCCGCCCCTTCGACAAAGACACTGATGTTGAACTTGGTGACGGGGCTGAGGTTCTGCAGCATGTCTTTCGTTTGTTCCCGGACGTCTTCGACCACCCCCTTGGCCACCATGCTGGGGCTGATGTCCATGCAGATGATAATGGCGCGCGTGCGGACGTTTTCGCCGAAAAACTTGGTGTCGGAGTAGCCGGAGCCGCCGGTGAGCCCCCGGCCGGCGCCGCCCCCGGAACCGCCGAGGCTCCCGAGCGCGGAGCCCGCTTCGGCCATGAGGGTGGGGGTTTCGCGCAGGGTCTTCAAATCCGGCGCTTCGAGCTTGGGCAGCTCGGGCAGGGCGAGATCGCTGGGCTGCCGGGTGACCAGCCGCTGCAGGATTTGGGGCTTGCGCACCTGTTTCTGCATCTGTTTGACCCGGATGGTGTGTTCCAGCTTCCGCGGCGGCACCGAGGGCGGCTTCTTGGCCTCAAACATAGCCTTCGGCTGCTGGGAGATCACCAGCACGGTGAGAAATCCGGCCCCGGTGAGAATGCCGATATGAAACAGGGCGCTGACCACCGCGGCCTCCCACGGCATGCGGGCGCGCTTTTTCCCGGGGGGCGGCCGGGGCGGCGGCGCGGCCGGCGGGGCGCCGCCGGCCGAACCGGGCGGAGGCGGATACCCCTGCCGGGATGCCGCCGGGGGCGGCTGCTGCGGCTGCTGTGGCGGCCACGGAGGGTTCATCACAGCCCCCCTTCCATGGCGAAGGTGACGTTGCCGATTTCGGCTGCCGCGCATGCGTTGAGGACGTCGACCACCCGCTGGTGCTGAACGTCGCCGGCGGGATTGATGGTGATCATGGCGTCCACCCGGTTGGCATCGGCGGTTTCCTTAAACCGGACCAACATATCGAGCAGTTCGGGGAGGTCCCGGCTGTCCGGACTGTCGTACTGCAGGTTGTTCAGCACCACGCGGCCGTCGGCGTAGATGTCGATGATCTGCTCATCCGGCATTTCCACCGGTTCCGACTGCTCGGCCACACCCGGCAGCGAGAAACTGATGTCGGCCTCCTGCCGGTGCAGCGTGGAGGTGACCATGAAGAAGATGAGCAGGAGAAAGACCGCATCGATCATGGGGGTCATGGGGATCTCGAGTTTTTCATCGAGGGTGCGGCGCTTCACCTTCATCTCATCCCCCTCCTTTGCTCTGGAACGAGGCAAAGATGACGTCGAACACCCCGGCATCCGCACAGGCCTTGATCCCGCGCCGCACATACTTGAAGTCCGTCTTGCGGTCGATGCGCATGTACACCCGGAGGTCGGGCTCGAGGGACCGCCGCTCGGCAATGACTTCGGACAGCTCGGCGTCCGCCACCAGCCGCCCGCTGACCATAAACGGGGCTTCTTCGGTGACCGTGTTCCCCTGAGGGGTCTCGGCCCCGATGGGCAGGAGGTTGATGGTGCCGCGGTTGCGAAGGTCGTCGGGCACGTTGGCCTTGGGCGCCACGGGCAGCTCCACCTCCGGGGTGAGGTCGACCTGGGACATGGTCGCCGCCACCATGAAAAAGACGAGCAGGAGAAACACCATGTCGATCATGGGAGTCATCTCCACCGCCATCTCCGGGTCCTGTCGTCGTCGCAGTTTCATTCAATTCGCTCCGCGGATGGGAGGCTACGCCGGGGGCGGACTGCCCGGACCTCCGTAC
>CAZCOO010000072.1:7456-12458 GCA_964500395.1 uncultured Verrucomicrobiota bacterium
CCGTACTGCGGCGGGGCCTGGGGGGGCGGCGGCCGGCCCGGGGCCTGCGCCAAGCCGGCGGAATAGGCCGGGGCGGGGGCGACCCCGCCCGCCGGCGCCTCGGCCACGATTTCGGCGATGCCGGAGCCGGTGAGCTCGTCCAGGATTTCCGAGAAGTCCTCCTCGGCACGGGTGAGAATGCGGTTGAGCATGTTGCGGAACAGGAAATAGAAGAACAGAGCCGGAATGGCGATGACCAGGCCGGTCGCGGTGGTCACCAGCGCTTCCCCGATGTTGCCCGCCAGCAGCTCCGGTTTCCCCATGCCCCCGGCGGAGATCTTTTGGAAGGCGCCGATCATGCCGCTGACGGTTCCCAGAAGCCCCACCATGGGGGAAATGGCGGCCACCAGGGAAAGGAAGTTGATCCAGAAGCCGGCCTGCGATTCCTGCCGGCCCACCACCTCGGCAATCCCCTCTTCCATCTTGGGCTTGGAGTTTTTGATGTCGTCGGGGTCGATGTGGCGCAATCCCGCCCGCAGGGAGGTCGTGAACAGGCTGTTGTGGCTGCCGGCCAGTTGCCAGACCGCCGCGATATCCCGGTTGCGGGCGGCCGCCTTGATCTGCCCGATGATGTCCGGCGGCAGCATCTTCTTGTGATTCACCTGGCGGAAGTTGACCACCACCATGCTGATGAGCAGGAAAGAACAAAGGGCCAGGGGGATCATGGCCCAGCCCCCCTGGGTCACCAGCCCGAGCAGGGTCAGTTTTTCCGCGCCCCCGTTCTGCTGCTGTTCGGCCGCGGCCGGGTCCGGCGCGGGGTCATCCTGGGCCTGCAGGGGCACGGCCCCTGCCGCGGCAAACAGGGCCGACAGCAAAATCAATCGTCGCATCGTTTTCCTCATGACGGAACTCCTTGTCCTGGTTGTCCGAAATATCATTCCGATTGCCCGGCGGACGCATCGGCCGGGGCGGTCCCGCCCACCCCGGCGTACAGCCGCTCGGCCTCCATCTCTTCGCGATAGGTCTCGATCAGCTCGTCCGCGCGGGCGGCCTCCTCGCTGTCGGGGTACTGCGCCTTGAGGGCCTTGTAGGTTCGCAGGAGGGCCTCCCAGTCTTCCAGGGCCGCGTAGCAAGGCAATACCCGCCCGAGGCATGTGCGCTCGTTGTCTTGCACATAGGGATGGAACACCAGCAGGTGCAGATAGGTGAGGACGGCTTGCTCGTACTGCTCCAGGGCGCGATACGCGTCGCCCCGGGCGAGCGCAATCTCGGACAGGAGGGCGAGGTCGTCTTCCGGCGCGGGCCCCTGTTCCAGGAAACCCAGCGCCTCGCGATGCTGGCCCAGGGCAGCAAGGCACAACCCGGCGCGGAAGCGGGCCTCGGCGCCGAACCCGGTCTCGTAGTCCTGCTCGAGAATATCGCGGTAGTGCCCGAGCGCGAGCCGCCGGTTTCCCTTGCGCTCCTGCAGCCGGCCCTGCAGGTAAAGGGCCTCGTCCACGGACGCGCCGGGCAGATCGCGAAAGGCCTTCATCATGCGAACGAACCGCCGCAGCGCGGCCAGCACCCGGTCAATCTGCTCCTCCGTGCGGGCCCGCTCCCCCGCATCGAATGCCTTGGGCCGCGGAAAGGAGACCGCGCTCACATCCTCGAGGGGCACGGCCGTCTTGATAAACTCGCCCGACTGCATCTGCCGCATGATCCACACCATCGAGCTGTCGCGCCGCACCAGCTTGGCCTTGTAGGTCTCGCCGCCCACAGTGAGATCAAACGGCCCCACCCCTTGTCGCGGCACCTGCGCGAGGGCCTCCCAGGCGCCCGTCGAGAGCATGACCGCGAGCAACCCCGGGGCCAGGCCCCGCCACCTCGGGCGGCGGCCGCCCTGCCGGGATGTGGCCACTCGTGTTTTCATGCCCCCAACTCCGCCAGTCGTTCCCGGGCCTTTCGGGCCTCGGGCAGGCCCGCCAGGTTTTCCGCTTCCAGCAGTTCGCGGTAGGTCCGCACCGCGGCCGCCCGGTCCTTCAGCCGCTCAAAGGCACGCCCGCTGGCCCAGTAGGCCGCGGCCACCGCTTCGGGGTAGGCGCGGTACAACACGTAAATTCGCTGGTAGAAAGGGATCGCCCGGCGGACCTCGCCCCGCCCCTCGTGACTGCGGGCGATGCCCAGCAGCGCCTCCGGCTTGAGGGCGGTGGGCGCGGCCCGGTTGGCCAGCACCTGTTTGTAAAGCTCGATGGCCTCGGCGTATTGGCCGCGCTCCCGAAGGCAGGAGGCCTTGAGAAAGGTGGCCCGGATGAAGAGCTGCGGGTCCAGGGTGCCGGCCAGCGTCTCTTCCGCGTGCCTGAGGGCGGCGGCGGGATCGCCCGCCTCGAGCGCCATCCCGGCGAGGTTGGCATGGGCCTCCGGCAGGCGGGCGGACTCCGGGAAGTCCCGGACGATCTGCTCGTAATATGTGCGGGCGCGATCCGCATAGCCGGCGGCCGCCAGGGTGCGGCCGATAAAGGCCAGCACCCCGGCGCCGAGTTCGTCGGACCCGCAGCGGTCGAGGATATCGTGCACCACCAGCAGCCGTTCCGTCCGGTCTTCCCCGGCAGCGCGGGCCATCATCAACCGGGCGGCCAGGGTCGTGCGCCCTTTCTCGCGCGCCTCCCCCAGTTCCCGCCGGAGGTCGGCGGGGAACGAGGCGTCCCCGCCCTCGGGGTAGAGCCGGGCCAGATCATCCAGCAGCGCGGCAAAGCCCTCCCACTTCCGATTGTTGCCGTAGCGGGTGACAATGTTCCAGTACAGGGTGCGGGCCTGCTCCGGTCGGCCGATCTGCCGCAGGGCCCATCCCGCCTGGTGGGCGGCTTCGATGATGTTGCCGGAGGTCGGCCGGTGGCGGATATACGTGCCGAACGCCTTGGCCATCCTTGTGTAGGCGGGGATTGTGTCTCGGGCGCGAAAGACCTTGGCGAGCTGCGTCAACGCGAGAAAGTAGTACGGCCCCGCGGCATCTCCCACGGCCTGGTACGCGGCCTCGGCCTCCTCCAGGCGCCCCAGGGCCGCCAGCGAATCTCCCCGGGTGATCATCGCCTCCCACCGAAAGGGATGGTCCGGGTACCGCGCGAGGACCTCCCCCAGCCGGCGCGCGGCGGACGGGAAGTTCTCCAGCGAGTATTCGCACAGCGCCGCCCGGAAGGCCGCTTCCGGCGTGTAGACGGACATCGGGTAGGCCGCCGCGTAGTCGTCGAAAAGCGGCAGCGCCCGGGCATAGTGCCCATCGTAAAACAGGGCGATCGGCTTCCAGTAGGATACCTCCGATTTCAGTACATGGTCCGGGTAGGAGGCGAGCCAGTCGTCAAACCGCTCGACCCCCTCCTCGAACCGCTCCAGCATGGCCGCGCACAGGGCGACGTAAAACTCGATCCGCGGGCGGCGGGGGTGGTCGGGATAGTCCGTCAAGAGGGCCTTCATCTCCGGCTCGGCCGCCTCGAACTGCTCCATGTTGATGTAGGACTCCGCCCGCATAAAGGCGACCGTCGGCACCCGTCCGCGCTCGATCAGCGCGGGGTCTTCTCCGAAATCCTCCAGGTAGCCGTCGGCCCGGGCGATGAGATCTTCAAACCTCCGCATGCGGTGCAGCACCAGGATCAGGTCGAAGTGGGCCGTTTCCCGGATCCCGCCGTCATCCGCCTCGTCCACGACCCGCCGGAAGGCCACCCTCGCCTCCCAGTTGCGATCGACGGCAAAAAAGCAGCGGCCGATGCGGTGCCACAATCCGGCATCGTAGGACGGGGTCTCCATCAACTTGTCGAGCAGAGTACGGGCCCGGTGGAGGCTTCCCTCGAGGCGGCGGCGCTCCCGGAAGGCTCGGGTCAACTTCGCAAGCCCGCTGCCGCCGGCCTGGTTCAGGGCGGCGAGCCGCTCCTCCAGGGTCTGGATCCACGTGCGTTGCATCTGCAGGATGGACTCGCGCGTGCGGATGTGGCGGTAGGCGCGCAGGGCGAGCTCGTACTCCGTATTGGCGAAGGCGCGGTCGCCGATCTCCATGCCGAGAAAATTGATATAGGCCACAGAGTCCAGGCTGTTCGCCTCCCGGTGGAGGGTGGCGATGAGATCGATGGCCCGGTCCAGCTCATCGGCCTCGAATAACAGACGCGCCTGGAACATCGCCGCCAGGTCGGCCAGGGGCGATCGCGGGAAGTTCCCGCGGAATTCATCGAAGGAGCGCAGCGCCTTTTTGCTCTCCCCGCGGGTCATGTAGCAGATGCCGATCTGGAAAAACGCATCCTCGCTGAAATCGGACTCCGGCGCCTCGCTCAACAGATGGCGGTACCCGTCGATGGCCTTGTCGTATTCCTCGCGGGTCTGAAAGGCCGTGCCAATGCGAAACAAGGCCTCGTCGCGGAAGCGCGCCCCGGGATAGCGGCGGGCGTAGGTCTCGAACGTCTCCACCGCCTCCTCGTACTGCCCGGCATTGTAGTGAGCGCACCCCAGGGCGTAGTAGACCTTTTCCATGGCCTTCTCGAGTCCGGGTTCATTGCCGAAGAACTCGACGATCTCCGCCAGGTGCCGAACCGCCGCCGCATAATCCCCTTGGCCGAAGGCCGTCAACCCTTTCACGTAGAGCACATCGGGCGCGTCACCGGACTGCGCCCGCACACCGATCGCCGCCGCCAGCCAGCACAGCCCCAGCAACCCGTATGTGATCCCTCGTCTTTTCATACCGTGCGCTCCGAGCTGCCCCGCCCCATGCACCGCCTCCCCGCCGCAATCCGTCACCCTATCGCCCCCCATTCCATCGATTCCAGCGCAAAGCCCCCCGTAACCAAAAGCTAACAGAGCCCCCTGAATACGAACGGCCGGAAGAGAGTCCATACAGCGGGGAAGAACAGGTACGACCGCCACGTTCTTGCCCACATGCCAACGGGCTCCGCCCGTCGAGTTCCCCGCAATGACGATGGAAGGACGGTGGGGGTGGGAAGCGGCAGGGGCGGGGGGATTCGCCCTTGGTTCAGAGAACGGCTTGGCCAGGCAGGAAAGACCGGTT
>CAZCOO010000073.1:0-12438 GCA_964500395.1 uncultured Verrucomicrobiota bacterium
GGCAGAGCCCGGCCATCTGCGGCGGGAGGGTCCCGTACACAGTGGGGTGAATCCCGCTGCCGTCGACCATACAGGCCACTTCCACGCAGCCGTCCGCGGGAAGATTTCCGATCAGCGGGCCGCCGCCCCCGGCGGTGTTCATGACGTTGCCGTGAATGCGGAGCGGGCGGTCTTTTTCCCGCGCCTCGATGATCCAGGACGCGTACTCCCACGACCGCGGCCGCCCGACCGGTCTGTCTCCCTTCGCCATTTCCCGCCGCTCCCGGTCCGCCCGCTTCCTCCATTCCGGCCAGTGGTTGCGGTAGAAGGACGACTCCCCCTGGTACCCCTTGCGGCAGTACCGCCGCCGGTCCCGTCCCCGGGCGCGGTAGTACGGAAGGTATTCGCTCAAATGCCCGGAGGACTCCGTTACAAACGCCCCGAAGTGGAGGAGGACGTCTTTGCGCACCCGGTCGCACCCCACATCGTCCGGGAGGGCATTGCCGGATTTCGCGGGATCGCCGTAGAGCTCCTGCCACGCCTGCTCCCGGAGCCGCGGAATGCAGTCGCGCCCCCGATGCGCCAGCCGGGTGAACCAGGCCAGGTGATTGATCCCGGCGCAGGTCCACTCCATCGCCTCGATATCCAGTCCCAGGCGACGGGCGAGGAGGGTCCCGGTCGCCTGCACCGAGTGGCAAAGCCCCACCACCGGGATGGACCGGGTCCGTCCCGCCGCGAGGCACAGCATGTTCATGGGGTTGGTGTAGTTCAGAACAAGCGCGTGCGGACAGAGTTCCTCGGCATCCCGCAGAATATCGAGCCAGACCGGGATGGTCCGCAATCCTTTGAACAGGCCGCCGGGTCCGATCGTGTCCCCGATGCACTGATCGACGCCGTAGGTCCTGGGAATGTCGTTGTCATACCCGACGCAGGCGAGGCCGCTGACCTCGATACTGTTCACGAGGTAGTCCGTCCCGTTGAGAACCTGCCGCCGGTCCGGCGAGACCTCGAGCGTCCACTGGTCCCGGCCATGGTGCGCCAGCAGCCGCTCGATGACCGCCTGCATGGCCTTCAGCCGGCGGCGGTCGATATCGACCAGGGCAATGGTCCCCCGGTCCGCCCCCGGAATCTGCAGGATGTCACCCACCACCGTTGGCGTGAACATGCTGCCCGCGCCGATGCAGGTGACCTTGATGGGACGCGGCATGCGCCCCGGAAATCCGGCCTCCCCCCTCGCCGCCTCGCTGTGGGCGGCATGCCCCTGCTCTCTTTCGCGGTTTGTCATGCATTGCACAGTGCGTGGCCCCGCAGTATTCGTCAATCCAGAGTTCCGTTCCCGGACGATCTCCCCTGCCCGGCGAAACAAGGCGTCCGATTGCTACATTTATGTTTATTCATAACAGTTATAATACATTTTTGTATCATCATATGGCGGAAGCTACGAGACTGAAAGATCTGTCTATTTTTCTTATTTGCTTGATATAGAATAGGATATATGATTTTTGCTGAAATTTCATCGATGCTGGCATTCATCCTGCTTTATTCCCGGGCGTCGTCTGGTTTGTGCGCCGCGGCCGTTTTTCTTCGCCCACACCGGGATGTGTGGTAGAGAGGGGCGGCACGCGATGCACCGCCGTGCGACGAAAAACCGGAATAACAACACTCGGCCAGACAACCAAGACCCCCAGCAAGGGTTTTATCAGAAGGCTCAACCATGAAGGAGGAACTATGAGTACACCGGCAGAGATCCTGGATCTCATCAAAAAGGAAAATGTGGAAGTGGTCGACATGCGCTTCCTGGACTTCCCCGGCTTGTGGCAGCACTTTTCCCTGCCCGCGCACATGATCGAGGAAGACACCTTCACCGAAGGTCTCGGCTTTGACGGGTCCAGCATCCGCGGCTGGCAGGCGATCAACGAATCCGACATGATCGTCCGCCCGGATCCCAAGACCGCGTTCATCGATCCGTTTTTCGAACACAAAACCCTGGTCCTGATCTGCGATATCTGCGATCCGGTGACCGGCGAAGACTACACCCGCGACCCCCGCCACATCGCCCGGAAGGCGGAGAACTACCTCCAGTCCACCGGCGTGGGCGACACGGCCTTCTTCGGCCCGGAAGCGGAGTTCTTCATCCTGGACGACATCCGGTTCGGGCAGAATGAGCACTGCGGATTCTACTACCTGGACTCCGTGGAAGGGCGCTGGAACAGCGGCCGGGAAGAAAACCTCGACGAGAGCGGCATCTCCCGCAACCTCGGGAACAAGCCCCGTTACAAGGAGGGCTACTTCCCCTGTCCGCCCACGGACAAGTTCCAGGACATGCGGACCGAGATGATGCTCGCCCTGGAGGGCATTGGCGTTCCGATCGAAGTCCAGCACCACGAAGTGGCGACCGGCGGCCAGGCCGAGATCGACATGAAGTTCGCCCCCCTCGTGGTCACGGGCGACCGGCTGCTCAAGTACAAGTACGCGATCAAGAACGTCGCGGCCAAGCACGGCAAGACCGTGACCTTCATGCCGAAGCCCCTGTGGAACGACAACGGCAGCGGGATGCACACCCACCTTTCCATCTGGAAAGACGGCTCCAACCTGTTCGCCGGCGACGGCTACGCGGGTCTCTCGGAGATGTGCATGCATGCCATTGGCGGCGTCCTCAAGCACGCCCCGGCGATCCTGGCCTTCACGAACCCGACCACCAACAGCTACAAGCGGCTGGTGCCCGGATTCGAGGCCCCGGTGAACCTCGCCTACTCGCGGCGCAACCGCAGCGCATCGGTGCGGATCCCCATGTACTCGAACTCCCCGAAGTCCAAGCGCATGGAATTCCGCTGCCCCGACCCGAGCTGCAACGGCTACCTGGCCATGTCCGCCCTGCTCATGGCGGCCCTCGACGGCATCATGAACAAGGTCGATCCGGGCGAACCGCTCGACAAGGACATCTACGACCTGCCGCCCGAGGAACTGGCGAAGGTCCCGCAGACACCCGGCTCGCTCGACGGCGCCCTGAAGGCGCTGGAGGACGATCACGAGTTTCTGCTCAAGGGCGATGTCTTCACCGACGACGTGATCGAGACGTGGATCGAATACAAGATGGAAAACGAAGTGCAGGCGCTGAACCTCCGGCCTCATCCGTGGGAATTCGCCATGTACGCCGACATCTAATCCGCGCCTCGCGCGAATCCTGCAACAGGGGGCTCCGATTCCGGAGCCCCCTGTTTTTTGTCGGGATTTCATCTTTGTCGTTCCCGCCGGCTTGTCCTACATTTCTGTCGTCATGAATCTCACTGTCGCCCTCGCCCAATTGAATCCGACCGTCGGGGCCCTCGAGGCCAATGCCGACCACGCCCTCGCCCGGGCCCGCGAAGCCGCCGACCGGGGGGCGGATGTGGTCGTCTTTCCCGAGCTTTTTCTCTCCGGCTATCCGCCGGAGGACCTCGTGCTCAAGAAGCACTTCCTGGAGGATTGCCACCAACACCTTCAGCGACTCACCGATCGGCTTCCGCCGGACGTGATCGTGGTGATGGGGTGTCCGCTGCCGGGGGCGGGCCCGCTGGCGACAAATTCCGCCGTCGTGCTCCAAGGCGGTCAGCGCCTCGGGCAGTACGACAAGATGGTGCTGCCGAATTACGGTGTGTTCGATGAAAAGCGGATCTTTCAGGCCGGCCGGCGGCCCGCCTTCCTCCGGATCGGGAATGTCTGTCTCGGCCTGCAGATCTGCGAGGACTCCTGGGAACCCGACGCCCTGCCCATCGTCACCCATGCCGGGCACAGGCCGGACCTTGTTCTGAATCTCTCCGCGTCCCCCTACCAGAAGGGAAAGACCGGCATCCGCGAGGCCGTGTTTCGCGAGGCCGCCCACGCCATGGACACGCCCGTGGGATACTGCAACCTGGTGGGCGGGCAGGATGAACTCGTATTCGACGGGGCCAGCATGCTGATCGACCGGGACGGCTCGGTCATCGGCCGCGCTCAGCAGTTTGCCGAAGACCTGCTGTTCCTTCCGGTCACGGCCCAGACCGGGACGGCGACCTCCCCGCCGGACACAGCCCAGGTCATGGACGCCTCGCCGCCGGGGCGCAGGGACACGGATCGACCCCCCCCCTCCCCCGGTATCCAGCCCCCCGCCCGGGAGGAGGCCGAGGTGTACCGGGCCCTGCAGACCGGCCTCCGGGATTACGTCGACAAAAACAACTTCGACAAGGTCGTGGTGGCCGTCAGCGGCGGCATTGACTCCGCCCTGGCCCTTGCCCTCGCCGTCGACGCCCTCGGCCCCCAGCGCGTGTACGGCGTGACCATGCCCTCTCAATATTCCTCCCACGGCACCCGCTCCGATGCCGCGGCCCTGGCGCACAACCTCGGGATCGAGCTGCACACCCTCCCCATCCAGCCCCTCTACGACGCCTACATCCGGGAGCTGGAACCCTTGTGGGCGGGACGGCCGGAAGATATTGCCGAGGAGAACCTCCAGGCGCGCATCCGCGGCAATCTCATCATGGCCCTCTCCAATAAGTTCAACTGGATGGTTCTGACCACGGGGAACAAAAGCGAACTGGCCACGGGCTACTGCACCCTCTACGGCGATATGGTCGGCGGATTCTCCGTTCTCAAAGACGTCCCGAAAACCCTCGTATACGCCCTCTCGCGCTGGCGGAATGAACAGCCCGACGCGCCGGTCATTCCCCCCAGCACCATCGAGCGCGCCCCCTCCGCGGAATTGCGGGCCGAGCAGAAAGACTCCGACTCCCTGCCGCCCTACGAGGATCTGGACCCCATTCTCGAACGCTACGTGGAGCGGGATATGGGGGTGGATGCCATCGTCGCGGAGGGCTACGACCCCGACATCGTGCGCCGCGTGGTGCGCCTGGTGGACCTCAACGAATACAAGCGACGGCAGGCCCCGCCCGGGATCAAGATCACCTCCAAGGCCTTCGGCCGGGATCGCCGTATGCCGATCACCAATCTCTACCGCGACCGGGTGGGGGTGACCGCCCCCGCCGGCGCCAACCCCTAACCCCCGAGTCAGGCCATGACAGAGACGCTATCCGGAACAGAAGAAGACAAGCGGGTGCGCGAGCTTTCGCTGCTCTACCACGTCAGCCGGATCCTGGACCAGAGCCTGGATATCCGGGAGGTCGTGACGCCCGTGCTGGAAGCGCTCGACGAACACGCCGACCTCATCAACGGCACCCTCACCCTCTTCAACCGCAACACCTCCGACATCCTCATCGAGCGCTCGCACGGCCTCTCCAGCCGGCAGGCCCGGCAGATCCGCTACAAGCTGGGCGAAGGGGTCACCGGCAAAGTGGTGCAGACAGGCGAGCCCGCGGTCATCGAGCGCACGAGCGATGCCGATCACTTCCTGGACAAGACCCAGCGGGGAAAGAGCGCGGACCTGTCCTTTATCTGTGTCCCCATCACCGAAGGCAACGAAGTCATCGGCGCCCTCAGCGTCAACCGGCGGTACGATCCCGCTCACGACCTGCAGTCCGATGTCCGCCTCCTGACCATCGTCGCCTCCATGATCGCCCAGGCGGTCAAGCTCCGCCGCCTCGCCGAGGAGGAACAGGACCGGCTGGAGGCGGAAAACCGCCGCCTTAAAGCCGAACTCCAGAACCGGTTTCGCCCCGCCAATATCGTCGGCAACAGCCACGAAATGCAGCAGGTCTACGACCAGATCGCCCAGGTGGCCCGGAGCAATACCAACGTCCTGATCCAGGGCGAGACCGGCACCGGCAAAGAACTCGTGGCCCACGCCCTGCACTACAACAGCGACCGCAGCGAACAACCCTTTATCAAGGCCCACTGTGCCGCCATGCCCGAGAGCGTGATCGAGAGCGAGCTCTTCGGGCACGTCAAAGGCGCGTTCACCGGCGCCCACACCGACCGCAAAGGCCGGTTCGAGCTGGCCCACGGGGGCACGCTCTTCCTCGACGAAATCGGCGATATTTCCCCCGCCATCCAGATCAAGCTCCTGCGCGTCCTGCAGGAAAAAGAATTCGAGCGCGTGGGGGGAACCAAGACCCTCAAGGTCAACGTTCGGCTGGTGGCGGCCACCAACCGCGACCTCGGAGACCGCGTGGCCCAGGGGGAATTCCGGGAAGACCTCTACTACCGCCTCAACGTCTTTCCCATTTTTGTGCCCCCGCTTCGCAAGCGAAAGGCCGATATCGCCCTGCTGGCGGATCATTTCCTTGAAAAATACGTCCGGGAGAGCGGACGCGAGATCCGCCGCATGTCCAGCGCCGCCATCGATATGCTCATGAGCTACCACTGGCCCGGGAACGTGCGCGAGTTGGAAAACGTCATGGAGCGGGCCGTCCTCCTGGCCGAAGAGGATGTGATCCACCCGCACCACCTCCCCCCCACCCTGCAGACCGCCGAAGCGACCGGCAGCCCCCCCCGGGGCGATCTGAAATCCCTGGTGGAAGCCTACGAAAAAGACATTATCCGCGACACCCTGAAGACCGCCCGGGGCAACATGGCCGCCGCCGCCCGCGCCCTCGGCGCCACCCAGCGCATCATCGGCTACAAGGTGCAGAAATACGGGATCGATCCCAAGCAGTACGCGGGGTAGCCCGCGGCCCGTCCGCTCTCGTCTCGCCGTCGTGAAGCGCCGCCGGGAGAGGCGGCCGACAGCCATGACCACAGGATCGTAGGATCAAGTATACTGTAATACATTTTTGTTATTTTATGATATATTGCATACGATATTGTCGTACATTCTTACCCCCTGTCCTTCCCTTTCATTTTTCAATACTTTTTTATCCCACTGATTACAAACTACTTACTACATTATACTTCACCTTTCCCCCATGTTGGCATGGCCTCTGCTGAATCTTGTGCCACCTGATTTGCATGGTGTGAATCGGGAAACAAAAGGAGACAGCCATGACCCTCATGCGGTATGTACCCGTTCTGTTGCTGACCCTGTTGGCAGCGCCTGGGCTGTGCCTGGAAGCGCTGGCGCAGGAGGAAGTGGCAGAAGCGGCGGTGAGCATGGAAATGTTCACTGTCAACAACGTCTGGATGATGGTGGCGACGTTCCTGGTGTTTATCATGCACCTCGGCTTCGCGAGCCTGGAGTCCGGACTCACACAGGCCAAGAACACGGTCAATATTCTGTTCAAGAATACGAGCATTATTGCGATCGGGTTGCTGACCTATGCCCTGTGCGGCTTCAACCTGATGTACCCCGGTGATTTTAACGGGTATTTCGGGTTTGCCGGATTCGGCATCCAGAACCTCATGGACCCCGCGGCCGCCATCGGCTACGCGGACGGCGCCTACACCTACTGGACCGACTTCCTCTTCCAGGGGATGTTTGCCGCGACGGCGGCGACGATCGTGTCCGGGGCGGTGGCCGAACGCATCAAGCTCGGTCCTTTCCTCATCTTCTCTCTTCTCTATGTGGGGATCGTGTACCCGATCGTCGGCTCCTGGAAATGGGGCGGCGGGTTCCTGGACCAGATGGGATTCTATGATTTTGCCGGATCGACCCTCGTGCACTCGGTGGGTGGCTGGGCCGCCCTGATCGGGGTCATCCTTCTCGGTCCCCGTGCGGGCAAGTACGTCAACGGGCAGATCAAGCCGATCTTCGGGCACAGCATGCCGCTGGCCACCATCGGCGTCTTTCTGCTGTGGCTCGGCTGGTTCGGGTTTAACGGCGGCTCCGTCCTCTCCGCGGATGCGGAAACGGTGTCCTTCGTGCTCGTGACCACCTCCCTGGCCGCGGCCGCCGGCATCATCGGCGCCATCGCGACCTCGTGGATCGTGCAGAAAGAGCCGGACCTGTCCATGGCCCTGAACGGCAGCCTGGCCGGTCTCGTCGGCATCACCGCCGGCGCGGACGTGGTTTCCGTCCTGTCCGCCATCATCATCGGCCTCGTCGCCGGGATCATTGTGGTCTTCGCCGTGATCGGCTTCGACCGCGTGAAGATCGACGACCCCGTGGGCGCCATTTCCGTGCACTTGGTGTGCGGTATCTGGGGCACCCTGGCCGTCGGCATCTTCAGCCCCGACTACAGCATCGTCACCCAGTTCATCGGCGTGCTCGCCTACGGCGTCACCTGTGTCATTGCGGCGGCGATCCTGTTCGGCATCATCAAAGCCACCATCGGGCTGCGCGTGAGTGCGGAGGAAGAGGCCATGGGTCTCGACATCGGCGAGCACGGCATGGAGTCCTACGGCGGCTTCCAGATCTTCAGCAACACCTGATCGAAGCCGAAAGATAAGGAGAAGCAACCATGAAGCTCATTACAGCATTCATTCAGCCCCACCGCCTGAACAACGTCAAACAGGCACTCTTCGACAAGAAGGTGTGCAAGATGACGGTGACAAACGTTCTCGGGTGCGGGCAGCAGATGGGATACCACGAGACCTATCGCGGCGCGGATGTCGAGGTGAACCTCCTCAAAAAGGTCCGCATTGACATCGCCGTGAACGAGGACTTCGTGCAGCCGACGATCGACGGCATCATCGAGGGGGCCCGCACGGGCAACATCGGCGATGGCAAGATCTTCGTCACCGCCCTGGACGAATGTGTACGCATCCGCACCGGGGAAAAAGGGAGCGAAGCCATCGGCTAGTCCCGAACCAATCACCGGGGCCGTGCGCCCTGCTGCGACCGACAGTTGCTGGGGGTCTGGCGGAGGCAGCGGGCGCACGGCACCCGGGCCGATTTCAAAAGCAACCCGAAACCCCCAGCACTGCTTTTCCGGTCGACCCGCGGTTGGGTGGGCCGGGATGAACCAAAATCCTCACAAGGAGATTCAGTCATGCGTTCGAATATGAAAACCATGTTGGTGGCCGGGGTGGCCGCCGCGTCGCTCGGCCTCGGTGCCGGCGTCGTGCATGCCGAGAACAATTCCGTGGGCGTCGATTTCGCATCGGCCTACGTGTTTCGCGGTGTGACCTTCAACGACGGCCTGGTCGCCCAGCCGTATCTCGAAGCCGGGGATCTGCCCGTCACCGTAGGGGTGTGGGGCAACTTCGACATCGATGATTACGATGGCGCCCTGGACGATGGACAGTTTTCCGAGATCGACTTCTACGCAGGCTATGACCTGCCGTTGGACGGTCCGGTCGGCGTGTCCCTCGGGTACACCGAGTACATGTATCCCAACAGCACCGCCGAAGCGGATCGCGAATTCAGCCTCGGCGCCTCGCTGGATACGATCCTCGGGCCCAGCGTCACCGCCTACTACGGCGTGGACGGCGGGCTTGAAGAGTCCCTCTATGTCGAAGGCGGCGTGGGGCACTCCGTGGACCTGAGCGAAGAGGTCGCCCTCGATCTGGGCGCCCTGGTCGGCTACTCCAGCCCGGATGTCGGAGAAGACGGGTTTTCCCACTACTCCGTTTCCGCCGGGGTGAGCTACAGCTATGTCAGCGCGAGCGTGGCCTACATCGGCCAGATCGATGACGATGTGTTGACCGACGACGCGTACGATGTGGAGGTCGTTGGGATGTTGGGAGTGTCCTACGGCTTCTAAGCGAGCAACTACTCCCTGATGGTTCCTGTGTCCCCGGGTGGCTTCGGCTGCCCGGGGACGCTCCTTTTCGGGCCGGCCGGATGTCTCTCCCCCGGGGGCTTCACCCCCGCCACACGCAGTCTTACCGCCCGGCGGCCGCGAGGACGGCGTCTTTCATGGGCCCCCGGAAGAACTCCGTGAGCTGCCGGCGAAGATCGGGCAGCGCCGCAGCCAGCGTTTCCTGAACCGCCTGGCGATCCCGGAAAATGGCCTCGATCTTGTCCAGGCACTCCGCTTCGTCCAGCGCGCGCGGATCCACCACCTTGTCGGCGATTCCGAGGTGCGTCATGACCCCCAGGGCCTTCTTGCTGTACGAAATCGGCGCGGTGGGCACCGCCTGGGACACGGCGCCGATGCAGGAGTGCATCCGGGCGCCCATAAAGAAGTCGCACTGGCCGATGTAATACCACGTTTCATTCGGCCCGTACCCCCAGCTCAGGACGTGGAGGCGATCTCCGTAGCGGCCTTTCAAATCGCGCGCGAGTTGCGCACACGCCACGCTGTCGGATACATCGCCATTCCCGGCCACCTCGAATGTATCCAGGTCCTGTTCGGTCACCGGTTCGTGGGACAGCACATGCGGCACCAGCAGCACGCGTACGTTCGGGCGGTCGAGAAACGAATGAATAAGCCGGTCCACCAGATGCGGGTAATCCGACTTCAGTCCGAAATCCTGTTCGCTTAAATACAGCAGACCGCTGACGTTCAGCCCGATGACGATCTCGTCCTCGCCGCGGGCGGCAAACCAGGCATCGTCGGGGTCTCCCCCCTGTTCCGGGGGCATGGGATCGAGCATGAAGGCCACGTCCGTCGTCGTGTAGATCGGCTTATCGATTGAGAATTCCTTCTTCAGTTCGGCTTCGCCTTCGATTTCCCGGGTGGCGATCAACTCACTGTAATCCAGGAGTCGCTGCACGATCGCCCGCGTGTCGTCGTATTTGAAGGGCCCATAGGTCTGCGGGGGCAGGATGATGGGGATGTCCAGGTCCATCACCAGTTCAATCGTCGCAGAATTGTAGTGTCCGTAGATATCCGCCAGGGAATCGCCACCGGTGATGTCCAGGACGACATCCGTCCGCATGAGCTGATCAAAGGTGATATCTTCCTTCTGGATGGCGGGGCGCTCTTCGGGCGACGCCTTTTTCCATCGCTCGAACAAGTCTCGAATGCGGGCGGACCCGCCGGGCGAGGTGGCGTCCTGAGACTGATAAATCAGCATGACCTCTGCTTCGATGTTCCCGTCCGGCGTTCGCGCCACAACCGTGGCCGGCGGTTCCTGCCAGGTCTGCAGGATGAGCGCACAGTCCGGGATCGCCTCGCGCAGGAGTTTCATCAGGCTGTACCCCAGGGCCGACACACCATTATTGCCGGTGTGTACGGCTCCTCCCAGGATGGTAATCGTCGGTGCTGTTTGTGCCGTCATTCAGAATCCTCCCGTGCTATATCGTTTCAAAAGGCAGCAGTGTGTCCGGCGAGTCTGGAGACGTCAACGAGGAAGTACGCGATTATCCGGCAAATGCCCGATCCGGCTCCCGCCTCACCTCGCCGAGGAGGGTGTCCGGGTCGGGTCCGCTTCGCAAATGGACCCGGAACAGCGTGTTCGGCTCTGCCGTGCCGGGGGGAAGGAGGACCCGCTGGTAGTGATCGGTGAGGCCGGAAAGAACCCCGTTGGACTCCCGGCGTTCGATCAGTACATCGGCGTCCGTTCCGATGACGGAATTGCGGAAGGCCTCCCGGCCGGCTGCGGCGACGGCCTTCATCTCTTTGGACCGCGCCCGCTTTTCCGGGCCGGGGACATCGTCCGTCCACTGTGCCGCCTCGGTCCCGGGCCGCGGGCTGTAGGGGAAGACATGGGCGCCGGCGAACCCCATCTGCTCGACGAAGGCCCGGCTCTCCGCATGCTCCGCGGGTGTTTCTCCCGGGAACCCGACGATGATATCAGTCGTCACCGCCAGGTGGGGGATGGCCGCGCGCAGCGACGCGACCTTCGCGGCAAAGGCCTCGCGGTCGTACACCCTCCGCATGCGTTTGAGAACGGAATCCGCACCGCTCTGCAGGCTCATGTGGAGGTGGCGGCACAGCCGCCCCCCGTGCACCCGCCACAGGTCGATCCAGGACTGTTTGAAATTCCAGGGCTCCAGGGACGACAGGCGGAGGCGCGGCAAATCCGTATCCCGGAGGATCCGGTCCATCAGCGCCCCGAGGTCCGTCTGCCCGTCGGCATAACTCCCGGCGTGAACACCCGTCAGCACCACTTCCCGGCATCCTTTGGCCACGAGATCCCGGACCTCCTCCGTCACTGCCTGCGCCGATCTGCACTGGGACGCCCCCCTGGCAATGGTCGTCATACAGAACGAGCAGCGGAGATCACAGCCGTCCTGAATCTTCACGAAGGCCCGGGTGTGGTCCAACACCAGCGGATACAGCCGCAACCGGGACGATGGTTGGAGTTCCATCCCCAGGGCCTCGCCGTCCAGCCCCAGCCGTTCGGTTGCCAGCGCGGCCAACCGCTCTTTGTCCACGTTCTCCACGACCAGATCCGCCC
This sequence comes from uncultured Verrucomicrobiota bacterium, assembly GCA_964500395.1. Taxonomy (GTDB): domain Bacteria; phylum Verrucomicrobiota; class Kiritimatiellia; order CAZCOO01; family CAZCOO01; genus CAZCOO01. The sequence goes on from CAZCOO010000073.1 coordinate 12,055, forward strand.
CGGTGAAATCATCCGGCCTCACCTGGCTGTGGCAGCCCGTGACGATCACCGTTTGCCCCGGATGCGCCCGGCGGGCCGCCTTGCGGGACTTGCGCCCCGCCTCGGCGGTGACCGTGCAGGTATTCACAATCTTCACATCGGCGTCCTCCGGAGAGGACACCACCCGATACCCGGCCAGGGTAAACGTCTGCGCCAGGCGTTCTGCTTCCGCCTGGTTCAGGCGGCACCCCAGGGTTTGAAAATAGACCGATTTCATCGGTTCTTTTCATAAGCCAACAGATCGACCCTGTCCAACGGGTTTCCGCAAAAGAATCGACCTCCCCCGGAATGCTGCCGCCGCTGCGCTGTGGCAGGGTGGGTAGACTCTGCACCGGCGCCGGCCGG
>CAZCOO010000074.1:0-12435 GCA_964500395.1 uncultured Verrucomicrobiota bacterium
GGCCTCCAGGGCGCGGTAGAGGGTGGCGCCGATGGTGACGAGGGTGACGTCCGCGCCCTCGCGCCGGCGGGCCGGCGGGCCGAAGGGGACCTCGTAATAGCCTTCGGGGACTTCGGGCTCGAAGAGTTCGCCGATGTCGTAGAGTCGCTGGCTCTCGAAAAAGACGACCGGGTCGCTGCCGTTCAGGGCCGTGTTGAGAAGGCCCTTGGCATCGTAGGGGGTCGCGGGAAAGCAGACCTTGAGACCCGGGATGTGATTGCACAGCGCGGTCCAGTCCTGCGAGTGCTGGGCCCCGTATTTGTTGCCGACCGAGACGCGCAGGACGACGGGCATTTGCAGGACCCCCGCCGACATGCTCTGCCATTTGGCGAGCTGGTTGAAGATCTCGTCGCCGGCCCGGCCCATGAAGTCGCAGTACATCAGCTCGACCAGGGCGCGGCCGCCTTCCAGGGCGTAGCCGGTGGCGGTGCCCACGATCGCGCCCTCGGAAATGGGCGCGTTGAAGAGGCGGTGGTAGGGCAGGGCTTCGGTCAGGCCCCGGTAACAGGCAAAGGCGCCGCCCCAGTCGCGGTTTTCCTCGCCGTAGGCGACCAGGCTGGGATCGGTATAGAACCGGTGGAGGACGGCTTCAAAGACCGCATCGCGGAACTGGAAGACCTTGTTTTTCGAGACGGGCTTGCCGTCCACGATGCCGGCGCGAGACCGGCGCTGGAGGGACTTCACGCGGGGGTTTTCTTCCATGGGCGTGAGGGTTTCGGCCTCGCCGTCCGCGAAGGCTTCGCGCGGCTGGTTGGAGAACATGACCGCCCCGATGGCCTCCGGCTCGACCCGGGGGGAAATCTCCAGATCGGTGGCGAGGCGGCAGGCCTTGGTCACCGTGTCGCGGGCCCAGTCGAGGATCTGCCGGCGCCGGTCGTCATCCATGATGCCGGCCTCGGCGAGGTCCGCGGCATAGCTGGCGAGGGGGTCGACTTCGCGCCACTGGTCGACTTCCTCCTTGTCGCGGTAGGAGGAGGCGTCGGAGGGGGAGTGCCCCGCGAAGCGGTAGGTGATGGTTTCGAGGAGGACGGGGCCCTCGCCGGCGGCGATCAGTGCGCGCTTGCGCTGGACGGCCTCGGCCACGGCCAGCGGGTTGTAGCCGTCGACGCGCTCGGCGTGGAGCGCGTCGGGGCTGACCCCGGCGCCGACTCGGGCGAGGACATCGAAGGCCATGGTTTCTCCCGCGGTCTGGCCGCCCATGCCGTAGAAGTTGTTCATGAAATTGAAGATGATGGGCAGTCCGCCCCGGTACCCTTCTTCCCAGAGGGTCTCGAACTGGCCCATGGCGGCGAAATTGAGGCTCTCCCAGGTGGGGCCGCACCCCATGGAGGCATCGCCGATGTTCGCGATGACCAGGCCCTCCCTGCGCATGACTTTTTTGTAGAGCGCGGCGCCGGTGGCGATGTCGGCGGACCCGCCCACGATGGCGTTGTTGGGGTAGATGCCGAAGGGGGGGAAGAAGGCGTGCATGGACCCGCCCATACCGCGATTGAACCCGGCCGCGCGGCCGAAGATTTCCGCCAGGGCGCCGTAGGCGAGGTAGTCTGTGGCGAGGTCCCGGACCGAGCCGTCGTGGTCGTTCTCTACGATGGCCAGGATGTCGCCCCCGAGGTAGGATTTCATGATCTCCTGCAGGGCGTCGTCATCGAGCTTGCGGATGGCCGACATCCCCTTGGCCAGGATTTCCCCGTGCGACCGGTGGGAGCCGAAGATGTGGTCGTCGGGGGAGAGGTGAAAGGCCTGCCCCACGGCGGCGGCCTCCTGCCCGGTGGACAGGTGGGCGGGGCCGCGGTGGTTGTACTCGATGCCCTGGTAGGCGCCTTCGGTTTTGATGGTCTGAAGCATTTCCTCGAACTCGCGGATGAGGCACATATCCTGGTACATGCCGATGAGCGCCTCGGCGCCGAGTTCGTCGGCGGCCTTGTCCAGGGCCGTGTCGTACTGGTTCAGCGGAATGGCCGGCGGTTGAATCTGCCGGGATTGCCGTTCGGTGGCGGGATCGATGGTTTGGCTTTTGGGCATGGGGATCTCCTTGTGCGTGTTCAGCCGGCAAGCAGCAGGTCGAATTGTTCTATGGCGTCGGCGACGTCCGCCAGGTAGCGGGCTCCCGGGGCGCCGTCCACGGCCTGGTGGTCGATGGTAAGACTCAGGTGCAGGGCCTGCACGTGTACGATTTCGCCCTCGCGCTGCACCGGCTTCCAGTGCAGTCCGCCGATCCCGAGGATGGCGGCCTCGGGCGCGTTGAGGACGGGCGTGAACTGTTCGACGCCCAACGCGCCGAGGTTCGTGATGGTGAAGGTTCCGCCTTCCAGGTCATCGGGATTGACCGATCCGGTTCGGCAGGACTCGGCCAGCGGGGCGATGGTTTCGGACAGCGCCTTGAGGCTGAGGCGGTCGGCGCCCTTGATAACCGGCACCATCAGGCCGCGCGGGGTGTCCACCGCGATCCCGCAATTGACCCAGGGAAAGCGTCGAATGCGATCCCCGAGGACGTGGGCGTTGAGATCGGGGTGCCGGGCCAGCGTGCGCAGGGCGGCATAGACCAGCATGTCGTTGACGCTGATGTTGGGCAGACCGAAATCCCCCGCCCGCTCTTTGATCTGCTTTCGGAATGCGAGCAGGGCCGTGGCGTCGGCGGTCCGGGTGAGGGTGAGTTGCGCGGTGTTGGCCAGCGAGGCCCGCATGCGGGAGGCAATAATGCGGCGGATGCCCTGCAGGGGAATGTCCTCCGCGTCCTCTTCCACCCCGGCGGGGCGGGGGACCTCCGCCGGCATGGCGGCCGCGGCAGACGGGGCCGCTGCCGCCGGGGCGGACGGGATATCCCGCTCGATGATGCGGCCGCCGGGGCCGGATCCGGACAGGCCGGTCGTATCCACACCGCGCTCCGCGGCTCGTTTGCGCGCGCGCGGGCTCACGCCGGTGGAGGATCCTCTCTGCGGGGCCGGTGCAGACGGAGAAGGGGTGGGGGGCGGGGATGTCTCCGCTTCTTCCTGCCCGGTCTCTGCAGGGGCTTCCGCGGCGGCGGAGGATGTTTCCTCCGCGGGGGCCTCGCCTCCGCCTGAAGGGGCGAGATCGGACACGTCTTCGCCGGCCTCCCCGATAGCGGCAATGGTTTCCAGGACGGGGACATCGTCTCCGGCCTCGCGGAACAAGGCGAGCACGGTCCCGGCGGTGGGGGCCTCCACCTCGAAGACCGCTTTATCGGTCTCGATACTGGCGAGGGTTTGTCCCTCGGTTACGTCGTCTCCGGGCTGAACGGTCCATTCAACCAGGATGCAGCTTTCGACCGATTGTCCCTGCCGGGGCATGATGACTGGGGTTGCCATGGATGTCCGTTCCTTCCGTCTTCCGGCCGGCCCCGCTCAGGCGAGGAGAACCCGGATGTCGTGTTTTTCGATTTGGTTCTGAAATTCCCCGGAAAGCCCCTGGTCGGCGATGAGAACGTCGATTTGATCGAGGGTTCCGGCCTGGGAAAACGATACTTTTTCCATCTTGGAACTGTCCGCCAACAGGTACACCCGGCCGGCGTGGGCCAGGACCCGTTCCTTGGTATAGGCCTCGTTGGGATCCGTCGTGGTTACCCCTTCTTCGATACTGAGCCCGATGGTGCCCATGAAGGCCTTGTCGACGTGAATCTGGTCCAGAAGCAGGCGGGTGAGCGACCCGACCACGGTCTGACTGCGGCGTCGCAATTCGCCACCCACAAGGATGAGTTGAGGGCCCGCGCCGGAGAGTTCCACGGCGGCGCGAAGGGAATTGGTGACCACGGTGAGGTCGGTCCGTTCCGTGAGCAGGCGCGCGAGTTCGAGCACCGTGCTGCCGCCGTCGAGGTACAGGGTGTCTCCCGTGGCGATTTCACGGAGTGCGCATTCGGCGATGCTCCGCTTTTGCCGGGCGGCTATGCTGGTTTTGTCATCGAAAAGCGGTTCATCCAGGCGGCTCTCCACGCTGACGGCCCCGCCGTGAACGCGGCGGATCCGCCCCGCCTGCTCCAGGGCCTCCAGGTCCCGCCGAACGGTGGCGGGCGAAACGCCCAGTTCCTCGCACAGGTCGTCGACCCGGGCGACGCCGGTCTGACGGATAATGTCCCGGAGACGTTCTTGCCGCTCGGGAGCTAGATCTTTGTTGTGATTGGAATTAATCATTGCCGAGCATAAATAATCAAAAACAATCATACTGTCAATGGGCAAAATCTGGCGATCCTCGCGCGCACGAGGCGCGAGGGGATCGGACTCCGCTCTTATCGCGCAAGGAGTCCGCGGTGAGGCGGGGGCCCCGCCAGGGGATATCGTGCGACGGGCCGGGATCAAGCCGTCTCGCCGGGTTCATACCGGCAGGGCGCGTTTCTCCGGGGGGGGCGTACGCCCTGTGAGCGTAGCGGTCGCTTCAGGCGGCGTCGGGGATTCGGATGCGGAAGGTGCGGATGGGGAATCCCTCGCGGGCGTAGACCGTTCCCCAGTTCACCAGCACGGATTCATTGGCGAAGGCAAAATCCTCCGCCCGCTCCTCCGAGACGGCCACATCGAGCATGAGGTCGATTTCCCCGGCCCGGAGCCGTTCGAGGTTTTCGTTCCACGTGCCGTGGAGGTACCGGATGTCCCACTCGTGTTCCCGGGCGATGGCTTCCAGGACTTCGGGGAAGAGGCCGGTGGTGCGACCGTCGGGAGAGGTAAAGACCTTGGGGGGATTCTCGTAGGCCCCGACGCGGAGGAGTTCGCCGCCTGCACACACGCCGAACACGCCGACCAGCAGGGCCCCGGTCACCAGATAGATTGGCCACGTCTTCATGCGCAGTCCCCCCCGGAGCGATTGCGGCGCGCTTCGTCGCAAGGTCCACCCCTTCGTGCCGATCAGCCTATCGCGCGGAAGGGCCCATGTAAAGCGGGCAATGGCGTCAATTGTCCAGGAACCGGGCAATGCTCGATTCGCGCACAAGCCCTTCCCGGAGGGATTCGCCGTCCCGGGTGCGGAACCGGATGCGGACCCAGCCGTCGTCTTCGCGTTTGACCAACCCGGCCTCCGTGCCGGCCTGCAGAAAGGTCGCCTGCGGGTGGGGCGGGCGGACGGAGTGCACGGGGATGGCCACATTGGGCGTGAATCGAATCTTGCCCATGGCGCGTTCGAGGGGGGAGGGGCGGTCGGGTTCGCCGGCGCCCCCGCCGGACCAGAGGCCGCGACGGTTGGCGCGGGCATCTTTTTCCAGGCGTTGGAGCCGCGACCAGACCCTGGATTCGTTGAGTCCGTCCGGGCGATTGGCGGACATGCCGTGGATTCGGGCGAGCCCGGCCTCGACGAGCTTTTCCGAAAGGAAGCCATCGTCGAGTTCCACGTAGCCGAAGACGCGGTCGTGTCTTTCCGCGCCCCGGGCATCGGCCCAGCGGGTGTAGACGGTGAAGCGCTGACCGCCGAGCTGCCGCCGGGTGAAGTTCGCGGCCCGCTTCCCGTAGGTCTTCACCCGGGCCGGGGACGTGTGGAAGTACTCGGCCTGTTCGGCGAGGCGGTCTTCGAGGCCGGTATCCGTTTCCGGGCAGTCCACGAAATACAGGCGGATGATGTGGCGCTCGCCCTGGTGGCGGATCGTGAAGCTGTCGCCGTCCTGGAAATTATGGGCGTCCAGCCGGCAATCTTCCAGGACGGTCCAGTCTCCGGCCGCCCCGGCGGAGAGGGGGGCGCTCAGGGCCGCGAGTAGAAAGATCGCCGTCCGCATCGGTTGGCTGCGTTGGATCGTATGCATGCCCGATGATCCTACCCCCGGCCGGGCATCGTGGGCAAGACTTCGGGGGGCGGAACCGGGAGGCTCCGCGCCCGGGAGGGAACGCGTGCTGCCCCTGCGGTCGCTACCGGCTACCGCATCTCCTGGCCACCGGTGACGTTAATGGCCTGGCCGGTCATGTAGCCGGATTTGTCGGAAGCGAGGAAGACCACCACGTTGCCGACGTCGGTGTAGGTGCATCCGCGTTTCATCGGCACCTGGTCGACGTACGCCTGCCGCACGTCCTCGATCGTCTCGGCGCCGGGCACCTTGCCCGCCTCGAGGTACTGTTTGAACAGGCCCTTCTCGGGGTCCATCCACAGGGAGCCGTCCAGGAAATTGCCGGGGCAGATCGCATTGCACCGGACCCCGTACGCGGCCATTTCCAGGGCCACGCTCTGCACGAGGCCGATGCCGCCGAACTTGGTGGAGGCGTACGCCGAGTTGCGGGCACTGCCCTTTTTGCCCGACTTTGAATTGATCTGAATGATCGAGCCGCCGCCCTGCTCTTTCATCACCCGGCAGGCATGCTTGGTGACCAGGAAGTTGCCAAAGAGGTTCACATCCATTACGGCGCGCCACTTTTCCGCGTCGGCTTCGAGGATGGATTCCGCGATCAGGATCGCGGCGTTGGAGACGACGACATCCACGCGCCCGAAGGTCTCCCGGGCCGTGGCGAACATGGCTTGGACGTCCGCCTCCCGGGTGACATCCACCCGGCAGCCGTGCACCTGCCGCCCGGTGGCGCGGGCGATGCGCTCGGCCACGGCCTGTGTCGCCTCTTTCTGGATGTCCGCCAGCAGGAGGTCACACCCCTCGCCGGCGAGCTGCTCGGCCAGGGCCTCGCCGAGTCCCTGGGCGGCGCCGGTAATCACAACGTTCTTGTCTTCGAGCATCATGGGCAGGTCCGTCCCGAATCCGGGACTCGGGGATTGAGGGGTCAGGGTTTGGGAATGGCGTCGAGGATGTCGCGCGGGGCGGCGTCCGCTCCGAGGCCCCGCAGGCAGGCTTCCCGGGCGGGCTGCAGCCGGTAGCCGACCTGTTTGTAGAATTGATTTTTCGCGGCCGCATCGCTGAAGGCGGACGCCGCCCACTCGCTGGTGTAGCCGAGGCCGCAGTGCCGCTGCAGGGCGGTGTGGGCGTAGAAGATATGCGCCCCCTTGAGGAAGACGGGGACCAGCGGGGAAAGCTCATCGGAGTCGAAGTCGTCCACGAACTTCAGGCCGGGGCTGTTCATCTCGGTTCCGACGATGATGGGCATGTGACGCGCTTCGGCCAGCTCCACAACCCGGTACAGGTTTTCCACTTTTTCGTCTTTGACCCCGGGGGTGAAATTGCGGTCGGGAATGATATTGAGGGCGGTGGCCCCGCTGGATTGGGCCTCGTCGAGCAATTCGGGCATGGCTTGTTCGCCCTCGGACAGGCCGTTGAGCCAGGTGACGGTGGGGATGGCGCCCGCCTGCAGCACGAAGCGATTCATGTCGGCCATGGCCGGGAACGATTTTTCGTCCGGGGCCCGGTACGCGACACCGCCTTTCTTCATGGTGCGGGCCCGGATCAGCGCCTGGAGTTTGGGGCCGTCCGGGAGGTCGAGACCGGAGGCGTCCTCGCCGAGTTTATCGGACCAGAAGCGGATGAGGTCCTGCTCGCCGGCGAGGTGGTGGGCGGCTTTGCGGGCGTAGGCGAGGCAGAGATGCCGCTCGGTGGCATTGCCGTTCGGGGTGAGGGGGGCGACGTCGGTTTCGGGGTCCAGGCGAACCGGATCCAGGTAGTCGTTGACCCGTTCGATGACGGCGAGGTTTCGCTCGGCGCCGCGCCGGCGCATTCCCTCCAGGAAGGCCCGCGGTTCTTCGTCGAGATCGGTTCGGGTGAAGCCCACGCCCATGTGATAGGAAATGCCGGGTTCGCCGGGCGAATTGATCTCCCTGTCGAGGAAGCCGGGAACCACCACCCGGGATTCGAGGCTCACGACGCTGCGCAGATTAAAGAGGTCGCCCGCCTCCAGGAATTCGTGCAGGCCGTCCAGCACATCGAAATCCACCAGTCCGGCCACTTCCAGTCCTTCCCGGCGGGCCTTCCAGGCGATGCGCGTCGGCGAATACCCGTACGCGTTGTACGAGTAAAAGGAGTGAATATGCAGATTGACGTGGGGCTTGGGGGCCGGCCAGGTCTGCTCGCCCCGCTCGACGCCGGCGGCGAGGTGTTCGGCCGCGGACCGTCGCACGGCCGGGTCAAAATCATCCAGCAAGACTTCCTGTTCACTGAGTTCCGTCGACATGAATGCCTCCCGGTGCGGAGCGGACCGCCGCCCCGATGGTGAATCTGTGTTATTGCGTCTAATTGTTGACAAAATGTCACCCATACAAATATAAACCCAAAAGAGCAAACAAATTCTCCCGATAGAACTGGAGGCCGTGTCATGGCGCGATTCCCCGCTTTTTCAGATGAGCAGATCGAACGGCGATATACAGAGGCTCGCGAGCTGTACGGGCACCTGGGGGTGGACACCGACGCGGCGATTGATGCCGCCCTGGGCAAGGCCATCTCCCTGCACTGCTGGCAGGCCGACGACGTGACCGGCTTCGAACCGCCGGCGGAGGCGGTCGAGGGCGGGGGCATCCTGGCCACCGGGGATTTCCCGGGCCGCGCCCGCAACGCGGACGAGCTGCGGCAGGACATCGAACAGGTTCTGCGCCTGCTTCCGGGTGAGCACCGCCTCAACCTCCACGCCATGTACGCGGAGACCGGGGGCGAGCGGGTCGATCGCGATGCCCTCCAGCCCGGGCACTTTGCCCGGTGGATGGACTGGGGTCGCGAAAACGGCGTGCCCCTGGATTTCAACACCACCTTTTTTGCCCACCCCAAGGCCAATGACGGGTGCACGCTTTCGCACGAGGACGAAGGCATCCGGTCGTTCTGGCAGGCCCACGGGGTGGCGTGCCGGCGGATCGCCCAGGCCATGGGGGAGCGCCAGGGGAGTCCCTGCATCCTCAACCACTGGATGCCCGACGGCATGAAAGACCTGCCGGCGGACCGATGGAGCCCGCGCGGGCGTCTCGTGGAGTCCCTCGATGCGATCCTGGATGAGAAACACGGCATCGACACCGCGCAGTGCCGGGACGCGGTGGAAAGCAAGCTGTTCGGCCTGGGGAGCGAGGCGTACGTGGTGGGGTCGATGGAGTTCTACAGCAGCTATGCGCTCAGCCGCGGCATTTTGCTCTGCCTCGACATGGGGCACTATCATCCGACCGAGACGATTGATGACAAGCTTTCGGCGCTGATGCAGTTCCACGATCAGTTGTTGATTCACACCAGCCGGCCCATGCGGTGGGACAGCGACCATGTCGTGACCTTCAACGATGATGTGCGCAATGTGTTTCTCGAACTGGCCCGGGGCGGGGCGTTGGACCGGATGGTTGTGGCCCTGGACTTTTTTGATGCCAGTATTGATCGCATCGGGGCGTACGTGATCGGGACCCGGGCCACCCGCAAGGCGATGCTCTATGCCCTGTGCGATCCCACCCGGCGGTTGCAGGAAGCCGAGCGGGCCGGGCGATGGGCGGAGCGACTCGCCCTCATGGAGGAAAGCAAAACCTTGCCCTTCGGAGCGGTCTGGGATATGTGCTGCCGCAAAGCGGGGGTGCCCGCCGGAACGGCGTGGCTGCCCGAGATGGAAGAGTACGAGCGGACGATCCTGTCGGCCCGGGCGGGTTGAGGGAGGATTGACAGCCATGAGCAGTATGTTAGCCGAGCAACGCCGCCGGCAGATTCTCGCGATGCTGGATCAGCAAAAAGGCGTCCGGGTGCGGACGCTGGCGCACCGGTTTGAGGTCACGGAAGAAACGATCCGCCGGGACCTGGATGCGCTCGAGGCTGACGGCAAACTGAAACGGAGTCACGGCGGGGCCGTGCCCCTCGATGCGGAAGGGCGGGAGCTTCCCCACTGGGCGCGCGAACGGGTCCTCATGGCGGAAAAGCGGGCGCTGGCCCGGGCCGCGGTCGAGCGGGTCAGGGAAGGGGACACCCTGGTGCTCGATCCCAGTTCCACGGTCCTCCACGTGGCGCAGCAACTGCCGGATATTCCCCTCACGGTCATCACCAACAGTCTGCAGGTCGGACTTGCGCTCGCCGAACGCCGGCACATCAGGCTGATCCTGTCGGGCGGAGCCCTCTCCCACCCGTCTCTCTCGCTCGTCGGGCCGAAGGCGGATGAAACCCTGCGGAGTTACCACGCGGACCGCGTGTTTATGTCCTGCCGCGGGCTGGATGCCGAATGGGGGGTGAGCGACCCCAACGAGCAGCAGGTCATCATCCGGCAAGCCATGCTGGCCATCTCCGACCATGCGTACCTGTTGCTGGACCACTCCAAAATCGGTCGGCGGGCGCTGGCCCGGATTGCCGGGGTGGAGGCGTTCGATGAGATTTTTGTCGACGATGCCGCCTCCGAATCCGACTGCGACTTCATGGCCCGCCATGCCGTGCGCCTGAACCGCGTGTCCGTTCCGGTCACCCGGGCGAAGGACTGACGGCCGCCCTCCCTTGACTTTCCGGTCCGGACGGTTTTAATACCCCGTAACAAGATGCGGATCCCTACACCGAGGCGAGCTGATGGCGAAAGAAGTCTGGAAATCCTTTGAAGAAAACCTCCTGACCCACAGTGCGGCGCACTACCTGATGACGATTCATCACCTGCTGGAGGAAAAGGGCTATGCCCGGGTGACGGACATTGCCAAGCAGCTCAACATCACACGGGGCAGTTGTTCCATCAGTCTGAAGCCGTTGAAGAAACGCGGGTTTGTCGTGGAGGACGAGAACAAATTCCTCACCCTCTCCCAGGAGGGTCAGCGACTTGCGGAGATGGTCGAGCACAACGACCAGCTTCTGGAAAAACTGTTCCGCGACGTGCTGGGCGTGGATGAGGAACAGGCCGAGGTGGATGCGTGCAAGATCGAGCACCTCCTCAGCCTCGAAACCAGCATGGCGCTGCATCATTTCATTGAGCTGATCGAGTCGGACCGGGCGCCCGCGAAAAAATTCCGGGAGCTGCTCCGCAAAACGCTCTCCGATTCCTGCACTCATGATGCCGAGGAGTGCGATATCTGCCGCTCTGTCTGCTTCTTTGAAGGCCCCACCTTGAAGCCGGATTCACTCAAGTAGGATGCCGTCCCGGCTCGCCATTCCGGTGGTCGCGGCGCTGGCCTTGTGTCTCCACACCAGGGGGGGGGCGGAGCGCGTCGAGTCGGTCTACCGGACCCATTGCGCGGTCTGCCACGGCTCGGACCTGCGGGGCGGGTTGGGCAGTTCCCTGGTGGATGGCGAGTGGGAGTGGGGAGCGACGGACGACGACATCTACCAATCCATCGCCCAGGGCAATGAGGCCATGGGCATGCAGGGATTCGGGGACGACCTGAGCCGGGAGCAGATCCACGCGCTGGTTGTCTATATCCGCGAAATGGAACACCGGGCCCAGCGCCGCACGGCCTCCCCGCCGCGCCCCGCCCCCGAGGAGGTGACCCAAACCAGGCACCACGCCTATCGGACGGACGTCCTGGTGGAGGGCGGGCTGGACATCCCCTGGGCCATCGCCTTCTTGCCCGACGGGCGCATGCTGGTCACCGAACGCCCGGGGCCTCTGCGCGTGCTGTCCGCCGACGGAACCCTCCATCCCGACCCCGTGGCCGGAACCCCGGAGGTTGTCCACCACGGACAGGGCGGGATGATGGAAGTGGCGCTGCATCCGCGCTATGAGGAGAACGGGTGGATCTACCTCGGATTCAGTGACGGGCTGGGGTCAGGCGGCAGGGGGCGGGGCCGCCCCCGCTGTATGACCGCGGTGGTGCGAGGGCGCATTCGCGACCACGAATGGGTTGACCAGGAATGGATCTACAGGGCCGGGGATGAATTCTACACCGGCAGCGGGGTTCACTTCGGAACGCGCTTCGTCTTTCGGAATGGGTATATCTTTTTTGTCATGGGGGAGCGCGGGGGCTGGGACGAGGCGCAGGACCTCTCCCGCCCCAACGGCAAGATCTTTCGGCTGCACGATGACGGGCGGGTGCCGGCCGACAATCCGTTTGTCGACAGGGAGGGCGCCCTGCCCGGGATCTGGTCGTACGGGCATCGCAACCCTCAGGGCCTCGCCCTGCGTCCCGGCACCGGCGGGATCTGGAGCACGGAGCACGGCCCCCGGGGCGGCGATGAGTTGAACCGGATCGAGCGCGGTGCGAATTACGGCTGGCCGGTGATTTCGCACGGCATGAACTATGACGGGACCCCCTTCACGGGCGAGACGCGCCGGCCGGGCATGGAGTCGCCCGTGCTCGACTGGACGCCTTCCATCGCCGTCTGCGGGTTGGACTTCTACGAGGGCGCGGCCTTTCCGAAGTGGGACGGCGACCTCTTTGCCGGGGCGCTGAAATTCCAGGAGGTCCGGCGGATTCGCCTGCGCGACGGCGCGGTGGCCGAGGAAGAAATCATCCTCAAGGGCCTCGGCCGGGTGCGGGATGTCGCGGCGGGGCCCGACGGCTATCTCTACGTCCTGCTGAACCGGCCGGGACGCGTCATCCGCCTCCTGCCGGCGGAGTGACCGGGCGGGGGATCGAACAGCCCGGCCCCGGGAGGGCCCGCGGCCTCGCGGGCCGTGC
>CAZCOO010000075.1:0-12428 GCA_964500395.1 uncultured Verrucomicrobiota bacterium
GAGACATGCGACACGTTCGTATATGAAGTGACCCTATCGGCATATCGCGCGTAGCAGCCTTTATTTACAGGGGATAATACGTGCAGGGGTTCATGAATGTCAATCAGCGAGTGCGTTCGAATGCATCCTCATTCTTTTCTAATTTGGTATTGTAAAAATTAGTATCAGGCCTCATGGCGTCTGATTGATTGCGCCGGGCAGAATGCAGATGCGAAACTAATTTTACGGAAACTAGTACCGAAGGTGTGCCGTTTGTAGAGCACGTCTGAATGCATCCGGGCGAAAGGCCTGGGCCGGGATGTGCCCCGGCACACTGTGCGGGAAGTCCCGCAGGAAGCGGCCACGGTACAGATACCGTTGCAACTGCTGCACATCGCGATTTTCATTGATGAGATATCGAACCGTGGACGTCCCGGCCCGCGGCTGGAGACGCAACCGGCCGTTGGCGGGCGCCTGCACGGCGGCTTCCTGTCCGGTCAGCGTCCACCGATCCAGGGCCTCCCCCGTTGGACTCTCCAGGGTGACCGCCCCGCCGCGGAAAGGGCTGCCGGGCGAGGCGGAGATCGAGACCGCGGTGGTCGCGGGGGGGGGGAAGTGAAGGCCTGGGGGATGCAGATAGGCGGGATTGGTTATCGCGACGGTGCGGATGTCGGACGCGGCCGTCGTATCCGGATCCTCTCCCCGGCCGAAGACCCGGGCGATGAGGTAGCCCCGGGTTTCGCGGCCGGGGACCGAGAGTTCGAATTCCGCACAGCCATCGACCTCGCCTGCCCATAGCCGGACTCCGCCCCGGCCCAGCAGGTCCACCGTTCCCAGGGGCTCGCCCGCCGCCGAGGGCCAGAGACTGATCGTGACGCGATGATGACGACCGGGCGAGGTCTCCACAACGGCCCCGGGGGGGTGCTCATCCACCTGCAGGGCAATCCCGGGCCCGCTGGATACATAAGCGTGCCCGGCTCGCAGGCCCTTCCGGACGGCCTCGAGTGTGGTCCCCTCCTCCCCGGTGTAGACATGGGTCAAAAAGAGAGCCTCCCGGTTCCACAAGGATTCGGTGGAGAGGGCGATATCCGTTTCCGCCACTCCCGGCACCCGGTACCCCGCATCGAGAAGATGGTGCCAGAGATTGAGATAAGAGGGTTGGAAGGCATCGTAGCCCATAATCACCAGGCCATCCACGGTTCCTTCGGCCGCGAGGTGCGCCGGCATCTCGGAGGCGATATTGGTCACAAACGCGCCGGTATCGGTCCGCCACCAGCTCGTGGGGTGGGCCCACATGCCCAGCGCCCCGTGGGCGCGTTGATGGGCGAGGATCTGCATATAGGGGCGGCGCTGGTAGGGGACGGGTTCATCGCGATCATCACCCGGCGCCTGGTCCCGGCACATCCAGCGGTCAAACGGCTGGTCGTAGTCGTGCCAGGCGGGCATGTCGTGGTGCCACCCGACCCACCACATGTGCCCGTATCGGGCCTTGGGGGTCTCGTTGTCGAGGTAGAACAGGGTGTCGCCCCCACTGCGGTGGTTGAGGGCGTCGATCAGGGCGCGGGCCTCCTCGGGATGCTTGACCGCCTGCGGGTCAAAAGAGGGGTCGTAATAAATCGACCGCCCCTCGTCTTCGTAGTAGCGGTAGAGCGCCGCCGTCCGGGGGGAGAAGGGAGACCCGACGCCCATGGCCTCTATGCCGCGCCGGGACGCCCATCGGGCAAGGTTGTCGTAACTGTGAGGCGGCTCTAACTCTCCCTGCTGCATGTGAGTGTGGGTAAGAAGAGATGTCCACCCGGTAGTTAGAGCGGGATCGCGGGACGTGCGCCGGCGGGAAATCAATTGAACATCGCGCATAGACATCCTATATCAGCCCCGGGAGATGATAAATGCAACAAGAATCCCGGCATAATCTTGCCCTGCAGGCGGATGATCCGCGCGTGGAGAGGGCGTTTCGATTGGCCCTGAAGACCGTTGATCACAACATTGTGGCCGACCGGAGCGGTCTTCTGGACGCCCCCGCCCCGGTCCTGTACGCGGGGGATCATTATCAGAAGACCTGGACGCGCGATGTGGCCTTCAATGCGTGGAACGGGGAGGCGTTGATCAATCCGGCGGTGACCCGGGCCTCTCTCCTCTCGGTCCTGGAACGACGGGGGGAACACATCGTCACCGGCGGGGAGTACTGGGATGCAATCTCGTGGGTGATCGGCGCCTGGCAGTACATCCTGGCCACCGGAGACCGTTCGTTCCTGTCCCTCGCGTACCGGGCGGCCGCGGACTCCCTCGCCTTCTTCGAGCGCACCGAGCAGGACCCTGCGACCGGGCTGTTCCGCGGCCCCGCCTGTTTCCAGGACGGCATCAGTGGATTCCCCGCGCCGTACAATGATACCGCGGGGTCTTCCGCTTCCGTCGACTACCGCGGCAGCGACCGGATCCGATGGCGATGCCTGTCCACCAACTGCCTCTACGCCGGCGCGTACGACCGGGCCGCGCGCATGGCCGACGCCCTGGGCCGCCCGGGACCCGCGGAGGCCTGGCGGGCCCGGGGCAGGGTGCTCCGGCAGCGGATCAACGAATTTCTCTGGATGGAAGACAAAGGTCGGTACGCCTATTTCCTGGGGGACCGAAACGAGAAGGTGGAGAGCATGGAGGGCGTCGGCCACGCCCTGGCCATCCTGCTCGGGGTTGCGCCCGCGCGCCGGGTCCGTTCCCTGTTGGACACCCAGCACATCACCCCGTACGGGATTCCCTGCCTGTGGCCGGTCTTCGACCGCTTCCGCGCCATCCATCCATCCGCCTGCGGGCGGCATAACGGGACGATCTGGCCCTTCATCAATGCCTTCTGGGCGGAGGCGGCGGCGCGGCACGGCCGTGTGGACCTCTTTGCCCGGGAATGGGACGCCCTTCTCGAGATGGTGCTGCGCCACGGCGTCTTCTACGAGATCTACCATCCGGAAACGGGCGAGCCGTACGGGGGCTGCCAGATGATGGACGGCCGCATGCAGCAATGGCCGAGCGAGATCCACCAGACGTGGAGCGCCACCGGCTACCTCCGGATGGTTCTGCACTTGTTGTGCGGCATCGACCTGCGGCCGCACGGCATCGGCTTCGATCCCGTTCTGCCGCCGAGCGTGCGCTCCATCCGGTTGGACGGGCTGCGCTACCGGGGCCGGCGGATCTCCATCCGCGTGCGGCGGGGACACGGCGAAATGCGGCGGGACGCCGTCAACGACCGACGGGTTGAGGCCCCTTTTCTTTCCGCGGAGGCCACCGGAGACCAGAGCGTTGACATCACGCTGCCCACGGGCGGCGGACGGCCTCAGGTCCGCGCAAGTTTCAGGGAGCGAATCTGAAAGGGGCGGAACGACAGGTCCACCCCGCCCCCCGTCCACGTCAACTCCTCGCCGTCGTCCTCCAGCAGAGAGCACTCCCGAACGCCGGCGACCGGGAGGGAACTCGTAAGCCGGGCCTCGGCATGGCCGCCGTGGGCCTCGTACAGGCGAACCACCAGGTCGCCGGAATCTTCCGCCCGCTTCACGGTATCGATCACGATGCCGGGCGAGTCGACGGCGAACCAGGAAACCTCGGCCTCCCCGGCGGCGGTAGGGGCGAGGTGCAGGGGATGGTTGAGCGCCGCGGCCTCGCGGAGCACGCCGCCATCCTGCGGGGTCCCCTCGTGGGGCAGCAATGCATAGGTGAAGTGGTGCGGTCCCATGTCTGCATTGGGGTCGGGGGATTTCGGGGAGCGGAGCAGGGAAAGGCGCAGTCGGTTGCCGCGGATCGCGTAGCCGTATTTGCAGTCGTTCAACAGGGCGACGCCGTATCCGTGTTCCGACAGGTCGGCCCAGCGCTGGGCGCAAACCTCGAAGCGGGCCATGTCCCAGCTCGTGTTCGCGTGCGTGGGGCGCCGGATATGGCCGAACTGGATTTCGTATGCCGCCTCCATGGCGCGGATGCCGACGGGGCATTCCGCCCGCAGAAGCGTGTGCGCCTCCTGCCAGTCGACATCGCAGATAAAGTCGAGACGCCGGCTGAGGGCGGTGAGCCGCACGCGCTGAGACATCCGGCTGGCTGTTCCCAGGGCAAATTCGAAGCGCAGGCATGCCCGCAGGGGGCCGGATTCCTCGACGCCTGCCTCGCAGGCCTTGGCCGGGGGGCGTTTTGTCTCTTCGTGAAATGCATCGATATCCCAGGCATCCCAGTTCACGGGCCGATCGTCGTAGAGCACCAGTTGATTGGCGGTCTCCCCGGGGGGCAGGACGTCGCGGTGCGCTGCTTTGTCCCACAGCGAAACCAGGAGCCCGTCGGCGGAAAAGGCCGCCCGCAGCCGGGAGTTCTCGAGGAGGAAGCGGTCTCCCTCCCGCCGGGCGGAGACCTCTTCCGGCCCATCGTGTTCCGCGGGGCCGGCAGAATACCCGAGGGACGGGGCGGAGACGATCCCCAACCGTTCCCCGCCGGACCCAACCTGCCGGACGCCGGACACCCCCGGCGGCAATTCCACCACCTCCCGGCGAGGGAACCCCCGCGTATTCACGGCGAGAATGCGGGGCCCTGGTTTGCCGGCCAGGGCGGTGAGGGCCGCGTCCAGGCGCGCACCGCCCTCGGCCCATACGGCTTCGTACCGGCCGGCAGCATCCTCGTAGACCGCCGCGATCGACGATCCCGGCAAAATGTCGTGGAATTGATTCAGCAGGACCTCCCGCCAGAGAGCTTCCGCCCCGCGGTCTGCACCGGGCGGGGGCGCCACGGCCTCCAGCAGCTCAAGATCGTGCAGCATGCGCTCGCAGAGCCGGTTGGAACGCTTGGTGCGGGCGTGGGTGGTGTAGGTGCCGCGGTGCAGTTCGAGGTACAGCTCGCCGACCCAGGTCTGGAGGCGGTCGGCATCCCCGGCCAGCCGGTCGAAAAAGCGCTGCGGATCGGCAATCTCCACGGGGGGCAGGCCGTCCACATTCTTCATTCGGCGGATTTGCTCCAGCATCTCCCGGGAGGGACCGCCCCCTCCGTCGCCGATGCCGAAGAGGTAGAGACTGTCCCGGCTGCCGGCGTGATCCTTGAAGTTGCGCTCGCTGTACAGGATTTCCCGGACCGACGCATCCCCGTTGTAGGTGTCCGCGGGCGGAAAGTGGGTGAGGATGCGGGTGCCGTCGATGCCTTCCCACAGGAAGGAATGATGCGGGAAGGAGTTGAATTGGTTCCAACTGATCTTCTGCGTGAGGAAGTAGCGGATCCCCGCCCCCGCCATGATCTGGGGAAGCTGACCCGAGTATCCGAATACGTCGGGGTTCCAGAAGATCTCGGAGCGGGTCCCCGTTTCCCGTTGAAAGAACCGTTGTCCGTACAAGAACTGGCGCACCAGGGATTCCCCGGACGGAAGATTGCAGTCCGGCTCGACCCATGTCCCGCCCACCGGCAGAAACTGTCCGCGGGCCGCCGCCTCGCGCATGTCCCGGTAGAGATCGGGGTATTGCTCCTTCATCCACAACCATTGCCGGGCCTGGGAGCAGACGAGGCGGTAGTCCGGATACTCGCGCATGAGGGACAGGGCTGTGCTGAAACTCCGGCAGCACTTTCGGCGGGTCTCCGCCGGCGGCCAGAGCCAGGCCGTATCGATGTGGGCGTGGCCGATGGCCGTGATCCGGTGGCGGCCCTCCCCCGGCCGGGTCGCCAGGAACGATTTGGCGACCTCGCGGCAGGCATGCCACGAGTCCGGATCGTTCGGCTCGTAGCGGTTTGCGATCTCATTCGCGGTATGCAGAGCGGCCGCGCCCCGCGGGTCGGACGCCGGCGCCTCCGCGGCCAGCTCCGACACGACGGTAACGTCCCACAACAGATCCCAGCGGGCGCGTTCAAACAAGCCGCACACGGCTTCTTCCAGGAGGCCGAGGGAGGACCGGAGCGCAGGTCCGTTCTCCTCGACACCCATCAGGCCGTTGCAGGCGACTTCGATGTAGAGGGATCCGGTCTCCCCGCCTTCCGCATCCCGGGTGAGGGGGAGGGTCGTATGCGGATCTTCATTCAGGCCCTGCCGGGGGCGCCCGTCCACCCAGGCACACCCTTCCGCCGCGCACCGCCACAGGAGGTGAACCTCGCTTCCGGCCCATGCCGGGGGGATGAGGTAGTCCACCCGCACCCAGTGGGTGGACCAGGCCGGACCGAAACGATGCCCCACCTCGATGGCTTCAAAATCGCCGGCAATGGCCTCCGCATACGGCGGTCGGCCGTCCACAGCGCGGGCGGCCAGGCGTACGGATGCCGTGTCCCGGTAAAGGTCCCGGGCTAGGGTCTCGCGAAACTGTTTCAGTCTTGCCAGTGTCAGGTCGCGGTGCTTCTGCATCATCATTTGGTCTCCTTCCCGGAACGCAGAGCAAATTATCGGGAACCCCCCCGCTGCGCAATGGCGGAAACCCGGGAATGACGGATCCCCGCTGTCTGCGGAGCGGCGTGGAGGAGAGCCGTGGAAGATCCCCGGCCTTGCGCCTGGGAGTTTCCGGTTGTGGAGACCTTCCTGCTCCTTCGCAGGGGGAATCGTTCGGCGGGCCGGGGTGAACCCGTCCCGCCGGGGGCTTCGATTTCGACGGGAAGGCAGGATGGCTCGTTTGCTTCGGTTTTGTCTGCCGGACAGCGAAACCGGATTGTCTCGCCATATGGATAGTGGTTTTCTTCGCGGCACAAGGGGAATCGTTCGGCGGGCCGGGGTGAACCCGTCCCGCCGGGGGCTTCGATTTCGATGGGAAGGCAGGATGGCTCGTTTGCTGCGGTTTTGTCTGCCGGACAGCGAAACCGGATTGTCCCGCCATATGAAAAGTGGTCTTCTTCGGGGTGGCCCGGGCGTGCGCCTTCGGGTCGCGCCATATGGAAAACGGATAGAAAGGGACGAATCATGCTTCGAGGGATGCGGGTACGGACGATTGCGTGGGGACTGACGGGTATCACGATGACGGCGGAGAGCGCGGCGGAGAGTCCGGTCGTGTTGGAGGATCTCCGGGTCCGGGCCGGCGCGCTCGAGGCGGCGACGGACCGCCTGTCCGCAGAGGCGCTGGGGCGGACGCGTTCGCTGAACATGGGCGAGGCGGTCACCGCCGCGCCGGGGGTCGCGGCCGTCCGCCGGGGCGCCAACGCGGCCGAGCCGGTCATTCGCGGGCTGGGCTGGGAGCGCGTGCAGACCCGCGTGGGCGGGCTGTGCCTGTACGGGGCGTGTCCGGCGCGGATGGATCCGCCGGCGACATACGTTTCGCCGGAGGCTGTCGAATCCGTTGAGGTGATTAAAGGGGTCCCCTCCGTGCGGTACGGCCACGGCGGGACCGGCGGGCACCTGGTGATGGATGTCGACTACGACCGCGGACCGAATGCCACCCCCGGCCTGGAATCCGACCTCCGGGCGAGCTGGGACGAGGGACGCAACGGGGCCCGGGCGTCCGCGCTCTCCCGCGGAGGAACGGAGGACGTGGACCTGCGTCTGGAACTGAATGCCGCGGAGCTGGACGATTTCGAATCCGGCGGGGGGCGGACCGTGCCTGCGGGCCTGACCGAAGCCGGCGGCTCGCTCTCCCTGGGCTGGCGCCCGGCGGAGGGGCAACGCCTATATGGCGCCCTGTTGCTCAAGGAGGAAACGGATGTGGATTTCCCCGCCCTGCCCATGAATATGAACCGGTCGACCTCCGCCACCGGCGTGTGGGGCTATCGCCTGCAACGGGCCGGCGAACGGCTGGAGCGCCTCGAGATCGAAGGCGGGTTCGCCTCGGTCGATCACGTGATGAATAACGAGGGCAAGCCGAACCGGGCGAGGATGCGCGCCGAGACCGATTCGGAGGCCACGGCATTCGCCGCGCGGATCGAGACCGGGTGGCGGATTCGCAAGGGCCTGGCGCTGGCCCTGGGCGGGGATGCGGAACGGCTGGAGCGGGACGCCCTGCGCGAGCGAACCATGGCGGCGACGGGCATGACCCTTCGCGATCCCATCTGGCCGGATGTCTCCCGGGACCTGGCCGGGGTGTTTGGCGAGGTCTCCTGGGCCGTTTCGGACGAGGTTTCCCTGCGCGTGGGCAGCCGGGTCGATCGCGCCGAGAGCGAGGCGGGCGGGGCGGAGGATTCCATCCGGCTCGGGATGGGCATGCCTCCCGTCAGCGTGGTGAGCCAGTACGAACGCATCTACGGCCCCGGCGCGGGGCAGGCCGACGCGGCGGATACCATGCTGTCCGGAAATATCCTGGCCGAATGGCGCCCGGCAGGGCACATCCTGTGGTATGCCGGCGTGGGGAAGATCAGCCGCTTTCCCAACGTGACCGAGCAATACTTTGCCTTTGCCCCGGCGCCGGGCGGATTCCTGGTGGGCAATCCCGCCCTCGATCCGGAAGAGAAGTATGAAGCCGATGCGGGGGTTAAGATCCAGCGGGAATCTTTTGCAGTCGATCTGGCTGTCTTCGGCGCCGTGATTGACGATTATATTTACCAGACCACGGTCGATCGCGCCGATGTCAATGGCGACGGAACGGTCGACCTGGTTCGAGGCTTTCGCAATGTGGATGCAGAGACGGTCGGCGGGGAGCTGCGTGCGGTCTGCCGGCCGGGCGAACAGATCTCGGTCCCCGCCACCCTCGCCTACGTCGCGGGCCGCAACACCACCGATGGTCGCGACCTCCCGGAAATTCCGCCCTTGAGCGGCAGCCTGGGCCTGCGGGTCGATTCCGTCCGCGCGGATGCGTGGTGGGTGGAGACGGGCGTCCGGTTCAGTGCCCGGCAGACCCGCGTGGACGAGGCCTTCCCGGAGGATGAGACCGCCTCCTTCCAGGTTGTGCACCTCAAGGGCGGGCTCGAACTCCTGGACGGATTGCACCTCGAGGTCGGGGTGGAGAACCTCTTCGACGAAGACTACAACGAACACCTCACTCGAGAGGCCGTCATGCCCGTCGGCGATCTCGGGGCCGGCGATGAAATTCCCGCCCCGGGACGATTTGTCTACGCCACGGCCCGGATCGAGCTGTAGGCCGGAGGGCGATCTCACTTCCCTGCCCGGCGGGTAAGGCCGCTCAAATCCCGGCGGAGACCAGGTGGTACGGGGTGTCGGGAATGGGCTCCGTGTGCGGATCGCGAAAGCCGGCCTTCTGCAGGAGGTCCCCCACGGCATCCACGTGGTAGACGTGCCCGTGGGGGCGTGTGAGGGCCATGGTCAGGCCGAAGAGCACGGAGAATACGGGTTGGGTTCCGTCCCCTTCGGTCATGAGGTCGATGACGAACAGGCGCCCGCCCGGGGTCAGGCTATCGGCGATGTTCCGGAACAGCGCGCGCGCTTCGTCTTGCGATTCCTGGTGCAGGGCCCCGCAGTAGAGGACGGCATCGAATCCCGCCGGCAGGGTGGCGCTATGGTAATCGGCCGGGTGCCAGTGGAGACGGTCCCGGGCGGGATGGCCCGCGTGGAGGTCGCGGGCGGTGTCGAGGACGGCCGGGAGATCGAGGCAAGTGACGGCGAGGCCGGGGTGGCGGTCCGCCAGGGCGGCGGCAAAGGCTCCGCTGCCGGTGGCGATATCGAGAAGGGTTGAAGCACCGCCCAGGTCGAGTGCATCGGTGATGGCGGGGGCAAAGGCTCGGGCCCGGCTGTGCATGCCGCGCACGAAGCGGGCGGTGCGCTCGGGGTCGCGCCCGAGGTGGGCATCCGGCGGGATGAGCGGGGCGCCCTGGCGCACGCAGTCGGCGAGGTTGCCCCAGAGGGGATAGAGGTCGCCGTTAAACCGGAGGGCATCCAGCAGGTTGTCGGGGGAGGCGGGATCGAGCCAGGGCCGGGTGCCCTCCGCCAGGGAATATCCCCCGGACCCTTTCTTGAGGAGGCTCAGTCCGGCGAGCGCGTCGAGAAGGGGTTCCAGGTGCGAGGCGTCCGCCCGGAGCGCAGGGGCGAGCTCGTCCACCGGCCGGGGCGCCCCCGCGAGCGCGGGAAAGAGATCGAGGCGGATCGCGGCCTGCAGGGCGGCGGCGGGCCAGTACCCGGTGGCGAGGTCCATCAACTGATTGCGATTCATCGGGCTCCGGGGTGCGTTAGAGGTCGAGGGTCCGGGAGTGGCGGACCTTCGAGATGAGCAGGTAGCATTTGTTCATCATCCGGCGGACGTTGATGCCCTGCGGGGCCTTGCCCACACAGGCTTCAAACGCATCCAGGGCCTTGCGGGCGCCCTGCTCGATGCCGTCCAGGTCATCCTGGCCGAGTTCGCCGTTGACAAACCGCTGATACTCGCGATCGGCCCGCCGGAGCAGGCGCATCCCCTCCTGATAGGTGTCGTTGTCCCACGAGCCGCTCGCGGTGCTCGAGCCGGAAGAAGTGGACGGCCGGGACGATGCCGTATCGGTGTCGGGGGCCGATTCCCCCCGCAGATCGGCGGCGGAGACCACCAGGGTCTTATCGGACAGGCGGCCGCCGGAGTCGCGACGCGTCTGCGCAGAGCGCTGCGGGTCGGGATCCTGGCCCCGGACGCGGGTGCGGGGCGGAAGCTCATCCGGCCGGGGGGCGCGCGCCTCGGTCTGGTCTTTCTGATCGGCCTGGTGTTGGTTGTAGTGCGTCCAGCCGAACCACCCCCCGTACAGGAGCCCGGCGATAACCGCCAGCAGGAGCAGGGTGCGAAAGGCGGCGACCAGGCTCGAGGGCTTTTTCCTGCCCGCGGATCGGGGCCTCGATAGAGCGGCCTGCGTCTCCTGCCCGAGGACGAGCTGTTTGCGGGCGCCCTTTTCCGAAGACACCTTCATAGACGGCTTCTGTCCGGCGGCAGCGCCCCGGGCGGACCCGGAAACGGCGGGCGAGGACGGGGAACGCATCGACCCCTTGCGCTCGCCGGCGGACGGCGTTCGGGCGGCGCGATTTTTCTCCACGCGGTCCGCGTTCTGCAGGATGGTGCTCCGCCCCTCTTCCAGGGTCGGCATGGGGGTAATGAAACCCTTGCGGACGGCTTGCAGCGCTTCCCGCATGTCTTTCCAGCCGCTGAACCGGTCGTCCCGGTGTTTCACCATCATGCGCTCGATGAGCCAGGCGACCTCCGCCGGCACATCGGCATTCACATCCACCGGGTCGGCCAGATATCCGGTGCGGTGCTTCTCCATGGCCTCCAGATCGGTGTACTCGGAGAAGGGCATCACGCCGGTCACCATCTGGTAGAGCATGGCCCCCAGGGAATAGATATCGGTGCGGGCATCGAGCTCGACCTCGCCGGTGACCTGCTCCGGCGAGATGTAGTTGGGCGTCCCCACAATGTGGTCTTTCAGGGAATCGACCGCATGCCCGATGATGCGGGAGACGCCGAGATCGGAGACCTTCACCGTCCCCTCCCGGTCCAGCAGTACGTTGTCGGGCTTGATATCACAGTGAATCAGCCTGGCCTTGTCCCAGGCATACTGCATGGAGAGGACGACGCCCTCCACAATCCCCAGGGCCTGGTCAATGCGAAGGCTTCCCCGTTGGTCCAGAAGCGTCCCGAGGGACGGACCGTCCACGAACTCCATGACGAAGTAGGCGACCCCTTCGTGTTCGCCCGCGTCATAGATCTGCACGATGCCGGGGTGATTGAGCCGGGCGGCCGCCTGTGCCTCGTGCTTGAACTGCTCAAAGGCCTCGCGGTCCTGCAGGGCCTCTTTGGACAGCACCTTGAGGGCAACAACGCGGTCGAGCGAAACCTGCCGGGCCTTCCAGACCACGGCCATTCCGCCCTCGCCGATCTTCTGAATTATCTCGTATCCGGGAAGCTGCATGAGTCCTCCACTGCAAAACGTCGTATATCCAAGCACGGTTCAGGAGAAAACTCAACCATGCGCGAAACGGTTAAACGATAAACCCGGGCGTCAGGGTCGCGCCGCTGACGCTTCCGGTCCGCCCCGAGCAAAACCAAACGGCCGGAGATCCCGCATCGTTCTTAGGATTGCCATCCGGCGGGCGCCTGCATATACTCACGCTCAAACCGGCGGTCTCGAACCCAAGGATGGCACCATGGCCTTTATCACGCTTCTCGCGGTGACGTTTCTCATTTCCCTCGCAGTCAGCTTTCTCGTGGTCCAGCTCTTTCGCCGGCCCATCGACGCCATCCTGCAGCGCGTCATCGATGACGCCATCAGTCATGCCTGGGCGCGCTATCTGCGCTTTGCCATTTTCGTGGTCGGCATCTCCAGCGGGGTGAACCTCTACAAAATCGAACGCTACATCACCGCCCCGCAGCGCGAGGGGGCCCGAGTGGTCGACCTCACCGCGACCCGCTGGGTCCTCGAGGTCTATCGCACCATCATCGAGACGCTCCAGGGGATCGCGTGGATGCTGCTCGTCTTTTTCATTTTCGCCCTGATTGCCTTCGTGATCGTCCGGGCGTTTGAGCTTGTCGGCAAACGCCGCAGCCACCGGGAGGCGCCCTCTCCGCCCTGACCCTCACCGACTTCACCACCGGCATCATCCGTCGCAGCAACAACACCGAAATCCAGGGAAC
>CAZCOO010000076.1:0-12406 GCA_964500395.1 uncultured Verrucomicrobiota bacterium
CGTGTGCACGTAGTAATCCAGCCCCCGGACCAGGCGCGGGCAGATTTCGTACGGGACCTCCAGAAGGTCGAGCGTGGCACAGACGTCAGCAAAATAGCGGCAGGCTTCCTCCGAGTAGAAAGAGGAGAGAGCGGGAAGGTCCTCGACGACCGCGCGCGTTTCCTCGCGCTTGCTGTCCAGGACGCGCAGCACATTGGTGTCGACGGCCCGGCGCGCATCCTCATCCAGTCGGTGGAGGTGTGGCTGGAGCGCCTCCCGCAGGCCGTCGGTCATCCGGCGACGGTCTTCCGGCAGCCCGATGGAGTTCACACGCAGGCGGCAGCCCTCGAGCCCCCATTCCCGCAGGAGGTCCATCTGCAGGGCCATCGCCTCGGCATCCTCTACCGGATTGGGCGGGCCCGCCAGTTCGACCCCGAGTTGGTGAAACTGGCGTTTGCGGCCGGCCTGGGGGCGTTCGCAGCGGAACATCGGGCCCAGGTAGTACAGGCGGGAACGGGCGGCTTCCGGCCCTTTGGAGGCGATATAGCGGATAACCCCCGCCGTCCCCTCGGGCCGCATGGTCACCGGACGTCCGCCGCGATCCTCAAAGGCATACATCTCTTTGGTGACGACGTCGGTCGTATCGCCGAGGGATCGGAC
This sequence comes from uncultured Verrucomicrobiota bacterium, assembly GCA_964500395.1. Classification (GTDB taxonomy): domain Bacteria; phylum Verrucomicrobiota; class Kiritimatiellia; order CAZCOO01; family CAZCOO01; genus CAZCOO01. The sequence goes on from CAZCOO010000076.1 coordinate 640, forward strand.
AAAGAGATCCGTCCTTTCCAGGATCGGGGTCCTGATTTCGCCGAATCCATATCCGTGGAGGATACGGCGGGCGGCACTTTCGAGTTGCTGCCAACGGAAGATATCCGGGGGGGAGATGTCGCTCATCCCCTGGAGAGGCTGGAGGGAACCGGAGGACATGGAGGGCTACTCGCCGTCTGCGTCCCGGGCGCCGGTCACCTGCTCGCGCATGATTTTCCCCGGCTTGAATTTTACCACCTTGCGGGGGGGGATGGTGACCACCTGGGCCGGCTTGTTGGGATTGCGGCCGACACGCTGCTTCCGCTCTTTGACCTCGAACACCCCGAACTTGCGCAGCTCTACATTCTCCCCTTCGGCCAGGCTTTCGGTGATGTAATCCAGGGTCTTCTGAATGACGGTGTACACCTCCTGCTGGATGAGCCCCGTCTCCTGGGATATTCGAACTACAAGGTCGCGCTTGGTCATGGCCTCTCCCCGCCACTGCCGTTATCAGGTTGCATTCACTCTCTGGTCCGGGTGTCCGGTGCGCGTCGCGCCGGGCCGGATCCTGCGTCGCCGCGAGCGCTTATCCGCTGGGTGAAAGCAACATACTAGGAGGGAGGCCCCTGGGGTCAAGGGGAAAACAGGAACGTTGTATTAGAGGATTGTTAGAATTCGCGCGGCGGCGCCGAATCCGCGGAGGGTGGGGTCTCCCGATTTTGGGCCACGGGGAAGAACAGGCTCACGCAGGTGCCGGCCTCCGCGCTGTCCATGCGCAGGTCGGCATTGTGATCGACGGCCATGCGCTGGACGAGCGGCACGCCCAATCCCATGCCCCGCGGTTTGGTGGTGCAGAACGGAGAGAAGACCCGATCCCGAATCTCCTCCGGGATCCCCGGCCCATTGTCGAGAACGGCAATTTCCACCCCCCGGCCGGCGGCAGGACGCAGGAGAAACCGGATGTGCAGGCCCTCCGTCTTCTCGCCCGCTTCCATGGAGTTCACGATGAGGTGGGCCAGGGCCTGGCTGCAGGAATCACGGTCTACCTGAATAGCGGGGGTCCCCGAGCGCACCTCGACCGTCACCGGAAGGGACTCGAGGCCCAGCATCTCCTGCGCTCTGCGCATGGCCAGGTCCGCCAGGTCGTGCGGGCGGGTCCGTTGAAAGTCCAGCGCCGGGGGACGGGAGAAGTCGTAAATCTGGTCGATGATGCCATTGAGCCGATCCACTTCGGTGCTGAGTTGCTCCCGAAACTGACTGCGGAACTCTTCGTCGGTATAGCGCTCGGGCAAGAGTTGGGCATAGGTTTTGATGGTCACCAGGGGGTTGCGGATCTCGTGCGCCATGCTGGCGGCCAGTTCCGTCCAGAACGCGGTGCGATCGATCTGCCGGTCCCGCTCCGCCAGCCGCCGCTCGCGCGTGACATCCTCCACAAGGGCGACGACGCCCTCGGGGTTGCTGACCTCCCCCAGAATGTGCAGGCTGGCTGAAAACGTGCGCTGCCGCCCCGGGTCATGCCATTGGAGCGCCTCTTCTTCGATCGTGTCCCGAAACGCGCGGGTCATGAGATCGGCGAGGCGCCGATCCACATCCCCGACCGGGCTGCCGTGCGCCTCCGTCTCCGGAAACTCGAACATCTCCTGCGCCGCCGGGTTGAACCAGAGAATGCGTTGGTCCGGCCCCACGGCCACGATGGCCGTCTGCAGGTCGCGAAAGAGGGTTTCCGCGAGGGATTTCCGCAACCGCAGTTCCGAGTTCAGCAGGGCATTCTCCAGGGTCGTGGAGATGTGGTCGGCCATGACCCGGAGGTCTTCCAGGTCCCCGGCCGAATACGGGATGCCGGTCGCCCTCTGGCCCAGGAGGACCCAGCCCATCAGGCCGTTCCGTCCCTGCAGCGGGATCAGAACCGCCGCGCCGAATTGCTCCAGGACCTGGCGGAGCAGGACCCGGTCATCGGACGGCTCAATATGGTGGAGGGTCGAAGCCGCGACCATGTGGGCGTGAATCTGCAACCATCGAACCAGGGGATCGCCCTGGGCGAATTCCCAATGACGGCTCTCCGGGATGCTGTTCACGTGGGCCTTGAGTGTGTACTCCGGCTGGTCCTGCCGCCGCATGAACAGCAACACGCGGGAGGCGCGGGCGGCGCGCTGCAGGCTGTCCACCAGGCGGTGGGCCAGCGTATCGACCGACTCCCGGTCGTTTCCCGCCTTGGTAAAAAAATCGAGCGGGATGGCCCGTTCAAAGGCCGTCGATCCGGAGATCTCCCCGGCGGCGGAGTCCATCCGGGCATCGCGCAGCTCGCGGTTCTCCGTGAGCAGGGCGACCTGCCGGCGGCCGGCCTGCACCATGTCCTGCAGGGATTCCCGGTCGGGGGTCAGCCCCAGAATCCCGAAAAGGCCCCACCGACGGGCTTCCTGGCGGGGCTCGGATCCCGCCTCGGCGAACCCGATCACCACCAGAGCCGGCCAGCGTTCCAGGAGTTCCGGCACCCGGCGCCCCCCGCGGTCCACGCGCAGGTCATACAGGACGAGCCGCGGCCGCCCCGGGTGAAGAGCGCGCTCGAGAGCAGCCGGGTCCTCGACGTGCAGGATCACCGTAGCCTCCCCCACGAGGGACTGGATCCGGCGCTGCAGGTCCGCATCCACGCTCACCAGAACGGTATCGGCAAACGGCGTCATGCGGCGGCCCCTTCCCGGACATGAGTCCGCGGCAGGACGATATGAAAGGTGGTTCCGATGCCCAGGCGGCTCTCGACATCGAGAAGCCCCCCGTGCTCCTGGATGATGTTATGGGCAACGGCCAGGCCCATCCCCGTCCCGCTGTCTTTCGTCGTGAAGAAGGGGTCGAAGACGTGCGGCAAATCCTCGGGGAGAATCCCGTTCCCCGTATCCTGCACGGATACATGCACGACGTCCGCGTGATGCCTCTCCCCGCCGGTCGCTCTCATTTCCCAGGCGGCTGTGGGGTGATTGTCCAGGCGCACCGTCAACCGGCCGCCCGCTTCCATGGCCTCCATTGCATTGAGAAAGAGATTGACCAGCACCTGCTCCAACAGGGAGGCATCGCCCATCACGCTCCCCGGGGCGGTCGCCGACTCTTGCTCATAGCGAATATCGGCCCGGACGAGCTGCTGTTCCACCAGCGTGTAGGCCCGGGTCAACAGATCCTCCATCTCGATCCGGCGCAGATCCGGGGTCGCGGGCCGGGCAAAATTCAGAAGCTGGTTTACAATCCGGTCGATACGGGAGATCTCCTGCCCCACCAGGGATGAAAAGGTAGTGCGGAAATCTTCGTCCTCGAACCGCTGGGGCAGCAGCTCCGTGAAGGTCTTTACGGTCACAAGGGGGTTCTTGATCTCGTGCGCCATCCCCGCGGACAGGGTGCCGAGACTCGCCAGCCGGTCCGTTCGCCGCACCTGCTGCTCGAGCTGACGGATGTCCGAGAGGTCGTTGAAGACCAGAAGGGCGCCGAGAAACGCCCCGCTGTGTCCGCGAAATTTGGCCCCGCTCAACCAGATCGGAATCGATCCGTTCTCCCCGTTGCGGATGGAGGTCTCCCGCTCCCATCGCTCTGTTTCCCCCTTCAATAATTCGTCGAAGGCCCCCTGCAGGGGATTCGGAAGTTCGAGGTAGTGGCGCCCCAGGGTCGTCGAGGCCTCCCGGTCCGCCATCCGCCCCGCCTCGCGGTTGAAGACAGTGACCGTGCCGGCTTCGGTCACGGCAATCACCCCGGACGTCAAATTATCGACCAGGATATCGTTGAAGATCTTCCGGTCCTGCACCTGGGTATACAGCCGGGCATTTTCAAGCGTGACCGCGAATTGATCGGTGAGGACCTCGATCACCTGCTGCTCCGGCCCGCCGTAAATCCGGCCGGCCCTCCGGGCCCCCAGCAGCATGACGCCCACCATTTCATGCTTGGTATATAAGCCGGCCGCCGCCTCCGCTTCCAGGGATTTCATTTGCTCCTGCACCCGCTCGCGGATCTCCGTGGGGCGCGAGCGCGAAAGGAGTTCCCGGATCAGCGGACTCCGGCCGCGCAGCAGGTAGTCCTGCAGCGGGTCGGTCTCCTTCAGGGAAAGCGCCCCGCCCCCCTCCGGCTCCGGATAGACCTGGGCAAATCCGTCCCCGTCCCGCAGCAGGATAACCACCGATTCGGCGCCGAGCGAGGAGCCGACAATCTCGGCGAAACGCCGGACCACCTCGCGAAGCGTGGTGATTGAACGGAGGGCCTCGTTGGCCCGCCGCGCCACCTGGGCCAGGTCCGTGCTGGGCCAGTTGACAAACAACAGCCGCGACACCCGCTGCATGCGGCCGCTCGCAGGCACCATGGAGAAGGCCACCGCCAGCGTGGCAATCACATGGGACAGGGGCAGCTCACCCGTCACCTGCTCCAGCGGGAGAAACTCCAGCCCCCGGAAGACCAGGGCATAAACCCCGACCAGATACAACGTCAACAGGGCATAGGCCGTCGTCTTGCGGAGGAGGTTGGCCACATCCATGATGCGGTGCGTCGCCATCCCGTAGGCCAGGATGAGGTTCATCACCATGAACCCGACGGGCCCGTATACCTGCGTTTGCGAGCTGCCTGTCAGGACCGGCATCACCAGATTCAACGACAGCGTGATCAGCAAGGTTGTCGACATGCCGAGAAGGATGAATTGAAACTCCGTCTTCGCCAGTCCCTGTTTCTGCTGCATGCGGATTGCGTACCGAGTAAGGACAAAAAGGAAAGAGATGAAGAAATACCCCGCATACGGAAGAAACCAAAATCCGTAGCGCGCTTCCGGAAACAATGAGTCATCTCCGGGAGACGGCATAATGACGTCCTGTAAAAACCAGGGAGAAAAACAGAGAACGCCCACCACAAGACCCGGGCCCCAGACCCATACGCTTTTCCGTAAGAGCCGGGGGATCGAATCCCGCGGGTTATCCACAGCCAGGCAGAGCATGTAGAACGTGCCGGGAATCACAACGGCAAAAAGAGAGGAAGCTTGAATAAGAAAGGCGGCGCCGGCGACCTCGGAGGCCGAGATAATCGACATGATAAAGGCGGTCCATATCGCCATCGAAATGGCAAACAGCATCAACTGGCGATTCTGCGCCCTGTGCGGGTTGGTGGCGAATACGCTCAACCCCAGCGCCGTATCCACCAGAGCCGTGACCAGAAGAAAGATAAAGGCATTCATGATCGGCTGCCTTCTTGTTCCAAAATCAAGCTGCAGTTGGTTCGTCCAAACCCATGAGAGTTAATCAGAATACAGCCCGGGTCGCATTCCCGCGGCGTCCCCGCGACAATATCCAGGTCGCAGTCCGGATCGGGATATTCATAATTCGCCGTTGGCGGGAGTCGACCATGCTTCATGGCGAGGGCCCCGGCAATTAGTTGCATAGCCCCCCCAGCCCCCATCGGACATCCCACATTCCCCTTTATACTGGTCACGGCAACGCGATCCGCATGGGCTCCGAGAGCCTCGCGAACGACTTGCGTTTCCGTTCGATCCATCTGCATATCGCTGGGCCCATGCGCCATATAATAATCAATCGCCTCTTTTCGTATGCCCCCGTTCGCGAGGCAATCGCGCATCGATATCAGAAGGCCGGAACCCTCTTCCATTTCAGATGAGTCCATGGCTGAAGCACTGCCCGAAATGGCCGCGTACGGCACCGCCCCTCGCGCCTTCGCATAGGCGCGATTTTCCAGAATGACAATTCCGGCGCCCTCAGCATGCACCCCGTAATCACGGTACCGATCAAACGGCCGGCTGGCCTTTTCCGGATGTTCGTTTTGCGAGGAACAGCGCCGCGTCTTCAGAAGACATTCAATCACGTATCGCGTGAGCGAAGCATCCGCCCCCCCCGCAATCACCACATCTGCCTCCCCCCGCCGAATAATCCGGCTCCCTTCGGCAATGGCATCCAAGCTGGATGCACACCCATTCGACAGCGTAAGGAGGCGCACATTCAATTCATACATCGATGCGATGGCGGAAGAAGCCGCATTGGGAATGCTCGCCACTGCAGTAAAAATGCCCGGTTTCCGGGCGATGAGATCCATCGCATTGGTGCTGACCCCCAGAACCACCGGTAAACGGCGCTGGCACTGCAACTCCACCCCGCTCAACCCCGCGTCCTCCACCGCCATTCGGGTGGCCGCCAAGGCAAACTGGGTAAAGCGCCCCATCCGTTTCGGCTTCAGGCTCCGGTCGAGATGCTCGAAGGGATCAAAATCAGACACCTCCCCCGCGATTTTACAGGCCAGTCCCTCCGTATCGAATTGCGTGATCGGACAGATCCCGCTTCGCCCGGTGACCAATGCATCCCAGAATGCATCCAGCCCGATTCCGCACGCCGACACGATCCCCATCCCTGTAACTACTACATCCTGTCGACTTTCCCGCATTCCGATCTTCCTATCCAATCCCTGAAATGAACACTTGTGAACAAGTTATCAACAGGTTATACAGGACCATAAATTACAAAATCAACGGCCATTACAGACTTTTTCTTAACTTCCATCAGAAATAGTATGACGCCTTTGCGGCTCCGGATAAATCATTTTTCACCCGATTTTGGGAGGAGAATGAGTACATGTTTTTTATTGGCGAATTGAATTTCAGGCCGCTAGGATGGCGGCGTCTACAAAAAGGAGCGGACCCCATGCAGCACCCCAGTCTTCGCGGACGCACATTTCTCCTGGCCCTCAGCCCCCTCCTCCTGCTTGCCTCCGGCCCCGCCGGGTTGGCAAACGGTTTCCGGAATCCGCCCGAGGGCGCGGCCGCCTACGGCCGGACCGGGGGAAAAATCGCTCACATCGATGATGCCTCCGCCGTCATCCACAACCCGGCGAATCTCCCGGCGCTGGAGGCGCCCCGGGTGACCGTCGGCTCCATGTTCATTGACAGCGAGACGGACTTCACCGGCCCGCTGGGACGGACCGGCACCACCCGGCAGGATGCGTCCTGGATCCCCTACGCATTCGCCGCGGCGCCGCTGGACGAGACCTTCTCCGTGGGCATCGGCCTCACCGCTCCCTACGGACAATCGACCGAATGGAATCCCGAGACCCCCTTCGGCGGCGCGGCCCCCTACAAGGCCGAATTGGAAACCATACAGGTCAACCCCGTCTTTGCCTGGCAATTGCACGACCGCGTCTCCGTGGCGATCGGCTTCGCCGTGCTCTACGCGGATCTATCCCTCGACCAGGCGGTGGACCCGTTGCGGATTCATGCCGAAGGGGACGGATACGGCGCCGGGGGCAACGCCGCCATTACGGTGGAACCCATCGACCGCCACCGGCTGGCCTTCACCTACCGCAGTGCCATTGATGTCGAGCTGGAGGGCAACACCAGCCTGCAGCCGGCCCCGTTTCCCCTTTCTTCCGGCTCCCGCTTCGACTCGGAAATGGGCTTCCCCGCCGTCGCCGCCATCGGGTACGGCATCGAGCTGACCGACTCTGTCCGGGTGGAGTTCGACGCCGAGTGGATTGAATTCTCTCAATTCGAGCAACTCCCCCTCAACTTCGGGCGCAACACCCGGTTTCTCGGCTTCCCCGGCGCCCTGCCCCAACAGTGGGAAGACACCTGGACCTACGGGGTGGGCGCGGACTGGGCCTTTGCCGAGGCGTGGACCCTCCGCGCGGGGGCCGTGTACCTGGAAAGCCCCATCCCGGATGATACCTTCAGCCCCACCCTCCCGGATGACGACCGCACGATGGTCACCACCGGCCTGGGATACGACAACGGATCCCACGCGCTGGATATTGCCTACGGGTACAGCACCTACGACCGGACAATCCGCGGCAATACCCAGCCGGCTTTTGATGGAACGTACGACAATGAGAGCCATCTGGTGAGTGCCTCCTACCGCTATACCTTTTGAAGAGGAACGCCCTTCATGACCCCGGACACGACCAAGCAGGCAGCAGGCCCCCGGCGGGCGGCCCCCATTCTGGTCATCGATGATGAGGTCGGCCCGCGCGAAAGCCTGCGCATTCTCCTCAAGACCCGGTACGATGTTCACTGCGCCGACAGCGTCGATGAAGGGATTCGCCTCCTCAAGGAAGTCTCGCCGTCCCTCATCATCATGGATATCCGCATGCCGGGAAAAAACGGGATTGAGGGGCTCCGGGAAATTCGAGCCATCGACCCCAATGTGGCCGTGGTTATGCTCACCGGCTACGGGGCGCTGGAGACGGCCCAGGAAGCCATTCGGCTCGGCGCCAATGACTACCTCAAAAAACCGTTCGATACCGACAATATCCTCGAGGTGGTTCAGACCCAGGTCGCGCGCACCGACTATGAACGGCGCCGGAGCCGGGCGGTAGAGGAAATGCAGAACCTGAACAATGCGCTCGTGGAAGAGCTGGCCAGCAAGGAGCAACTCGCCTCGATCGGACAGGCCTCCTCGGAGTTTGTGCACGACATCCGCAACCCCCTCACCATCGTGGTGGGCTACGTCGACCTCCTGAGCGAGCAACTCCGCTCCGCGGAGCAGGAACTCGGGCCGGAGTTCCGCGAAGCCGTCGATTACCTGGACGTGATTGAGAAAAACGTTCAGCGGTGCCATGAGCTTTCCCGCATGTGGCAGAACCACTCCCGGGGCGATCTCAATCAGATGGAAGAAACCCGCGTCTCCAGTCTCATGGATGAACTGGCCACGGGAGTTGAACCGCTGCTCGAATCGTGTCACATCCGCCTCGAGCGCGATTTGCAGGCCGCCCGGGATACCGTCCGCGCCGCCCCCGCCCAGTTGTTGCGGGCGATCCACAATATCATCGCCAATGCCATCCACGCGGTCGATCAGCAGGAAGACGGGGCAATCCGTCTTCGCACCGTCGAAGAGGGCGACCGGCTGGCCATCGTCATCGAGGACAACGGGTGCGGGATCCCCGAAGAAAAGCGAAAGAATATTTTCGAAGCGTACTACACGACGAAGGAAAAGGGGAAAGGGACCGGGCTCGGCCTCTACATCTCGAAAAAGATCATCGAGGACCACAACGGGGATATTGAGATTCAAAGCGAGGTCGGCCGCGGCACCGGCGTCACCATTCGCCTCCCCCTTCAAGACCCGGCCGCATGAACACCCCGCATCTGTCACGTGCGATCGATGCCTGGCGGGACGCCCTCGGCCCCGATACCGTCTGCACGGATGCGGACATGCTGCGGCAGGCCTCCGCCAACGTAACCGGCTTTTCCCGGTCCATCCCCTGTGTCCTGCGGCCGGCCTCCACGGAAGACGTCCGCACCCTCGTGCGGCTGGCGCGTGAGCACCACGCCGCGATCCATCCGATCAGTTGCGGCTGCAACTGGGGACTGGGGTCGCGCCTGCCGGCGCGGGATGGCTGCGCCCTTCTCGACCTGTCCCGCATGAACCGCATCCGGGATCTCAGCAGCGCCGGGCTGTATGCCGAGATTGAGGCCGGGGTGAGCCAGGGACAGCTCGCCGATGAGATTGCCGCCCGGGACCTCCCCCTGATGGTAAACGTAACGGGATCCAGCCGAAGCTCGAGCCTGGTCGGGAATGCCCTGGAGCGCGGCATCGGATACTTTGCCGGTCGCGCGGACGAACTCTCCTCGCTCGAGATCGTCACCGGCACGGGTCGCATCCTGAGAACCGGCTTCGGAGACAGTCCCTTCCGGACGATGGCCCACCGGTACCGTTACGGGATCGGGCCCTCTCTGGACGGGTTGTTTGCCCAATCCGGGCTGGGGGTCGTCACCGCGGCGGGTGTCTCCCTTTTGCCCCGACCGCCCGCCCACGCCGCCGCCATCCTCAAGATCCGGCGGGAAGCGGAACTCCCCCTCCTCATCGACTTCCTGATGCAGGCCAAGCGGGATGGATTGATTACCACGGTCGCCCATGTCGGAGACCGGGCGCGAACCGAGATCTCCATCGGCCCGAGACTCATCCGGGCCCTCCAGGCACGCAACGGCCCTTGCTCCGGGCCGCCCCGGCAAACCGTCCGCCGGATCATGGATCGGTTCAACTTCGGGCCGTGGAGCGCCGTGGTCGGCCTGTTCGGGACATCGCGCGGCAATGCCGCCGCCCGGCGCGACCTGCGAAAGCGCCTTCCCCGGGCGATCGACGTCTCGTTTGTCTCGGAAGCGAAGATCCGCAGGGCCCAACAGCTTCTACGTCCCTTTGCGCCCCACTCCTCCCTGGCCGCGGAGCAACTCGCGCTTCTCGAAGCCATCCTCCCCCTGCACAACCTCTCCCGGGGGATCCCGACGGATGTCCCTCTCGACAGCGTCTTGTTTCCCGTGGAGGGCATCGCGCAACAGACCCCGGCCAATCCGGACACCACCCGCTCCGGCATGATCTACGTGCTGCCGTTCCTGCCGGCGGACGGGGAGTCCGCGCGGCGCGTGGTGGAACTCGCCCGCTCGACTGCATCCGAGTACGGCTTCACTCCCTATATCACCCTCAACACCATCGACCTCCGTTGCCTGGAGGCGGTCATCAACATCGCCTTCGATCGCGATGACGGGCAACAGGTGGAAACAGCGCACCACTGCGCAGACCGCATGCTCGATCGCTTGATGGCGGCGGGATTCCCCCCCTACCGGGTGCCCATCGGCCACATGGACCGCGTGGTCGACCCGGACACGGCATTCTGGCAAACCGTCGCCGATCTCAAAGAGGTGTTCGACCCCGATCGGGTCATCTCGCCCGGGCGCTATGATCCAACCCGGTGACCGGCCCATGGCGCCCGTCACGTTTCCGTATGCAGCGTCGTCCAGGTCTTTCCCGCCGCGGCCACGAAGGGCCGGAGTTCCTGCATGAGGGACCGGAAGACCTCCGGCCGGAGTTGCTGGGAGGAATCGCTCAGCGCTTCCTCCGGGTGGGGATGCACTTCGATGAGCAGCCCGTCGGCCCCCGCCCCGACGGCCGCTTTGGCCAGGTCCCCCACCAGGTCCCACCGACCCGCGGCATGGCTGGGGTCGACAAATACCGGCAGCGTGGTCTCCCGCCGGGCAATGGCGACGGCGCTGAGATCGAGCGTACTGCGGGTGGCGGGTTCAAACGTGCGAATGCCCCGCTCACAGAGGATGACCCGCCGATTTCCGCGCTTCACAATGTATTCCGCGGCCAGCAACCACTCATCCACCGTACTCGCCATCCCCCGTTTCAGCAGAATCGGGAGATCCGTCGCGGCCACGGCTTCGAGCAGGGCGTAATTCTGTGCATTCCGCGCCCCGATCTGGAGGACATCCGCCACCCCGCTGACCCGATCGAGGTCCCGCTCGCCGACGACTTCAGTGACGACGGGCAGTCCGGAATGGTCCTTCACCCGTTCCAGAATATCCAGCCCCGTTTCCCGGAGCCCCTGGAAATCGTAGGGTGACGTCCGGGGTTTGAAGGCCCCGCCCCGGATCAGGGTCGCCCCGGCCTCGGCCACGATCTCCGCCGTCTCAATCATCTGCTGTTCGGACTCGACCGAACACGGGCCCGCAATGACGTGAAACTGGCCGCCGCCGATGGTATACGGCCCGATATGGATGGTGGTGGGCTCGTCGTGCGTCTCCCGGCTGATGAGCTTATAGCGCTTTTGCACCGGCAGCACGTTTTCGACCTGCGGCAGATTCACCAGAGACAGGAGACTCTCATGCTGGGTTTCATCCCCCACTGCGGCCACCACGGTACGCACATCGCCCCGAATCGTGTGCGGATGATAGCCCAGCGCCTCAACCTTTTGCTCTATTTCCCGGACGTCCTCATCGCCGACGCCCGCCCGCAGAATAACAATCATAAACGTCCCGTTTCCCTATTTCACAACCTTGTGG
>CAZCOO010000077.1:0-12400 GCA_964500395.1 uncultured Verrucomicrobiota bacterium
GCCGCGCTTTCGCCTGGATTTGGGAGGACGACACCCGGATGCTCACCCTGACCCCTCCCAAACACGGCCCCAAACGGGCAACCCGTATCGGGATTCTGTTGGCGAACGACTATATTTCCAGCCTCACCCTCATACGGGGTGAGGCCAAAGCCGTTCAACCGGTGAAAGAGGAAGCCGGACTAACCTGGTATTTTTTCGATATCTGGCCGGGGGGCGGCTCCGAACCCCTTCACCTCGAGGTGAGCCGTCGGCATCGCAGCGGCGGAAAGGACCCCTCGTTCTCCGCCATCACGTTCGATCTGGCACCGATAAAGAAACAGCCATGACCGATACCCTGTGCGCTCCCAAACGCCGCCGGGCTTCGTTTCAGGATACCGGCGCCGCCCTGCGCAACCCCGGCATGGGCTGGATCTTCCATACCTACGACAATTCGCTCGAGCGGTACGGCGCCGACCTGGCACCCTCGGACACTCTGGACGAATTTCCCGGTCTAACGGTCTCCTATCTGCGTATTTCCTGGAGCGTGGTGCAACCCGAACGCGACCGGTTCGACTGGTCCCGGGTGGATACCCAGATCCAGAAATGGGCCCGGGCCGGCATCCGCACCGCACTGCGCTTCACCTGTTCAGAGACCGACGGGGCGTCCGGGGGCACGCCGGACTGGGTGCGGCAGGAGGGCGCGCAGGGCACCGCCTACTTTTCGGAAACCGGTCCGGACCCTGCCGGGGATTGCTGGGAGCCCGATTTCAACGATCCCGTCTTTCTAAAACACCTCGGCCGGTTCCTCGACGCCTGCGCCGACCGGTTCGACGGCCATCCGTTGATTGAATTCATCGATGTCGGGTCCTTCGGCGTGTGGGGAGAAGGACATACCTTCTGGAGCACCCGCAATCCCTACGATGCGGAAACCGTGATCCGTCATCTGGAACTGCACCGGAACGCCTTTTCCAGAACCCTGCTGGTAGCGAACCAGGCCTTTGCCGATCACGGACGCGGAGAGGAGACCCTTCACCGCGCCCGCGAGCTGGGGTTGGGGTTCCGTTCGGACGGCATTCTGGTGCTGCCAACGGATGAGCTGTTCAAGCCGCATCTGGCGCGACCCTTTCATGCCACGGCTCCGGTGATTCTGGAGAGCCATCACTACGAGATGTCCGTGCAGGACGGGGTGTGGGAAGACGGATTGGAGTATCTGCGCGCGGTGAAAGCCTACGGGGCGAGCTACGCATCCATTCACGGCTATCCCCGGAACTTTCTCAACGATAACCAAGCCTTGGTGGACGCAATCAACCGCGTGCTGGGGTATCGGCTTTGTCTGCGCGAGGTCGAATGGCCGGAGGCCTTGCTTCCGGGAGAAGACGCCGAAGTCCGCATGGTCTGGGAAAACGCCGGCGTCGCGCCCTGTCTGCCCGGCGGCCACGTCGCGCTGGCCTGGCTGGACGCCGACGGAGGTATCGCCCGGGTGCAGGTGGATGCGGAGTGGGATGTCCGGAATCTGGGTCCCGGAGAAACGGTGGAGCGCGCTCTGCGCATCGACGGCGATGCCGGTCTGTCCGCCGACTCCTACCGGCTGGCGGTCTCCGTAGGGGACAAAACCGGAACCCCCCGGATCGCGCTGCCGCTCACCAGAGGCCTCGAAGGTCCACGATACGTGATCGGGCCTATCGACGCGCGCGGCTGACGATCAGCAGGCTTGACATCGCCAACCCCATGAGCAGCAGGGTGGAGGGTTCGGGAATTGCGGTTGCGGTGATAGTAACCGAGTCATACACCACCGTCCCGGTGTTGCCGGAAAAACTCTTCGCCGTGAACAAGCCGAAGTGACTACCGGTCACAACATTGGCGGAAAGCACGGTGTGGGAGATGCTCCCGAGGGAGGTCGTGCCGGTTCCGTCGAAAAGTTCGGCTTCCAACAAAAGATCGCCGTTGGGCTGGTAGGTGCCGGAGAAATCCAAGGTGTCGAAGTCCGAGGCTGCGATGTCCGAGAACTCGGCGAATACGTTGGCCCCAACATCAAGGTTTCCGCGACCGATGATGAGGTCTTTCGTCCCGGTAAAACCGGTATCGCGGATCATGGCGGTGTAGCCATCGACCAGAAAGTAATCCCGCCCCAGACGGGGGTTTGTCGATGCGGCCACCAGCCCGGCACCCGTAGGCGCAAAGTCGGTCCCATCCACGTTGAAAACCGTGGACATCGTCCAGTCGTCGCTCCCAACGAATCTCCGCGCCATGGCCGCCGAGGGCTCCTCTCCGCCACCAACTTGCGTGTTGTAGTTCACCGTCATCTCGCCGGCCGTAAAGTCGAAGGTTACGCCGGTTTCAGAGCCGGTGGTGTCGATGTCGTCAGACAGACTGAAGCCGTTGTTCACGGGGTCGGAGGTGAAGTCCTCAGTAATAACGGCCGCCATGGCGGGCTGGAGGGCGAACGCCAGGGCCGCGATGCTCAGCAGATGGATGGAGAGTCGGTACATGATGGGTCTCCTTTGCATATGGTTCGGACATCTTTTGTCCTTGGATATAAACTATCGCGATAAGGTGGGACGGGTAAACGTCCTTGAATTGCAAATCGTTGCAATTGGTTCGGAATGCCCGCCGGATCAGGCTATATTCAATCTTCTTCATCCACCTCCAACTCGTTGATTATTGATAAGAAGAGGACAATTTCTGCGCAAGAAGGACACGACCTCGGGCGAGATTGTGCTCACCTGCACAAACGCGACCTTTTAGTGAGTGCGCGAGAAATCCAATATGCCAGCGGATTGAACATTGTCGTCCCCTACAAGCAACTGGAAGGCGTGTCCATACCAGCGTCCACGCGCAATGCCGACGCCGTTCACCTGCTGAACGAACTTCTCATATTCCCGAATCCCCATTTTTACGGGTTTTGCAGCAAAATTCGGTTTTGTGTACCAGAATGTTTCCATGGAGTTTGTTTTCCAATGGGCTGTTTTGAAAAACTCAATGAGCGTAAGAGCCACCGATTGCAATTCTTGGGCTTTGTTTCTAGTATCTGAATGATTACCAAATGACGCCAAGCGATCCGGGCCAGGAGGCCGTAAACGGTTCTGAAGATGCCCGACAAGTTACCAACCATAAAAGACATCGCCAATGAGGCGGGGGTGTCTGCCAGCACCGTATCCAGAGCACTGCGGGATCATCCCCATGTTCGTTCGGCCATCAAACAAAAAGTTCTTGAGGCCGTGGAGAAGTTGGGCTACCGGCCGAATCCGTTGGTGGCCGCACTGATGCAGCAGATCCGGACGAATCGGACACCGGTTTTCAAGGGAAACCTCGCCTATCTCGACTGGTGTGCGAAGCGAGAAGATTTTGAGCGGATGGAGGTTCTTCAGCGTTTTTACGAGGGAGCACGCTCCAATGCCGAGTCTCTAGGCTATAAGCTTGAGCACTTTTTCCCGATGGCCGACAAAATGAAACCCTCCTCGCTCATGCGGATTCTGGAGGCCAGGGGAATGACCGGGGCCGCCCTTCTCATCTATGTGCAGCAGGATTTCGTTACCAGAAAGCCCCTTTCCCCGCTTCCGCAATCCAGCGATGTCCCCATGGATTTCTCAAATTTGGCGACTGCTGTAATCGGGGGGAAATTTCATGATCGCACCCCACATTTTTCCCAGACTGACCAATACGCCGCCGGGCGTATGGTGGCCGAGGAACTGCTGTCTCGAGATTACAAGTCTCCGGGGATTATCATTTCCGAGTATATCGATGTGGCGACGGAAAACCGTTTTCATTCCGGGGTGCATTCGGTGTGGAGTCGGCATAAAGGAAATTCCACTTCCTTAAAAACCAAGGTAGTTCGAGAAGATGACTGGCAACCAAGCGTGGATTGGATTCGGAAGAAAAAATTGGACGCAGTCATTTGTTATACGGGAAATCTTGAAGTCGTCCTGCGTGAATGTGGTATTGGAATACCAAATGATTTGGGTTTTATTTCCCTCGATGCGAATCCTGAAGGGGAAATCAGTGGCATCAATCAGATGCACGAGGAAGTGGGCAGTGCCGCTATCAATCTGGTCGTAAACCAGCTCAATCGAGGACAAACGGGCTTCCCGGAAGTCGCCCGTGGTGTCATCGTCGAAGGATCATGGGTGGAGGGTAAGACTCTGAGGCCCCGAAGAACCTGCTGAGTGTTACCGCATCATTCACCGAAATACTCAATAGCCATCAATTCACGGTCGATTCCCGCAATGCGCGTGCGCATGAGGCCCGGGGAGTAAAGGGATCGGGTGCCTTCTATGCCCGCTTCCGCCATGGCCGCAGCCAGGGCGTCGTTGGCAGCATAGAGGTCGTCGAGTGATTCGCGGACGTTGAATCGTCCGGGTGAAGTAGGGGGAGGCGGCCAGCGCGCATCGGAAACGTATGCGGATGTTAGACGGCGTAAAGCTTCACTCATTTTTTCGGGCAGATTTTTTAGCTCGTAACCGAGGTGATCGGAAACAGCTATGATTCCATCAAATACCTCGCGGCAGACCGGATCCAGAATACGGGCTTGTGGGGTGTTCAGCCAGGCTTTGGCTGTGCCTCCATGCCAGGCGACTCCGTTCTCGACCCGGGCGATCTGAGGGTTTTCCAGAATCGAAGAAGGTTCGGCCAGAAGGTCACCAGGCAGGCGCATCTCGTAACCGGAATCGATGGCGGTATCCATGAGCGTTTGGAAGCGTTGGACGCTTTCGGGTTCGGGCTCGAAGAACCGGGCCTGGGCAAATTGTTTGACGTAGAAATAGGCGGAGGTGCCAATGTATTCGGCATCTTCGGCATAAGGCATGATAAATGATCCCGTCTGGGCGATGCGTTCTTTCCAGTTGTTCAACATCCCCGAAATTTCTTCCAACTGAACGGGTTGATTACGGACCCCTTCAGTGGCACCCATCAGATACCAGAGCATCAGATTGGCCATCATATCGGAACGAAAGAGTAATTTGAGTCCCTCGGGGGTTTGGCTCGGGTTGGTCAGGTAGCGAAGGTAGTCAGGCTTGTCGCGTATAAAATCCTCGATCCGGAACAGTTCATTCTTATTGCTGTGTCCAGTGACATCGAATTTCAGTCCGGTCGCCTCCCGGATTTCCGGATAGGAAAGGAAGAAAGAATCCGCATCCATGACGAGTGCCTCGAATCCGGCTTCCAGGAACATATCGACCAGATGGCTGTTCCAGCTGCACTCTGGATTCCACCCGACGCGGGGGCGGAAGCCGGTGTGCTTTTCCCAGGTATCCCTGCCGTGGATCAGGGAAAGAAGACCGACACGCCGGTCAATGTTGGCCAGCATGATATGGGTGTGAGGGGATGCAACCCCTTCGACCTTCCGGTCGCCGATTAACTTGACCAGCAGTTCAAGCGTCTCAGGGGCTTCTTTGGCCATGATTTTGATCGTCTCGCCGGATGCCTCAAAAGCGATTTTATAGGGACCGCTATCGATCATTTGGAAGAGTCGATGATAGGAGTGCTCGATGACCCATCGGCGTCTGTCCGGGGCCAGTTGAGAATATTGCAGGTTTCCGTGGGGCATGAAAAGAATGCCCGGCTTAGGGTTTGAGGAGTGGTCTTGATTCATGATGTTTTTCCTGCGTGTTGTTCTGAAGGGAACACACATTGGCGGTAAAAATGAAATAAACAATCAGCGCGATTTGATACACGTTGCAACAGATCAGTTATGGGGGCGGTGCGGGGGCAGACCTTCCTCATCCGGCAGGTCCGACCGAAGCTATTTGACCTTCCAGGGATTGACTGGTGCCCGCTCTGCCCCCACAGCGCCGGTGCTCCTCGCGTTCCGTTGCCCCGGATGCTTCTTCGCGTCACTCCCCCCGGGCGAGGGCCTGCGGGGGGCACAGGAGGAGAGAGAACGTGCAGGTGATGGGTCTGTTTTCAACCCGCAGCAGGATGGTGTTGAACCCCTTCCTGAATACGACCCGGCGGAAGCCTTCATCCAGCCGCCACGGGCTGAGCCCCTCGTCCTGCCAGATGACCAGGCCGTTCTTCGATACCATCCCCGAACCTTCTTCGCTTGTCCTCGCCGCCGTCGGCCTGCTAGCCTCCGGAGTGCTGTGGCGTCGGCGGACACCCTGAGGTCCCCTCCCGCCGCACGTCTTGTCTTCGGATCCGGGATACGCCCCTATGGCCAAGCAACATGCCTCAACCGAACCGGTGTCGTCATCCGATAACCGGTACCTCTATCAGAAGATCGCAGAGGACCTTCGATCCGCCATCCAGGCGGGCAAACTGACCCCGGGCGATCGCCTCCCCTCCCTCGACAACCTGGCCGAAACGTATTCCGTCAACCGCATCACAGTGCGCCGCGCCCTCACGGAACTGCGGGATGACGGCCTGATTTACGCCGTCCCCGCCGAAGGCACCTACGTGGCCGAACCCCTCAGCCGGCGTCCGACCCGCGACCTGCTCTCGATCGGGTTGGTGTCCCACGTCCTCCAGCCGGCCGCGTTCGGCCCCTACCACACGGAGATCATTGCCGGGATCCAGGAGCCGCTCGGCCGAGCCAACGCCCACCTCGTTCTGATGCCGGAAGCGCATATCCGGCAGCAATCCCGGATTTTCGAGCTGATCAGCAAGCTCGGGCTCGACGGGATCCTGTATCTCGGGGCTTTTGAAACCGCCACCCTGCGCCGCATGGTCGAAAAAGGCCCCCCCTGCGTCCTGGTTGACTGCACCCTGCGCGGCGGCACCGCCGATGCCGTGCAAACCGACAACGAGGGCGGGGCGTACGAGGCCATCGAACACCTCCTCGGACTCGGCCACCGGAAACTCGCATGCATTCTGGGCCCCCACGGCGATCCGGTCACGCGCCAGCGGATCCTGGGCGTGCAGGCGGCGCTCGCCGACGCCGGGATCCCGGAGAAGGAAGTCCGCATGGTGACCCCTGCCTTTGAGCAGCAGGAACACCTGCCCGCCATGACCCGTCAGGCCGGCAAGCAGGCGATGCAGGAGCTTCTCGAAGGCAAACGCCGACCGACCGCCGTCTTCTGCTTCAATGACGAAATGGCAACCGGTGCGCTGCAGGCGGTCCTGGAGCGAGGAGATCTTCGGGTCCCCCGCGACATATCCATTATCGGGTTTGACGACATCCCCTGGGCCACCGCCGTACACCCCCACCTCACGACCATCCGCGTGGAAAAACGCCTCATGGGGCAGCTCGGCGCCCGGCAGCTGATCAAGCGTCTCCAGGCGCCCGATCCCGATCAACCGCGAACCGCCACCGTCACCCCCACCCGGCTCATCGTCCGCGAGTCCACCGGCCCCGCCCCGAAACCCTGAGCCCGCCCCCTCCGGACGATCCGCCCGAATTCCGCCCGCCGCTCCCCCCTTCGCGGGCCGTGCACAATACGCAGCGTGCACGATCCTATCTTGACGTTATGACGGATTATGAGGATCGTGTGCTGCAGGGGAAGGGAGACTCATGTCCATGCAGCCGGCAGACAATACGCTTGAGGCCGCCATTCGCACGGTGCTGACGCAGCACACGGATGTACAGGCCGGGTATCTCTTCGGCTCGGCAGGCACGGGGAAGCGGGGCCCCTTGAGCGATATTGATATCGCAGTGCTGGTGGAACCATCGGCCTCCCGCCGCTCGCCTGTCGGCGACATCCAGGATGCCCTCTGCCGGGCACTCAGGACGGATGATCTCGACCTCATATCGCTTGCCGAGGCCCCGCCGCCGGTGGCGTACCGGGTGGTTCGGGATGGACGGTGCATATACTGCAGGGACAGAAAGGCGAGGGAAGGCTTCGAGACCTGCGCCGTTATGCGCTACCTCGATATGAAACCTCTTCGAGACCTGGCCTTTCACACCTCGCGCAAACGGATCCTGGAGGCACGCTGATGGTTGCAGACGTGGAGATTGTCCGGGACCGGGCCGCCCGCATCCAGCGCTACCTTCGAGACCTGCGCTCGATGGCTGATTTGCCCCTGGAGGCGTTCAGACAGAATCGGGAGCGCCAGTACGCCGTTCTGCACGCGTTGCAACTCTCGATCGAAGCCTCGATCGAGATCGGCACGCACATTTGCTCTGCTGATGCCCTGGGAATCCCCTCCAGTTATGCGGAGACGTTCGATCTCCTGGAGCAGGGCGGCGTGCTCAACGCGCCGTTAGCCGAAAAGCTCCGCGCCATGGCCCGCTTCCGCAATCGGATTGTTCACGTCTACTGGGAAGTCAACGTGGACGACGTGCATCACATCCTGAACAGCCGCCTGGGAGACATCGACAACTACCTCGGCGCCATCGAGCACTACCTGGATCCAACCTCCTGACCGCAACGGCAAGACCACTCGCCTTCACCAGGAACGATCCGCCCGGATTCCCCCCCCACAACCCTGCCGGAGACTGCTTTTCCACGATTCCAACTTTACTCGCTAGTTGTATACTGGTATATTTCCCTCAACATGCTTGATTGGATTGCGCGGCCCGCCGCGCAGTGTCGAACCGTGGGAGAGTCACATATGAACCGTCGCCATATCCTGTCTGCCATCCTGAGTTCCATCCTGTTCTCGCCCCTGCTGCCGGGTGGGCCCCTTCGGGCGGAGGTCGATTTCGGCGACCATCGGTCGGAGACGCTGACGTCAAAGGCCTGGGATGCGTACGGGCGGCAGGACTACGAAGAGGCCCTGACCTATGCCGAAAAGTGCATCGACATGTACGCGGAGGAAGCGAAGGCGATGCAGGCCGCCCTGGACGGGTACCCGGCCAACGAGCCGCGCGAGGCAACTTCGAAATACTGGGCACTCAATGATGTCGGGACATGCCTCTACATTCGGGGCGAAACCCTGATGCAGCAGGGGAAGACGGACGAAGCCAGGCAGGCCTACCGGCGCCTGGTCGACGAATTCTCCTATGCCCAGTGCTGGGACCCCAAAGGCTGGTTCTGGAAACCCGCCGAGAGCGCCAAAAAGAAACGGGTCGAGCTGGAATTCGATGAACTGTAACCCCCTCCCCTCCTTCACCATGTCCGCCATACCACGCCCCAGCCCTGGCCGGGGGATCCCGGCATCGCGGCTGGTCCTCATCCTTTTCACGGCCCTCTGCATACCCGGACGGGCTGGAGACTCCGCCATGGAAAAACCCACCGCCGCCCCGGCCGCGGATCCGTCCCGGGTCCATGACCCCGAGGTCACGCTTGCAAAAAACGAGGAGGGACAATGGAGATTCTTTCTCGATGGCAGCGAGTTCTTCATCCGGGGGGCGGGGGGCGCCATCGCGCCCGGCTTGCTGGAGGCCCTCCGTGACGCCGGGGGAAACTGTGTGCGCACATGGGGGGTGGAAACCCTGGAGCAGGACGTGGACGACGGCGAACGGTTCATCGACCGCGCCCATCGACTGGGACTCAAGGTGGTCCCGGGCATCTGGGTCCAGCACGAGCGGCACGGCTTTGACTACAGCGACCCCGAGATGGTGCACAAGCAGCGCGAAGAGGTCATCGCCGGCGTGCGGACATTCAAAGACCACCCCGCCGTGCTTGCCTGGGGACTCGGAAACGAAATGGAGGGGCCCTCCTCCCGGACCGGGAGCATCCCCGTGTACAAGGAGCTGGAAACGCTCATCCAGCTCGTCAAAGACGAGGATCCCGACCACCCGGTCATGAGCATCATCGCCTTCAATCCCGCGAAGATCGAACCGATCATGAAGCACTGCCCCAGCCTGGACATTCTGGGGATCAATTCCTACGGCGGCGCGGCGACGGCCGGGCCGGCGCTGAAGGAGGCCGGATGGACCAAGCCCTTTGCCGTGACGGAATTCGGCGTGCGCGGATTCTGGGAAGTCGACACCACCGCCTGGGGAGCGCCGCTCGAGCCGACCAGCTACGAAAAAGCCCGGAGCTATTACGCCACCCATCGGCTGGTCACCGACCTGAATGAAGGACGCGATCTCTGCCTGGGAACCTTTGCCTTTCTCTGGGGTTGGAAACAGGAGCGCACCGCGACGTGGTTCGGCATGTTTCTCCCGACGCTGGAAAAGCTCCCGTCCGTCGATGCCATGACCCGCGTCTGGACCGGCGAGTGGCCGTCCAACCGCTGCCCCCGCATCGAACGCGTGTCTTTCGCGGCCGCCGGCGGGAGCGTCGAGCCCGACCGCACCGTAAGCGCAAAGGCCTACGTCACGGATCCGGAAGGCGACGAGGTCGCGTACGAGTGGATCCTCCGCTCGGAGAGCACGGCCCGCAGCGAGGGCGGGGATGCCGAGGCTTCCCCGCCATCCCACCCCGACCGGATGCTCACCGACGATGCCCGCGAATGTGTATTCCGGACGCCGAAGGAGCCCGGGCCGTACCGGCTATTTCTCACCGTGCGGGACGGGCACGGCAGCGCTGCCACCGCCAATGTCCCGTTCCGTGTCCTCCCTTCTCAGGAGAACTGAATGACTTCCTGTTTCCCGGCACAAACTCCAGTGTTGCTGATCAGCTCCGGCCACGGTGCGGTGCTCTTCTCAGGGGCCATTCACGTGGACGCCCCCAACCACCACGCCGTCCCTGTCCGGAGCGGTGCCGCCGGAACGCTGCGCGTCCACCGCTTGGCCGCCGCCGATATCGGCCGGGCCCGGGTGCAAAACGATTCGCCGGAATCCTTCCGGTTGATTTACAATCCAAACCGAAATCGATAACCGAAAGGCAGGAGAGTGTATGAGTTTTCCAAAGGATTTTGTCTGGGGCGCCAGCGCCGCCAGTTATCAAATCGAAGGATCCCTCGGCGCCGACGGCGCGGGAGAATCGGTATGGGATATGGTGTGCCGGCGGCCGGGGTTTGTCAAAAACGGGGACCGGGCCACTGTGGGCTGTGATCATGTGAACCGGTACCGCGAAGACGTCGGGCTCATGAAGGACATCGGCCTGCAGGCCTACCGGTTGTCGATCATGTGGCCGCGCATCCTGCCCCAGGGTGTGGGCGCCGTCAATCAGGCCGGGCTCGATTTCTATGACCGGCTCGTGGATGAGCTGCTGGCGGCGGACATCACCCCCTGGGTGACCCTGTTTCACTGGGATTTCCCTCTCGCCCTGTTCTATCGGGGCGGCTGGCTGAGTGCAGACGCACCGGACTGGTTTGAGGAGTACGCCCGCGTCGTCGTCGATGCATTGTCGGACCGCGTCCAGCACTGGATGACGCTCAACGAACCCGCCTGCTTTATCCACCTGGGCCACCAGGCCGGCACGCATGCTCCAGGCCTGCAACTGGCCGATGCGGAGGTGCTGCGCGTGTGGCACCATGCACTGCTCGCGCACGGACGGGCGGTCCGCGTGATCCGGGAGTCCTCCAGCCTCCCGAGCCCTCTCGTCGGCGCCGCCCCCTGCATGGAAACCTGCCAGCCCGCGAGCGACCGCCCGGAGGATATCGAGGCCGCCCGGGAGCATATGATGCGGGCCGGCGAAAAGAACCTGTTTCTCGCGCGCTGGAACATCGACCCCTGGTTCCACGGCGCGTATCCCCCGGCCACCCTCGACGCCTGGGGGGATGCGGCCCCGGTTGTCGGGGAGGGAGACATGGCCTCCATCAGCCGGGACCTCGATTTCCTCGGGCTCAATCTGTATTGCTCCTCCATCATCCGGGCCGGAGAAGACGGTCGCCCGGACGTGGTCGAACCGGAATCCAATCACCCCCGGACCGCGTTCGGCTGGCCGGTGACCCCGGAGGCCCTCCGCTGGGCCACCCGGTTCCTGTACGACGAATACGGCAAACCGATCGTAATCACGGAAAACGGGGTTTCCTTGCACGACTGGGTCAGTGCAGACGGGAAGGTGCACGATCCAAACCGGATCGATTTTCTTGCCGGCTACTTGAACGGCCTCGGGGAGAGCATTGACGAAGGCGTCGATGTGCGCGCCTATTTCCATTGGTCGATCCTGGATAACTTCGAATGGGCCGAAGGGTTCAAGCAGCGGTTCGGGTTTATCCACGTCGACTACGAAACCGGTCAACGCACCCTGAAAGACTCGGCCTACTGGTACCGGGATGTCATCGCCGGGAATGGAGCCCCCCTGCGCCCCGGGGCCGGGGTCGCACACGCCTGATGAAGGGACATGAGCGAACGCCGTACAATCAGCCTGCGCGAAATTGCCGAAAAGACCGGCGTTTCCCGCATGGCCGTCTCGCTCGCCCTGCGCGGTAAACCGGGCGTCTCCGACGCCACGCGCCGGCGGATCCTGAAAACGGAGGAAACCCTGGGCTACCGCATGGAACCGTTCTGGCTGAACCAACCGGGCCTGTCCGATTTCGCACCCGTCGGGGCTGCGTGCGCCGGGGCTGCGACGAATTCCAGCGATGCAGTCCAACCCGCCCTACCGGTGACAAAGAGAGAGACGCCCCTCCCCGATCATCATCGCACTCTTCCCCTCGCCGCGGGGAGCGGGGGCAAAGAGAGTGCGAGTAGGATTCTCCGGGAACGTCAGGC
>CAZCOO010000078.1:0-10148 GCA_964500395.1 uncultured Verrucomicrobiota bacterium
CTACAGAGCACCGACGCACTAAACCGGCGAACCACAACAACCAACAACCAATAACCAATAACCAATAACTCTCCCTCCCCGCGCCGAAGACCGACGGCCCGGCTCCACAGGCAACGCCCCATCCCATCAATCGAAGATAATGGTCTTGCATCCGCTGACCATGACACGGTCTTCCAGCACCCTCTGCAGGGCCTGGGCGAGGACGGTCTTCTCCACATCGCGCCCGGACCGGGCCATGGCCGCCGCGGTGTGGGTATGATCGACGCGGATGACCCCCTGCTCGATGATCGGGCCTTCGTCGAGATCCGCCGTCACAAAGTGAGCGGTGGCGCCAATGATCTTGACCCCGCGTTCGTAGGCCTGGTGATACGGACGGGCGCCGATGAAGGCAGGCAGGAAACTGTGATGGATATTGACGATCCTCTGCGGATAGTGTTCGACAAATCCGCCCGTGAGAATGCGCATGTATTTCGCCAGGACCAGGTAGTCCGGCTGGTACTCGCGGAGAACCTCGAGGACCCGGGCCTCGTGCGCCTCGCGTTCGATCCCCTCGGACGAAATATGATGGAAGGGTAAATCAAACCGTTCCGTCAGCGCCCGCAGGCTGTCCCGGTTGCTGATGACGGCCTGAATGTCCGCCCGCAGGTCCCCGAATGTCCAGCGAATGAGCAAATCGCCGAGACAGTGGGCCTCGCGCGTGGCAAACACGACAATCTTCGGCGTGCGAGGGGCCGGCATGCGGACCATGGCCCCCTCCGGGAGCTGTGCGGCCACTTCCTGCTCCAGGGCTTCCCGGTCGATATCGCCCTCAAATTCGGTCCGCATAAAGAAGAGGCCCTCTTCTTCGGCGACGAATTCACCATTGGCGACGATGTTGCACTGGTGCCGCGCCAGGGTCCCGGTTATCCGAGACACCAGCCCGACTTCATCCCGGCATTTGATTAACAGGCGGTGGGTACTCATACTCTTCTGTGGGTTCGGGGTTCGGGGTTCGGGTGCAGCAGGCCCGGGGACGAGGCTCTGACAAGACGCCTCGACGGAGCCCTGCACCATGCGCTATTTTCTCCTCCGAAACAAGCAGCTTTCACCCACGCAAGGATTTCAGTATGAGCCAGGAGGAGTGGAGAGAGTTCTACCGTCGATTGGAAGATCTGGATATCCCCGGGGAGCAACGCGCGGGCCTGCGCCGGTCCGCGGAACGCCTGGAGGGCCGCATGGGCAAACTCGCCACCCTCCGCCAACACCTTCAGTCGCTGCTCGATTCCACGGTCGACGGGATCATCACGATTGATGAAGAGGGCATCGTCCAGTCTTTTAACCCGGCGGCGGAGCGGATATTCGGCTACACGGCGGCCGAGATGATCGGGGAAAAGGTGGAGCACCTCATGCCCCCGCCCGATGCCCATCATCATACGGAGTACATCCGGCGCTACCTGGAGTCGGGCGAGCCCCGGATCATCGGTATCGGCCGGGAGGTGACGGGCAAACGAAAGAACGGGGAATGCTTTCCGCTGGAATTATCCGTGAGTGAACTGCGGGAAGGCGACCGCCGCATCTTCACCGGCATCGCCCGGGACATCAGCGAAAGGAAGCAGGCGGAGGCGGCCCTGGAGCAGGAGCGCTCGTTTATCAATGCCGTATTCGACACGGTGGGGGCCATCATCATTGTGCTGTCGCCCCGGGGGCACGTGGTCCGGCTCAATCGCGCCTGCGAGCGGATCACCGGCTACCGGACGGAGGATTTGCAGGGCACCCCGTTCTGGGAACACCTCGTGCCCGAAGAGGAAGTGAGCGGGGTGCGCAAGGTCTTCCGGGAATTATCCCGCGACTCGCTTCCCAACCAGTACGAAAACACCTGGATCACGCGCCGGGGCCGCCGGCGGCGCATCTCCTGGTCGAATACGGTCCTTCTGGACCGGGACGGCACGGTCCAGTACGTCATCGGCACCGGCATCGACATCACCGAGCAAGCCCGCAGCCAGGAGGCGATCGTAGCCGTCAGCGAGGCCGAGCGGAAAGTCATCGGCCAGGAACTGCACGACGCCCTGGGCCAGGAAATGACCGGCATTACCCTCCTGGCCGGTGCCCTGCAGATGAAGCTGGCCCAGCAGGATCGGGATGAGCAACGCGACGCGGCCGAGCTCACCCGGCTGGCCCAGAACGTACTGGGCTCCGTCAAGCAGCTCGCCCACGGGCTGTACCCCACCGACCTGGAGAAAAGCGGGCTCAGCGCGGCCCTGACGGAACTCGCCGACACCCAGAACCGCCATACCGAAATCGAGTGCGCCTATGTGGGGGACCGGGACGCGCCCCCCCTCCCCCCGACCACCGAACTGCACCTGTACAGGATTGCCCAGGAGGCCACCAGCAATGCCATTCGCCACAGCGGCGCCTCCCGCCTCATGATCCACTACGCCGTCGAGGGCAGGTTGGTCACCCTGGCAATCGAAGACGACGGCCGCGGGATTCCCTCGCCGCCGCCCCGCGGCTCCGGGATGGGCCTGACCATCATGCGCTATCGGGCGGTCGAGGTGGGCGGAGACCTCGAGCTCGCCGCGCGCCCCGGCGGGGGGACAATCGTCCGCTGCAGCCTCGTCCTGCCCGCGTAGGGCTTTACACACAACCCGATCATCGTTTACATAACGAGCAGTTTGGGGAGCACCGTGGCTATGACACAAGCGCACACCGAGAATACCGAGATTCGCGTCCTGATCGTGGACGATCACCCGATCGTCCGGCAGGGCGTGCGCAGCATTCTCGAGCAGGAACCCGATTTGCGGATTGTCGGCGAGGCCGACAGCGCCGGCGACGCACTCGCCTGCCTCGCGCAATCGGAGGTCGAGGTGTCCCTGATTGATATTTCTCTCAAGGGGTCCGACGGGCTGGAACTGATCAAGGCCATTCGGGCCCAGGACCTGGATATGCCGATCCTCGTCATGTCCATGCACGACGAATCCCTCTACGCCGAGCGGGTGCTGCGCGCCGGGGCCAACGGCTACCTGATGAAGCAGGAGATGGCGGGCAGGATCGTGGAGGCGATCCGCGCGATCCTCAACGGCGATATTTACGTCAGCGAAGAGATTCGCCAGCGCATCCTGCTCGGCATTCGGGGCGGGAAGCGAACCGACCCCAATTTTTCGCCGGTGGAACGGCTCAGTGATCGCGAGCTGGAGGTCTACCGCCTGATCGGGCAGGGGCTCAGCACCCGGCAGATTGCGGAAAAGCTCCACCTGAGCATCAAAACCATCGAGACCTACCGCGCCCACATCAAGGAAAAGCTCAACCTGGAAAACGCCACGGAGCTCGTGCGCCACGCCGTCCAGTGGGTGGAACGCAGCGACGTGCCCTGACCCTTGTACGCAGGGGTGCACCCGGGGTTGTCTCCGGGATTTCCCGCCGGTTGCCATCAGTGAACGCCCGATACGGGAACCGGGGGGATACCCGATTGGCGATTTTGCCCGACCCGGTATAAGTATCGCCATTCGGTCGACGCGTCTGTCGATCCTCATAAAGGTGAGTGTACAAGACCGGTGGGCAAAACGATCCAACTCAAGGCGGACCTGTTCTGCATTCTGGCCGCAGATGAGCACGAGGGCGTGCGCCGCTCGCTCAAGAGCTTCCTGGAGACCCAGCCCGGCTTACAGGTCCTGGATGCCACCTGCGGGCACGATCGCCTGATCGAAGAGGTAGGCCGCCGGAAGCCGCAACTCGTGCTGCTGGAACTGGCGTTGTCCTCCGGGGACGGGTTCGGCATCATCCAGGGGCTGCGGAGCCGATTCCCCGACCTGTTGATCATCGTCCTCTCCCTGCACAGCGAGCACGTCTACGCGGAGCGCGCCATCCGGGCCGGCGCCAACGGCTATGTGATGAAAAGCGACCTCGCCCGCAACCTGTTGCCGGCCATCACGGCCGTACGCAAGGGGGAGGTCTTCGTGAGCGACGTGGTGCGCCAGGGGATCCTCAAGCACATCCGCACCGGCGGCACCCCGCCGGAGGACCACCTCATCGACCTGTTGAGCAACCGCGAACTGGAAGTCTTTCACCTGATCGGCCGCGGCTATACGCTGAATCAGATCGGGGAATTGCTGAACATCAGCATCAAGACGCTGGAGACGCACCGCTCCCACATCAAGCGCAAGCTGCATCTTCCGGACAACCAGGTGCTGACCCACCGGGCCCACGACTGGGTCAACGAGCACCATCCCGCCTGAGCCGGGCCGGCGACCGAAGCCGGCTTCGATCAGTCTGAACCGAGGAGCGGGCGGTCGAGATCGAAGATCTCCGCATGGCGGGGTTCGGCCATCCAGTCGGCGACGGTCTCGCGCCATTCGAGGTAATGGGCGGTCTCCTTGTGCGCGGCGATGGCGTCGTCGTTCTCGAACACTTCGTAGAGGATGAAGCGAGTCGGGTCTTCCCGCGACCGG
The DNA here is from genome assembly GCA_964500395.1 of uncultured Verrucomicrobiota bacterium. Taxonomy (GTDB): domain Bacteria; phylum Verrucomicrobiota; class Kiritimatiellia; order CAZCOO01; family CAZCOO01; genus CAZCOO01. Next base: position 4,425 of record CAZCOO010000078.1, read on the forward strand.
AGAATGTCAAACCGGTGATTCCCCGCTTCCCGGACCGACCCCTCGTGGTTCTTTCGCGTCGCCTCGAGGAATTCATCCGCGTGTTCGGCTTTCACGTGTACGTGCACGAGCGTCGCTTTCATATCGTCCCTCCCGGTCGTTCTGCGGGGTTTACTCCCGGCGGGCCATGGTGGAATCCGGATCGCGCTGCATCTCCACCATATCGCGGAGGATTTGCAGCGATTCCTCCAGAACGAGATCGGTCTTGTCGTCCTCCTCGTCGTCGCGGTCGGGAAATCGCCGGCTGAACTGCTCCTCGAGTTGCTGCTGCAACTCCTCGATTTCCCGGTCCTCCCGGCCCATGGCCAGCCGCTTTTCCAGGTTCAGGGTGATGTTGGTCATCTTCACCCGACTCTCCAGGCGGTGCAGCAGGTCCTGGTAGGTGGCGTAGGACTGGTTGGTCGCCAGCCGGTTCTCCGAGAGGGCCTTGAGGCGGTTGGCGACGCCGCCGAGGGTGCCCACCGGCTCGTACGCGGCCGCCTCGATCCGGCTCCAGGGCAGGACATTGTCGAGGTATTCCTCCCCCACTTCCATGGCCTCCAGGGGAGAGGGGAGAACGATATCGGGCGCTACGCCCTTGAGCTGCGTGGAGCGGCCGTCGATGCGGAAAAAGGCGGCCGTGGTGATCTTCAGCGCGCCGAGCTTCGGGTTTTTGCGATCGAGCGGGAAGACGGACTGGACGGTTCCCTTCCCATGGGTCTTTTCGTCCCCGACAATAAGGGCCCGGCCGTAGTCCTGCAGGGCGCCGGCCAGGATTTCCGAGGCGGAGGCGCTCTGCCGGTTGACCAGCACCAGCATGGGCTTTTCGAAAAGGACACCCGTCCGGGGGTCGCGCAGGACCCGGATGCGCCGATTGGCTTTCACTTGCACGATCGGCCCGTCGTCGATGAAGAACCCGCTCATCTCGATCGCGTCGGGAAGGGATCCGCCGCCGTTGTTCCGGAGATCCAGCAGCAGGCCGTCCACGCGGTTGGTCTGGAGGCTTTCCAGCAGGCGCTGCACATCCCGCGAACAGCTTCGCGGCTCCTCGTCGCCGTTGCGGCGGCCGCGCAAATCGGCGTAGAAGTCCGGCAGTTCGATGACGCCGAGACGAACCGCATCGGGTTCCAGCCGGCCGGGAACATCCCGGACCCGGCTCTTGGCGGCCTTTTCTTCCAGTTTGATCTCATCGCGGGTCAGCACGATGGTCTTGACCTGCGTCCCGGTCGAATCGCTGGCGGGCACCACCTCCAGGCGCACCTCCGTACCGACCGGCCCGCGAATCAGACGCACGGACTTGTACAGCGGCCAGTAGAGGATATCGACCGGCTCCTCCCCTTCCTGGCCGACGGCGATGATCTTGTCCCCGGGCTTGAGGCGTCCGTCCTGTTCCGCGGGGCCGCCGGGGATGAGGCGCACGATTTTGGCCGCCCCCTCCTCCATCGTGAGCAGCGCCCCGATGCCGGTCAGGGAGAGCCGCATGGCGATGTCGAAATCTTCCGACGCCCGGGGCGACATGTAGGAGGAGTGCGCATCGTAGGCGCGGGTGAACCCGTTGAGGTACATCTGCAGCACCCACTGGGCGTCGTGCCCTTCCAGCACGGAGAGAAACTGGCGGTAGCGATCCCGGACGGCCTCTTCCGGCGACCGGTCGAGGGCGGTCTCGCCCCCGTCTTCCACCTGCTCGCCGTCTTCCTCGCCGGCGTCGGAGTCCGCGCCCGCCGCCCGGTTGGTGGCGGCGGCGGCTTCCTCCTCCTTCAGGGTTCGATTCACCCGGTGAGCGAGGAATTCATTTTTGATCTTCTTGCGCCAGAGTTCGTTCTGTTCCTCCGGGGTGGCCGGCCAGGGGGCGCCCTCCCGGTCGCGGCGGAACTCTTCGTCCAGCGAGAAGTCAAATTCGGATTCGAGCAGCCGGTTGACAAACTCGACGCGTTCGCGCATGCGCTGGATGAACCGGTCGAACACCTTGAAGGCAAACTGGGTATGCCCCCGCCGCAGTTGCTCGTCGAGCGACTCGCGCCATTGCTCGAACTCCTCCACATCCGAAGCCAGAAACACCGACCGGTCGTGATCGAGCGTCTCGAGGTAGGTCTCGAAGGCCTGGTCGGCGATGGTGTCATCGAGGTCGCGGTGGGTCACATGGGCCCGGGGGAGACCGTCCGCTACCAGGCGCGCGATGCGTTCGTGGTGTTCGGCCGGCGCCGGCCCGGCCCGTTCGGGCCCGGTTTCGGCCCCGGCGGGCGCGGGCCCCTCGGCCCGGTCCCGGCCCAGAGAGCTGACCAGGAAGAGCGCAGGCAGAGCGAGCAGGGCCAGAAGCCCCAGCGGTATTTTTCTGGAACGTGTCATGAAGTCTTCACTTTTGCAGTGCGAATGTTGAGAATCGCGATCCGTCAGCGCGGCCACCCCTGTACAGGACGTCGAGTATCCTTACCATCCGCCTTATCCGCATGCAAAAAAAGATTTTTTTGATCAGGGGTTGGCATCTCGCACCGATTCATCCAGAATCCGGCCAATTTGCTTTCACGCTACCCCCTGAAAGGGCACGATAGAGTTATGCACGCGTACCGAAAAGCGATTCTTGCACTGGAAGACGGGACCTGGTTTCGGGGACGGGCCTTCGCCGGCCATGGAGATATCGAGGGGGACCTGGTCTTCAACACGGCCATGACCGGATACCAGGAAATCCTTACGGACCCCTCGTATTTCGGCCAGATTGTCACCATGACCTATCCGTTGATCGGAAATTACGGCGTGAATGAGCAGGATGTAGAATCCTGGCGCCCCCACTGCTCGGGACTGGTGGTCGGCGAATGCAGCCGCCTCGCCAGCAACTGGCGCGCTTCGATGTCCCTGCCCGACTATCTCGAGAAACACGGGCTCATCGGCATCGATTTGCTGGATACGCGGGCCATCACCCTCCACATCCGATCCCAGGGGGCCATGAAAGCGGTGGTGTCCACCGAGGAACCCGATCCCGACACCCTGGTGGACCGGGCCCGCGCTTCGCAGGGGCTGGTGGGCCGCGACCTGGCCTCCGAGGTCAGCACCCCGGAGCGCTACCGCTGGCGGGACCGGGCGGCGGAGCTCGGCCGGCCCTCCGCGCAAGCCGCCGCCGAACCCAAGCCTTACCGCGTGGCCGTGATCGACTGCGGCATCAAGTACAATCAGCTCCGCATGCTGTCGGAAATGGGCTGCGACCTGGAGGTCTTTCCCCTCTCGTCCCCGCCGGAGGACATCCTCGCGACCGATCCGGACGGCATCTTTGTCTCGAACGGGCCGGGGGATCCGGAAGGCGTTCCCTATCTCGCCCGCACGCTCCGGGCCCTGATCGAGACCGGGGAGCGGCCCCTGTTCGGCATCTGCTTCGGGCACCAGGTCATCGCCCTCGCCCTGGGGGCCAGGACCTTTAAACTCAAGTTCGGGCATCGCGGCGCGAACCAGCCCGTCTTGAACACGGGGAACGGGCGCGTGGAAATCACCTCGCAGAATCACGGCTTTTGCGTGGACCGGCACTCCCTGGACGAATCCGTGGCCCTCACCTCGCACGTGAACCTCAACGACGACACCTCCGCCGGGCTCCGCCACCGCGAACGGCCCGTCTTTTCCGTGCAGTACCACCCGGAGGCCTGTCCCGGGCCGCACGATTCCCACTACCTCTTTCGCGAATTTATCGACTTGATGGAACAGCGCGCCACCGCCTTGCGCGCCGGATAAGGCGGACCGGCCGCCGCAATCTTCGCACGGGAGAGTCAGCATCATGCCCAAACGCACGGACATCGACAAAATCATGATCATCGGATCGGGGCCTATCGTCATCGGCCAGGCCTGCGAATTCGACTACTCCGGGGCCCAGGCCTGTAAAGCCCTCAAGGAAGAGGGCTATGAAATTGTCCTGATCAACAGCAATCCGGCCACCATCATGACCGACCCCGTGATGGCCGACCGCACCTATGTCGAACCCATCACCGCCGAGGCAGTGGAGAAGATCATCGCCAAGGAACGGCCCGACGCCCTCCTGCCGACGCTGGGCGGCCAGACCGCCTTGAACGTATCCGTGGAAGTCGCCGAGAACGGCGCCCTGGAGCGCTACGGGGTGGAGCTGATCGGCGCCCGGCTGGATGCCATCAAGAAGGCGGAGGAACGGGAACTGTTCAAGGTGGCCATGGAAGAAGCCGGCCTGGAGTGCCTGCGGAGCCGGCACGTCTACAGCATCGAAGAGGCCAGGGAAGCGGCCGAGTTTATCGGGTTCCCCGTCATCGTGCGGCCCAGCTTCACGCTCGGCGGCACCGGCGGCGGGACCGCCTACGACATGGAAGAGCTCCACGAAATCGTCGCCGGCGGCCTCAAAGCCAGCATGAACAGCGAAGTCCTGCTCGAAGAATCCGTCATCGGATGGAAGGAATTCGAGCTGGAGGTCATGCGGGACAAGAACGACAACTGCGTGATCATCTGCTCGATCGAAAACCTCGACCCCATGGGCGTTCACACGGGCGACAGCATCACCGTCGCGCCGGTGCAGACCCTCACCGATGCCGAGTACCAGGCCATGCGGGACTGGGGCATCCAGGTCCTCCGCACCATCGGCGTGGAGACGGGAGGCTCCAATGTGCAGTTCGCCATCCACCCCCAAACCGGGCGCATGGTGGTGATCGAGATGAACCCGCGGGTATCCCGCAGCTCCGCCCTGGCCAGCAAGGCGACCGGCTACCCCATCGCCAAGATCGCGGCCAAGCTCGCCGTCGGCTATACCCTGGACGAGCTGCCCAACGACATCACGCGGGAGACCCCCGCCAGCTTCGAACCGACCATCGACTACTGCGTGGTCAAGATCCCCCGGTTTGCCTTCGAAAAATTCCCGGGCGCGGACACCAAGCTCGGGGTGAGCATGAAGTCCGTGGGGGAAACCATGGCCATCGGGCGCAACCTGAAGGAGGCCCTCGGCAAAGCCCTCCGGGGCCTTGAAATCGGCGTGGACGGCCTCTCCCTGCCGCCCGGCGAACTCGAGACCGACGACCTGGAAAAACACCTGTCCACGCCGACCACCCGGCGGATTTTCTACGTCAAGTACGCCATGGAACAGGGCATGAGCCTCGACCGCATCGCCGAACTCACCCACATCGACCCGTGGTTCCTGGACAACATGGCCCAGATGCACGAAATCGAACAGGCCCTCCAGGCCGTGCCCGAAGGCGAACCGCCCGATCTCGACCTCTACCGGACCGCCAAGTGCAACGGGATTTCCGACAGCCGGCTCGCCCGCATCCGCGGCGGCGACACCACCATGCAGCACATCCGGCAGGAGCGCATCGAGCTGGGCCTCTCCCCTCGCTACCGGCTGGTGGATACCTGCGCCGGGGAATTCGAGGCCTACACCCCGTACTACTACAGCAGCTACTCCGCGCTGAGCGACGAGGCGCGCCCCACCGAAAAAGAAAAAGTCATCATCCTGGGGAGCGGCCCGAACCGGATCGGCCAGGGCATCGAGTTTGATTACTGCTGCGTCCACACCGTGCTGGCCCTCCGGGAGATGGGCTACGAGACCATCATGGTCAACAGCAACCCGGAAACCGTATCGACCGACTACGACACCTCGGACAAGCTCTACTTCGAGCCGCTGACCGTCGAGGACGTGCTGCAGATCTATCAGAAAGAGAACCCCATGGGCGTCATCTGCCAATTCGGCGGCCAGACCCCGCTGAATATCGC
>CAZCOO010000078.1:10158-12386 GCA_964500395.1 uncultured Verrucomicrobiota bacterium
GACAGACTCCGCTCAACCTTTCCACGCCGCTGCTCAACGCGGGCGCGAAGGTCCTCGGCACCAGTCCCGACAGCATCGACCGCGCCGAAGACCGCAAGCGCTGCCGGGAGCTGCTGGAGAAACTCGACCTCAAACAGCCGGAAAGCGGCGCCTCCGAAGACCCCGAAGAGGCGCTCCAACTCGCCCACCGCATCGGATTCCCGGTGATGATCCGGCCCTCGTACGTCCTCGGCGGACGCGCCATGATGGTCGCCTATGACGAGGGCGAGGCCCGGCAATTCATCCGGGCCGCCATCGAGGCCAGCCCCGACTACCCCGTGCTCATCGACCACTACCTCGAGGGGGCTATCGAGGTCGATGTGGACTGCGTGTGCGACGGCACCGACGTCCTGATCGGCGGCGTCATGCAGCACGTCGAAGCCGCCGGCGTCCATTCCGGCGACAGTGCCTGCGCCACGCCGCCGCACAGCCTTGCCCCCGACATGGTCGAGCGCATCAAGGACGCCTGCGCAAAAATGGCGCTGGAGCTCGATGTCCGCGGCCTCATGAATGTGCAGATTGCCGTCAAGGACGGGGATTTTTACATTATCGAAATCAATCCCCGCGCTTCCCGCACCGTGCCCTACATCAGCAAAGCCACCGGGGTCCCGCTGGCCAAGCTGGCCGCGCAGATCGCCGTCGGCCGCACACTCAAGGAGATGGACGCCACCGGAGAGCCGGAGGGCGTGCAGTGGTGTGCCGTCAAAGAGGCCGTATTCCCCTTCAACCGTTTTGCCGGGGTCGACCCGATCCTCGGGCCGGAGATGAAGTCGACCGGTGAAGTCATGGGGATCGACCGCAGTTTTGAAACCGCCTACTGGAAAAGCCAGATTGCCGCCGGGCAACGACTGCCGGAGACCGGAGACGTCTTCCTCAGCGCAAAGGATGCCGACAAGCCCTGGATGGTGGAAATCGCGCAGTCGCTGGTGGCCCTGGGCTTTACGCTGACCTCCACCGAAGGAACCGCCCGCGCCCTCCAGGACGCCGGGATGCAGGTCACGGTCCTGCATAAACTCGCCGAAGAAAAGAGCCCCAACGTGCTCGACTGCATGAAGGAGGGGTCCATCGGTCTCGTGATCAACACGCCCAGCGGTCCCGTCTCGCGCCAGGACGAAGTCATCATCCGATCCGAGGCGATTCTCCGGGGCATCCCCATCATCACCACCGAAGCCGGCGCTCGCGCCAACGTTGCCGCCATCGCCCATGTGCGGGAACACCCCTGGGACGTACACCCTCTCCAGGACTACCACGCGCGGACCCGCACCTCGGCCTGACACCCGCGGATCATGCGCGGGTTCTCCCCCCCCCGCGTGCGCCCCAGAACACCAGCGCCCAGAGCACAGCCACAAACGCGAGTTCCGTCCCGGCTGTCACCAGGTGCCGCATACTCCACAAGCCCTCGGACCAGTGCAGGCCGTAGAAGAGCGGCGGGCCCTGGACCCGCTCCGACGTAAAGGGCCAGCCCAGCATCACCCCGCGGCCGTCCGTCACCGTGTCCATCAGGATGTGCACCGCGTAGCAGCCGAAAACCAGCGCGGCCGCGCCGGTGCGGGCGCCAAAGCGCCGCCCCGCGATCACGGCGGTTGCCAGGGCCGCCACAGCGGCGGCAAAAAAACTGTGCGCCCCCTGGTTGTGATACGTTCCCAGGTCGCCCGTCACGAATCCCGCGATGGAATCCAGGTCCGGCATCATGCTGAAAAACAGGAAGGCCGCGAGCAGGCCGGTCTGCCGATATCGAGAGAGGGGCCTCCGTCGGCCAAACAGCCGGAACAGGGCCGTCCCCATACCGAGATGAGCAATGGGTGAAGGCATGCGGCTACCATGCCGCGCACCCCTCGTCGACGCAAGCCCCCGGAATGCCCCGGCCTCGCGCACACGGCGGGTCCGCCGGTTCTCCCCCCCGGGGGGGGACTGGCGAAACTGCTGTGATGAGATAGGGTGTGGGTAGACATCGAAACCGCGCCCCCTGCCCTGGTGCAGGCGGCCCGCAATGAAAGGAGCGCAAAATGGGTGTCTCCAAAGAAGAAGTGATTGAAGGACTGAACGTCGACCTCTCTCACGAATACCAGGCCGTGATCATGTACAACACATTCGCGGCCATGGTCTACGGCGTCTATCGAAAAGAGCTGGAAGGGGGTGTAGGACAGATTCTTTGATGAACAGAGGAAAGTGGTTGCGCGTTTCTCTTT
>CAZCOO010000079.1:0-12284 GCA_964500395.1 uncultured Verrucomicrobiota bacterium
GCGTTGGTCTCTTCGCCGGGATCGCGCTTCAGATCAATCAGCACCTCCGCTTGCGAATAGGGCAGGTGCATGTACTTCAGATGATCCCGCTTGATCATGAGGCGGTTGCTGATGGCGGACACGGTTTCGTTGTCCCAACCCGAGGCGTCGCCGCGCATGAGGGGCAGCAGGCTCCGGCTGTCGAGCCCCCCGGGGATTTCCAGGCCGCTCATTTCACACAGGGTGGCAAACAGATCGCAGAGGTTGACGTTTTCCTCCACGCGGATGCCGCCTTCGAACCAGCGCGGGGCCCGGATGAGCAGGGGCACGCGGACGCTGCCCTCGTAGAAATTGAATTTCCACCAGCAGTTGTGTTCCCCCAGCAGCTCGCCGTGATCGGACGCGTAGACGATGATCCAGTCGTCCAGGTCCTCCCCGGCGTGTCGCAGGGATTCGATGACCCGGGCAAAGATCTCGTCGTTTTTGTCGACCATGGCGCTGTAGGCGGCATGGGCCTGCCGGATATCCCCGACGTCGGCGTCGCGCCCGGGCACGATCTGCGGCATCCAGTTGTCGGGCGGGGAAATCTCGGGCAGGGCGGGGGAATCCGGGAAGGGTCGGACCCGGTTAATGTAGTAGTCGTATTTGTCGAGGTCGCGGGTGGTATAGGGATCGTGCGGGGCGATGAGGGAGACCTTCAGCAGGAGGGGCTGCCGGTGTGTGGCGGCGGTGTGCTGGAAGGAGGCATTGAAGAAGAGCTTGATGAAGTTCAGCGCGCCGTCGCAGGTGTAGTCATCGACGAGCTGTACGGGATTGTCGCCGAAGCCGGCTTCCGCGAGTTCGTAGTGCACGGGGTGCCGCGTCCGCGGCTCCGGTCGGTAGCGGTCGTATTCCGCTTCTATGCGGCCTTCGATATGGCGGGGGGCGACGTGCTGTTCTTCGCCGATCCGGCGCGTCCAGCCCTGCATCTGGTCGGGGCCGGTGTGGTGCAGCTTGCCGCAGCAGACCGTCTGGTAGGCGTATTGCGCGAATCGCTTGGAGAAGGTCATATAGCCGGGCGGGAGGTCGCTGGTAAACTCCTCGCAGCCGCAGGTGCGGGGCAGTTGCCCGCTCATCATACTCTGGCGCGCGGGCACGCACACGGGACTGGGGGTGTAGCAATTGCGGAAATGGGCGCCGGTCTCCGCGAGCCAGTCGAGCGTGGGGGTACGGACGGGGTGGCCCTCGCAGCCCATGAAGTCATAGCGGTGCTGGTCGTCCATCAGAAACAGGATGTTGGGTCGTTTTGCGGGCATGGTTGTGTACTCGGGTTGTCGGGTGGGGCGGGGCGCGACCGGTCCGGGGCTAGGGCCCCATGAGCTGCTCGATCTTTCCGATCACGTCCTCATCCAGCATGAGGCTCCGATCCGGCGCAACGCCCACGATGCCGGGGCGGTGCATGCCGAAGTTGGGGTTGTTGCGCACGACGGTTTCATAAAAGATCACCCCGGTGATCCGCGGGTCCGCGGACGCGCCTGCGAAGAGCGAGGGCTGCAGGTCCGGCCCCTGGGTCAGGTAGCACATAATCCAGACCGGCTTGCCCTGTTCGTAGGCGCGGTCCTTGATGGGGCCGCAGTCTTCCGGCCGGTAGTGGCCGTTGTAGTGGCTCTTGATCGTGATTTCGTCCGCCAGGTCGACCATGCGGCGCCAGTCCGGGAACAGCTTGGGCTGTCCCCACTGCACCAGCCCGCGCAGGTAGCCGTCGTGCTGGAGGTCGAGGTAGACATGGTGCATGTGGAGCTGAAACGCCCGGTCCCGCGCCTCGATAATCCCGCGGGCCGATTCGAGAAACTGCATAAAGAACTCCCCGCGGATCTTCATGATCTCGCGGTAGTGATCGATCGTCTCCACCCGGCGGTGGCCCCGGCGGCGTTCGTATTCGCGCATCACCGGCTCGTTGAAGCCGTAGTTGGCAAAGTCCGAAACCATCCCGCTGTGGTTGACCAGCCGGATGTCGATCCCGTCCGCGCCGTAGTCCAGCAGGCGCCGGATGGTATCGAGCCAGTAGGCGCGGACCTCGGGGTAGGCCTCGCACAAGAGGCCCTTGAGGTAAGGGTTCTTGCCCCGGGCGATGCCGTAGTGCGCCGCGTCGTCCCACCCCGGATACCGACCGCCCCAGCCGCGGTACTCGAATTCGAAACCGTCTTTGCGGAAGTCGGAGCGGGGGCGGTCCTCCCAGGAGGTCCCCAGGGTGCGCAGCAGCGGACGGGTACGCCGGGTCACGGTGATCGGAATGGCCTCGTCTCCGCTGTAGCAGTGGATCATGGAAAACGGGATGGTGACGTGGGCCCCGTCCGGGTTGTCAAAGGTTACCGCCGCGAATCGATCCCGCACCGGCTGCTCAAAGTCGTGCAGGGTGACGACCCGGCAGGCAAAGGCCTCCCCGTCCCGGAGATCCCAGCCGTTGGCGTCGCGCAGGACCCGGCTCTCGATGTGCTGATCGACGGCAAAGCGGTTGGTGTACCGGGTGTAGGTGCCGTTGTCGTCACTCACCCAGAGCGATACCGACTCCACCGCGGATGTGGACACCTCCACATCGTCCTTCTCGTGAAAGGCGTTGGAATCGATACAGAAGGCCAGTTCGATGCGGGTGAGGGGCTCATCCAGGTCCGCATCCCGGCCGGAGCCGGGCCGGCGGGCCAGGCGCATGTGGGGGTTCTCCAGGATAAACGAGTCATAGCCGTACGCCGTCCCCCCGACATCGGGCAGGCCTTTGTCCCGGTAGGGATGTTCTTCCCCCACCGGAAGGGTTCGCCCCACTCCGCCTTCGTAGGGCTTGAAGACCGGCCAGGCCTCCAGGCCCGCTTCGTGGGCCGCCCGGATCATGACCCGGTTGATGTTGGTCGTATGCTGTACCGACTCCCGGGCGTAGTTGCCGTAGGCGTCGGGGTCGGCGATGAAGTCGAGAAACGGCATCCCGTACTGGGGATAGCCGGGATTGGCGGCGACAAAATAAACCCGTTCGAACCCCAGCTCTTTGAAGACCTGGAGCTTGCGTTTGACGACCTCGGGGTCGTGCGGGCCGTAGCACATGTCGAGAAAGATGTCGGTCTGCGGGGCCAGGTCGAGCCGCGTGGGGGGGAATTCCTCCGCGCGGCTGAACCAGGCTGTGCACAATACGGCCATCACAATGATCGGTGTTTTTTTCACGAGTCCCTCCCCCGCGTACGGTCTGCAGGGTTCGTTCCGGCTGTAGGGCCTGCGCTCATGGCTGCATCTGAACCTCGATTCGATAAAAACCCGCTTCGGATGAGGAATGTACCGTATCGGTCCACGTATTCACAGGCGGATGTGCCGCGATGCCGGAGGAAATCGCGGAGTATCCGCCGGCGGCCCGGGCGCTCCGGCTTATCCCGTAGACCCGGCCGGAGGCGCTGTTCCAGTTGATGGTGTAGTGTCCGCCCTCGCCCGCCGCCACGTGGTTGACGACGAACATGGCGGCCGCGTTGGTGGGGTCGGTCATGGCAATGTACTCGTGCAGGTTGAGGAAGCCGTCCCCGTCGTCGTCCGCGTACGCGTCCATGTTGGTGGCGCCGCCGCTATAGCGGAGTTCCCAGGCATCGGGGAGGCCGTCGGCGTCGGCATCGCCGGCCTCGGCGTCGATCTCGGTGACGCGGATATCCAGATCGGTGGCCCCCTCGGCCCCGCACCGCAGGTAGGCGGTTCCGTCCAGGGCATCGCCATCGGCCGCCGCCGTCACCGCCACGGGTTGCCATGTACTCCAGTTCGCGGTCGAGAAGACAAACGATGCGGCGCCGTCGACCGAGATGTCGGCGTCGCCGGCGGCCCGGGCCACGGAGACGGTCGTGGCGGCATCGGGTTCGGCCGAGAGGCGGATCTGAATGCTGTCGGTGCCCCCCTCGGGCAGGGCGAGCGCATTGGTAGAGGCTTCGATATCCACCGCGGCGCCGATGCGGCCGGGGACGCGAAGCTCCAGGACGTTCAGCACGCCGACGCCGGATCCGCCTTCGGTGAGGGTCCCGTGGATCGTCCCGTCGCCCCGGGGCGCAACGCCGGACAACAGCACCGTGTTCGTCGTGTTGAGGTACGTTTCCAGCGTCTCACTCGCCCCCTCGATCCGATACTCGGAGAGGGACCCGAACGACTGATTCGCCTGCGATCCGAACAGCACCACGTCAACCAGCGCAGCCGGATCGAGATTCCGCAGGACGAAATCGGCCTGTGCATCCAGCGCATTGACCCGCAGGAAGTCCCCCTGGGCCGACGCGGGGTAAAGGGCGTTGGTGTCGATCCCGTCGAGTCCGTCGTGAAACGCGTTGGTGATGTCCAGGGCGATGCCGGTCTGAAGGCCGTCCCGGTCGACCGCGTCCGCCACCGGCGTTCCGATCCCCGTGGCCGTGATGTTGTTCCAGTGCCCGGTGGAAGGGGTGGGGCCGAAATCGAAAAGCACGGTGGTGGCGGCGCTGTCGTTCTCGACCTCGGAGACCGTCACGGTCCCCCCGTGAACGTTCGGGGACTCGAACCCGAAGCGGGTTGTGCCCTCGGTTGTGTCGACGTCCTCCCGCGCGGAAACGAAGACCGTCCGCCATGTGTCCCAGTCCGTCGCGTCAAAGAGGTGGATCTCCGGGGCGCCGTGCGCCAGGTGCACGTCCGCATCCCCCGAGACGCGGGAGACCGTGACGGTCACGCTGGACGCCGGCGGCCGGTCGAGACGGAACGTCAGACCGGTGATGGCCCCTTCCTCGACCGCAAGGATTTCAGGCGAAAAAAAAACACCGACGGCGTCGTTGTCCACTTCCGTGGCCGTCACATCGCGGGCGGTCATGCCGGGGGCCGAGGCGCGAATGACGGCGGTGCCGTTGCTTTCGTCCGCATCCTCGGAGGCGGAGAGCGTCACCGGCTGCCAGAGGTCCCAGTCGGCCGGGGAGAAGACGCGCTCGCCCCCGCCGGTCACCGAGATATCGGCATCCCCCGACACGCGCTGCACGGAGACCGTGGCCGCACCGGCCGGCGAGGTGGTGAGCTTCACCTGTACAGTGGCATTGCTGCCTTCGGGGACCTCGACCGCCGAGGACGAAAACTCGATCTCCGGCCGGGCGTCGAAGGAGTAGCCCACAGAGAGGCGCGGGCGCTGGGCCGGGGCGGCATATTCGCTGCTGCGAATCCAGATGGCATCATCCGTTTCGGAAACGAGGAGAAATCCGTCGTTGGTCGAGGGCGCCCGGACCCAGTCCCGGACGGCCGCCACACCGGCCGCGTTGAGCTCGATTGTGACGGGGGCGGCGGAGGCCCCGCTCCCGGTGCCCAGGAGGGTCGAGGCCGCGTCCATCGCCCCCGTGGCGCCCGGCGCCTGCCAGGCATGCGACGCATCGTAGTCGTTCCAGGTGGCGTTCGCCTCGGACCAGTCTCGCCGGCAGCGGTACAGGAAGAGAGAGCCGCCTGTGTTGTAGACATCCAAGGTGATGGATGCGGTGTGCACCCGGGTGGAGGGCGTGGAGATGGCGCTCAGGTCCCACCGAAGGAGGGTATGGCGGTGGTTGTTGGCCCGCACCAGAACGCGATCCAGTGCACCCCGGATGGTGGTGGGCGAATCGCTGTCCAGGTAGGTGTCGTCAGTCCCCGCGTACGCGGGGGTGGGCGCGACGCCGTCCTGGAAGTGGATGCCGGTGATGTCGTTATCCAGTTCGGTTACGGACACGTCGATATCGCCGTCCGCATCGTCGGAGCTGCAGCGCAGCGTCGCCGTGCCGTCCTCGTAGTCGCCGTCGTTTTCGGCGGCCGCGACGGTCACCGACTGGTAGACACCCCAGTTGCCCGGGGTAAAGACCAGCTCGCCGCCGCCGGCCACACTCAGGCTGCCGTCCCCGGAGACCTTGGTCACGCGGACGGTGACGGCGGCATCCGGCAGTGTGCTCAGCCGGACCCGGAAGCTGTCCGCCCCGCCCTCCGGCACGCTGACGGCGGTCACATCCGTCTCCAGGCGGACCACGTCGTCATCGTACTCGGTGGCGGTGAGCGAGACATCGCTGCCGACGGCCGGCGCGCTGCACGTGATCACGGCCGTGCCGTTGGATCGATCCCCATCCTGCCCGCCCGAGAGCTGAACGGGCTGCGGGCTGTCCCAATTCGCGGTGGTGAACAGCAGGCTGCCCCCGCTCGCCACCGTGATATCGCCGTCCCCCGAGGTCCGGGCCACGGTCACGGTCACGGCGGATGCCGGCATCACGCTCAGCCGCACATCGAAGACGGCGTTGGAGCCCTCCGGCACGGAGATCGAATCGGTCGAGGCGATGATTTCCAGGTCGTCATCGTCCTCTTCGGAGACATGCACGTCGCGGTCGCTGAGCCCCGGGGCGGAAAAGCGGATGACGGCGCTGCCGTCCTGCTGGTCCGCGTCATCGGACGCGTAAACAGGCGCATCCTGCCAGGCGGACCAGGTCGCGGGGGTAAACACAAAGGGGCCGCCCCCGCTCAGCCCGATATCCGCATCGCCCGAGACCCGGTTCGCCGTGACCGTCACCGCCACCGACGGGTCGACATTGAGACGCACCTGGAGATTGGAGGTCGTGCCCTCGTCGACGGTCAGGTCGGTTGTCGAGAGCATGATCGACAACTCGTCATCCGCCTCGGACACCTCGACCACGGCCGGGCGCGCACCCTCGGCGCTGCAGGTCAGGGTGGCCGTGCCGTTGGCGGCATCCGCATCCTCCGCGGCGGAGAGCTGAACGGCCTGGTACACGTCCCAGTTGGCCGCGTCGAATACCAGGGTCGCCCCGGAGTCGACCGAGAGGTCCGCATCGCCGGCGGTGCGGGCGACGGAGACGGTCACCGCCGAGGCCGGCTTTGTGTTGAGCCGCACCTGCAGCATCGCGGTTCCGCCTTCCGCGACGGAGAGCGCGTCGACATCGGAAAAGATCATCCGTTCCCCGCGGTCCGCGATGGCGTAGATCTTCCCGTCGTCGCTGCCCACGTAGACGGTGCCGTTGGTGTCGACCCACGGGGAGGAGTAGACCTTGTCGCCGAGCTGCCACGACCAGTTGACCTGGTCGGCCGGATTGGTCCACACATCGAAGGCATAGAGCTTGCCGTTGTCGCTGCCGATATAGACCTCGTCATCCGTGAGTGCCGGGGAGGAAAAGACGCGGGCGCCCGTGTTGTACTCCCACAGGATGTCGCCGTTGTACGGGTTGAAGGCATAGACGGTGTTGGATTTCTCGTGCCCGGCGTAGAGCATGTTGGTCAGGCCCGGCCCGGAGTCCACCGGGCCGACCGCCGGCGAGGAATAGGGCAACCCGTCGATCCCCGACCCGATGTAGGTCGCCCACTTCGTATCGCCCGTCTCGCGGTCGAGGCCCTTCATTTCGTAGTTGGCCCAGTAGAACACCATCGAGCCGTCGTTGAGGATCGGGATGCCGGCCCGGCTGTGATGCCCGAGCTTATCCCACACCGGCTGCTCGTTGGAGATGTTGGCCGCGATGAAGCGGGCATCCTGGATGTTGAAGTAGAGGTTGGTGCCGTAGACCGTGATGCTGCCGGGCCCGTTGTTGACGGTGTTGAGGCGATAGCGCCAGACCTCCTCGCCCGTATCCGCGTCCAGGCCGAGACACTCGCTGCGGTTGTGGCCCCACCCGACGAACACCACGCCGTAGGCCACCGCCGGGGACCCTTCCACGGTGTGCTTCTCGTGCTTGAACTTCCACTTGAGGTCGCCCGCGCAGATGTTGCTGCCCGGAATGTCCTCGGCATAAATGGCATAGAGGTGGTAGTCGTCGCTGCCGATGTAGACGACGCCGTCCACGATGGTGGCCGACGATTTAACCGGCCCGCCGGTCTGGTATGTCCAGATGTTCGACCCCGTCGAGGCATCCAGCGCATAGACGCAGCCGTCATCGCTGCCGATGTACATCACCCCGTCGCAGACGACCGGCGAGGACTGCACGGGCCCGCCGGTTTCGAAGATCCAGTTGGTGGCCCCGGAGGCCCCGTCGTTCGGCGTGGGGTAGTAGCCCGAGCGCCACAGGTTGTAGCGGTAGGTCTGCCCGTCCAGGCGGTCGTAGTCGCCGGGGTCCACGGTGAGGACCGTGGGCGGATCAAAGGATTCGTGCTCGGGGTGCTCGTTGGCCTCGCACCGCACCACGCGAAACCCGTAAAAGCAGCGCGAGCCCGATTCGCGTTCGTTGTCTTCGTGCCGGCGGGTGGCAAAGACCGGCTCGCTGCCGAAGTTTCCGCCGCGCAGCTCTTTTCCGAAGGGCACCATCCAGCCGTCCCGGCCCTTGGGGTTGTGCGACCGGTAGTAATCGTAGTGCGGCCAGTCCCAGGTCCATTCCGTCACATTGCCGCCCAAGTCGTACAGGCCGTACCCGTTGGGTTGTTTTTGCCCGACCGGGTGGGTGGTCCCGCCCGAATTGCCCGCAAACCAACTGTAGAGATAGGCGCTCGTCGTGCCCCCGCTCCACGGATACTCGAGGTTGTAGCGGGTGTCCCCGTCGCGATAGGCCACCTCCCACTCCGCCTCGGTGGGCAGCCGGTAGCCGTCGTGCTCCCAGCGCACGTATATGTCCTGGTACTGCTGGGAGGTGTTGTAATTGAACCCGGGACGCTGCTCCATGCGGATCCGCCACTGGTTGGCGTTGCGTATGACCACCGTGCGATTCGAGTCGCTGTAGTAGCAGGGATCCCGGCCCTCGTACTCCGACAACGCATTGCACCACAGGACCAGGTCATACCACGTCATGTCGGTAACCGGTTCACTCGGCTGGTGGGTGTGCTGCCCGGTCTGCCAGTCCATGCTGCCCATGTCGCCGTCCATGTCAAACTCGTACCCGTTGGCCTGCCCCCACTGATAAATGTCCTTCCACTGGGCGTAGGTGATTTCGTTCGCCGACATGTAGAAGGGGGAGACCGTGACCCAGGCCTCGTCCCCGTACCGGAGAAAGGCCGTGTTATCCGTCTCTTCATCCGCCTCGCCCGCGTTGTAGACATTGGTTCCGGAGATGTAGACCATTTCGTTGCTCGGAGTGACGGGGGTGCCCGGGACCGCGGGCTCGACCGCTTGCCCCTTGACCACCGTCCACACCGGCGCCGAGCCGGTCAGCGGACCGGTGATCGGCGTCACCGGGTCGTCGTAGCGCACCGGCCGCATTCCGATGTTGTAGCTGCCGTCGTACGGCACATAGGCAAACGGGAGCGGAGAATTTGTTCCGGGGTCGTTCGGGTAGTGCAGCCCGCCCCCCATCACCCTATGGTGCTGCTGCACATCCGGGTCGAAATGGTCGCCCTCGACGTCCCACACGTATTCCCAGACGTGGCCCAGCGTATCGTACAGGCCGAAGGCGTTGCTCGCCGGCGACCCGACCGCGTGGGTGCGGTTGGAGGCATTGAGACGGGTCCAGGCATGGGAGGTGCCGGCATTCAGGCTGCCGGCGCCCGCTTCGGCTGCGTAGACCCACTCCGCCGGGGTGGGCAGGCGATAGCCGTCCGCGCTCCAGTCCACGTACACATCGAAGGTGTTGGTGTAGTCGGACGGATATTCCCGCTTCTTGATAATGCGGAGGACCTCGGTCTTGCCGGGGTCGGCATAGTAGCAGGGCGTCTTTCCCTCGTATTCGGACATCGCGTTGCACCAGGCGATCGCATCGTACCAGGTGAAATCCGTCGCCGGCTCGTCGGCCGCATGCGTGTGGGCCCCCAGGTCCATGCTGCCCATGTCCCCGTCCGTATCGAAGCCGTAGCCGGGCTTCAGGTCCTCGAGATACTGATTGCTCCCGGCCCACTTCCGGATCTTCTTCCACAGGGTGTAGGGGATCTCGGTCCGGGCGATGTGAAAGTTCGAGACCGAGTACACGGCGCCGGTCCCGTTGTTCCGGTACGTCCCGGCCGGGACCTCGGCCATGTCCATGTGGAAGCTGTTGGTCTCGGGACGATGCACCGTGGCATAGGTCTCGAAAGAGTGCCACTTCACCTGGATGCCGCTCGCCGTGATTTCGTCTTTGTAAACGTACCAGCCGACCGCGGTGACGTTCGTGAAGGTGTGGTGGCTGAAGACGGCCGCCTCGCTGTCGAACTGAATGGGATACGGTTCCTGCGGCTCGTACGGCGCCCACCGGGTGTCCGTGGGGTCCAGCATATAGGACACATAGGTGTAGTTGCTGAGCCCGTTCTCCGCCAGGTACTCATCAAACGTCTTCTCCGACAGGAACATGTTGGTCCCGTCCATGGCAAACCAGCGCCCGCTGTCGACCCCGTTGAAGTAGCGGGAGATGTGCACGCCGATCAGGCTGTTGGTATCGAAGGTGACGGGGTAGTCGTCGCCGCCGTTGAGAAAGTCTTCCTTCTTCCAGATCCAGATCCCGGCGGCGCGCGAGGGATCGGCATCCCCGGAGGGGTTGGCCATCATGTTGTGATCGTCCCGCAGGGCGTGGTTTTCGTTGGGCATCCCCTCCGTAAACATCCCCCGGTCGGTATCCATGAAGTACCCGACAATCCCCCCGTAATACATCGCGCTGGGCGTCTCCCGGTCGTAGTGAATCGCGGGCGGGGTCAGCGGATTGGTCATGCTGAAGCCCCAGTACGCGATGGAATCATCCGCGCGTCCGTCTCCATCAAAGTCCCCGGTGATCCCCGTGATTGTGCCGCCCCCCGACATTCCGCGGTAATGATCCCCCCCGACATCGTGCCCGAAGTCCACAATACGACAGGTGTATTCCGACCCCGTAGCGAAGTTCGCAAAAAGCCCCGTCACAAGTAGGCCGGGCAGCCCGATCGATCGAAAGTATTGGCCTGTCAGCATATCTGTCTCCCCCGATGGTGGTTCGAGAATAGCGAACATACGGAGATTTCCGGTTTGCTGATATGCCTCTTTGCGACTATTCTTAAACCCTTTACGACACCCGGTTCGGATATGGATGCCCCCTTCAAAGTGGTCGTTTCCCTGGCCTGGCAATGCGATCTGGCCAATGCCATCGTGGCCGGCGTCCAGGAGTATCTGCGCGCCCACGACCCGTGGGAATTCATCTTTATCAAGCAGGACGCCGATCTCATCCGCTCTGCCTGCTCCTGGGAGGTGGACGGGTATATCCTCGGCCTGTCCCATGAGAGAGAACGGGACGCCGTCCGGGATCTCACCCGGCCGTGTGTGTGCGTCGATAAAAACACGGTCAATCCCCGTTTCTGCCGCGTGTACCCCGATGATGACGCCATCGGCGTGCTGGCCGCCGACTATTTTATCAACAATGGCTATAAACACTATGCCTATGTGGGCCCCGCCGGGGCCGCCGAACCCGACGAGCGCAAAGAAGCCTTCGTCCACCACCTGCACAAGCACGGCCTGTCCGCGTTTGTCTACACCCCGCCCCCGGGCGATCCCTCCGGCCCGATGGAAGCGTGGCTCGCCCACCTCCCCAAACCAATCGCCCTGTTCAGCCGCTTCGACTACCGCGCCGTGCACGTGTGCAACGCCTGCCGCCGGGCGGACCTGAAAATCCCCGAGGAAATCGCCGTGCTCGGCGTCGACAACGACACGAAATACTGCGAGGGCTGCATCCCGCCCATCTCCAGCATCCGCATTCCTTTCGAACGCAATGGCTACCTGGCCGCCCAGCGGCTGAACCAAATGATGCGGGGCGATTCGGAGGCCCCCTCCGAAGTCATCGGCCCCGAGGGCATCCAGGTCCGCCAGTCGACCGATATCCTGGCCATTGATGATACGCGGATTGCCAGGGCGGTTCACTATATCCGCACCCACTCCGGCGAACCGGTCAACATGGCCGACGTCGCCTACCATTCCGGGATCAATCGCCGGGCCATGGAGCGCGGATTCAAGAAATATCTCAACCGAAGCCCCCAGGCCGAACTCATCCGGGTTCGCATCAACAAGGCGTCAGACCTCCTCCGGCGCACCTCCCTGGCACTCGACGACATTGCCGAGCGGACCGGGATGACCAACGCCAACTACATGGGCAAGGTCTTCCGCAGCCAACTGGGGCACTCCCCCTCCGTCCTCCGCGAGTCGGGATCCCCCCCCCGCCGGCCGGCCGCATTGTAGAGCCGGTTCCGGCGCCGGCTTGTGCCAGGGCGCACGTTCCGACCTCCGGGCCGGCGCGCGGGGGGTGCGGGGGCGGCGGCCTGGCGCTCCCGGCGAATCCGAATCGCACTTTCTTTGCCCCCCGTTCCCCGCGGAGCGGCGAAGGGGAGAGTGCGATTATGATGAGGGAGGATTGCTTTTTCTGCCGCCGGATAGACGGACAGAGCCCGACCTCGGCGGGTATGTCAGGCATTCCTGCCTGACGGAGGCCGGTGAGATGCCG